>CAZMOS010000011.1:22484-45664 GCA_964567945.1 uncultured Lentimicrobiaceae bacterium
CCGGATACGATGAATCGTTTATCAAAGAGCACCTTGTGGCAGGCAGCATGCCCGATTTGACAGGGGAAAAGACCACAGAGGTATTGATCTCCAAAAAAATAGCCGATAAGCTGAACCTGAAAACCGGTGATGACCTGCGGGCATGGTTCGTGACCGGCAATGCGGCACGGGGGCGGAAATTCAAAGTGTCGGGCATTTACAAAACCAGTATGGAGGAATTTGACAATGCTTACATCATCGGCGATATCCGGCAGGTTCAAAAGCTGAATAACTGGAATGAAAACCAGGTAGGCAGCATCGAAGTTTCAGTCAAAGACTTCAAACACATCCGGGAAATTGCTATGCGGCTGAATATTGCGCTGCCCTATAACCTGATGGTCGTAACGGCAATGGACCAGTATCCCGAGATCTTCAACTGGCTCGACCTGCTGGATATGAATGTGGTGGTGATCCTGACGCTGCTCATCCTTGTCTCGGCCATCACGATGATCTCCACACTGCTGGTACTGATTATCGAACGGACAAATATGGTCGGCGTGCTGAAAGCGCTGGGAACCCGTAATTCGTCAATTTTCAGGATTTTCCTTTACAAAGCGGCTTACATCATCCTGAAAGGGATGTTCTGGGGCAATGTGATCGGGCTGGCGTTCTATTTCCTGCAACTGAATTTCCGCATCATCGGCCTTTCTCCTGAAGATTATTATGTGGACTACGTACCCGTTGAGCTGAATCCGCTTTACTTTGTGCTACTTAATGTTGGTGCTTTTGTCATCTGCGTGCTGATGCTGATCGCCCCGCTGTTTTACATCAACAGGATTGAACCGGCGAGGGCGCTGAGATATGAGTGACCCCCTCTGTCCGTCAGCCGACGGACATCTCCCCCAAAGGAGGAGAAAAGGCCCCTCTGTCCGTCAGCCGACGGACATCTCCCCCAAGGTAGGAGAATATTGTTGTGTTATTCGTTGGTTTATTTGTGTTTATGGTTTCTCTATCTTATATATTTTATGTTGGCTCTTAGTCAATGTTTCCCATTCAACCATGTTATATATTTTTATTAAATTTGTATAATAATGGCAACCTGAAAATTTTGTCCCACCTGTTAAATTACTTATGAAAGATGTTTACATACTGGGTGCCGGAAAATTTGCAGAAGAAGTAGGTGATGTAATATCCCTGCTGGATTCCCTGAATTTAAAGGGTTATATTGAAGGAATTGATATTAAAAAAGCAGGGACATTCATTGGGGGATTACCTGTGATCTGGCTGGATGATGTGACCGGTATTCAGGAAGAATTTTTCTCGATCTGCGGAGCAGGATCACAAAAACGGGGCATCTTTATCAAAAGTGCATTGGAAAAAGGGGTTAAATTCATCAATGTCATTCACCCCAATGCCCAAATGTCAAAAACAGTAAAAACGGGTAAAGGCGTATTTATCAATTCCGGGTCAGTCATTGCTGCTCAATCGGTTCTCGGAGATCATGTTTTGGTAAACCGGGGTTCTTTGATCGGACATCATACGGTTATTGAGGACCATGTGATCATCTCGCCCGGCGCAAATGTGGCGGGTCGGGTACATGTTAAAAAAGGGGCATTCATAGGCATGGGCTCCATTGTGATTGACGGCCTGACGATTGGGGAAAATTCAATCGTCGGCTCCGGGGCTGTTGTAATCAGAGATGTTCCCGATAATGTGATTGTGCTGGGCATCCCTGCCAAAGTTGTGAAATCATTACAAACCGAATAAATTTAAAATTTCAAAATGGATCTGATCATAAATTTTACACCCACGGGGATGATCCCAACCAAGGAAATGACGCCCCATGTACCGGTGTTGGTGGATGAAATCGTTGAAGATGTTTTGAAAGCTTATGAGTTGGGCATCACCATGGTACATCTGCACGCCAGGGACGAAAAAACCGGCGAGCCGACCTATAAAGCGGAAGTGTATGCCAGGATAATTGAAGGCATCCGCGCTGATGCACCCGACCTGATCCTGTGCGTTTCACTGAGCGGCAGGACTTTCAAGGAATTTGAACAACGGGCGGAAGTGCTCAGCCTTGACGGGAATTTAAAACCCGACATGGGGAGTCTTACATTGAGCTCGCTGAATTTTAACCGTATTGCCAGCTTGAACTCACCGGAAATGATACAATCACTCGCCAGGGAAATGTTGAAAAGAGGCATCCTGGCCGAATTGGAAGCATTCGATGCAGGCATGATCAATTATGCCAAATACCTGGAAAGAAAAGGGCTGCTGGTTCCGCCCCATTATTTTAATCTTTTGCTGGGGAATGTTGCCTGTGCCCAGGCCGACCTTTTACATGCGGGGATGATGACCCATGACCTGCCGGATAATTCTCTCTGGAGTCTGGCAGGAATAGGAAACACCCAGCTAATGATGAATTCGGTGGCAATAGCCGTCGGAGGCGGCGTCAGGGTTGGGTTGGAAGATAACATCTGGTTTGATACGAAACGGACAAAGCTGGCGACAAACCTTGATCTGCTGAAAAGAATCCATGGCCTAGCCCACGCAAATGAACGGAATATCATGAAACCATCGCAGTTGAGAAGCATGCTCAACTTAAATGAAGGGTACGGAAATTACGGAAGAAAAACCTGAAAATCTTACGAAATTTATTTGAATAAAAATTGTAATTTTGCAGTCCGAAAAAACAATCGTTCATTTGTTTGACGGACCTGTAGCATAATTGGATAGTGCACCTGACTACGGATCAGGAGGTTGGGGGTTCGAGTCCCTCCAGGTTCACAAGAACCGCCGGTAACAAAGGCGGCTTTTTTATTATTGGGAATAAGCCGTAAAATAACAGGAGGACGAGAAGTTTATCCCGATGCGGAACGCCATCGGGAAGGCCCTCCAAGTTCACGTTTTATGTGGTAACACAGATAGTTATGAACGAGGGTACAAAAAAGGGGTTGAGAAATCAACCCTTTTTTATATCTTGTCACATTCTTTTATAGAATCATTTTTCTGTCAGAAGTTTTAATAATGAAAATTGTACGGATAGTGTAATTGAAAAAATAGAAACAAATTAATGGATTAACTTTGAGAAAATGAAACTTTACGAAATAATCAAAAACAATTCTTGGTTAAGTGTTCAGTTCGTTTTGTTACAGCTTTATCCCGATGACAAAAAGAATGCTGTAGAATATGAGAGGATTTTCAATGACTTGCAATTAATGGAACCGCTCTTCTGTGATATTTCTATTTTGCTCAATAATGTACACGATGATTTTGATAATTCGTCGTATGTTGATGTTTCCGGTCGTCATAACAACCCAAAAGATAATCCTGATGAACATACGGATTTATTGGGGCTTGAGTTTACCTCCTGGAAAAAATGGCTGGGAATGGACATTGATAAAAACGCTTTAAGTGAGTTTACAGAATTGGAGATCATTGCACACTGTTTGTATGAAATGACAGTTATTAGTTTTGAAGAAAAGGAAATTCAGGCAGAATTGGGACGATTGAAAAGAACAGTGGAAGAATATGAAAATATGACTGAGGAAGAAAGGAGAAAGCAGACAACTTCTTTTGATGATCTGTTGAAAGAACTGGATGATGATTAACTATTCGCTTTTTAATAGCAGTTGGTGATACCGGGAAAGAGAATATGTGGACAGGGATTTTTGGATAAGATAATTAAATTATATTACTATAGAAATACATAATACCATATATTTATATATATTTGCAATCATATAGTTAAATGACTACAAAAAATGAAGTCGAAAAGTTTCTCAACAATTTTCGTATAAAAACAGAAATATGGGGCATGCTTTACCGGGACGACCGGGGTAAAAATGCACAGGCTTTACTTGATCTGGAGTTACGTCCCGTTGAAAGGACGAAAATTATTAAAACACTTGAGATTAATGATTATTCGGAAGGTCCGCTGGAAGAAGCGCTTTATGGAGGATCGCCGATGTGGGTATTTGGTAAAACAGTAAAAAACACAGAGGTCTATATAAAAATAACACTTGGAAATGAAAACAATCGGACCATATGTATTTCGTTTCATATTGCCGAACATCCTTTAACCTATCCGTTTAAATAAAAAATCATGAAAAGCCCGATCACAGGAAAAGAAATGATCCTTCAAAAGGAAAAGCGAACATTGACTTTTCGCAAAGAAGAATTTGAAGTTGTTTATCATTATTATTTATGCATTGATACCGGCGAGCAATTTGAGGACGACCACCTGGCCGGGTTGAATATTACGCAGGTATATAATCATTACCGGGAACGACTGCGGCTCCCTTTCCCTGATGAGATAAAAGCCATCAGGGAAAAATACAGCTTATCGGCACGCAAAATGTCAGACATCCTGGGTTTTGGCCCCAATACTTATGGTAATTACGAAAAGGGAGAAATACCATCCAAGGCCAACGCGCGCCTCATTCAACTGGCCGAAGAGCCGGAAGAATTCAGAAAACTTGCCAGGTTATCCGGGAACCTGTCAAAAGCACTGGATAAAAAGATTACCGAATTGCAACAGAGGGAACGTTCTTTCAGTGAGATCGTTACCGATAGCATATTCAGGGAGAAGACACAAAACAGCCGGAACGGCTATACACTATTCAGTCCTGAAAAAGTTTATCACATGATTTTATTTTTTGCTTTGATGCTGGAACCCTGGAAAACAAAACTCAACAAGTTGCTTTTTTATGCTGATTTCTATCATTACAAACAATACGGTTTTTCCATTTCAGGATTAAAATATGCCCCCATTAATTATGGTCCGGTTCCTGATGATTATGAATTACTTTATACATTCGGACGCAAGGAAGGCGTGTTTAAAAATGTGTTCCAGGAAATAACAAATGATGTGAGCGGCGAAAAAATCGTACCGGCCAAAAGAATCAAATTTAATGACATGTTGTTTGAGAAAAGTGAAATAGATACACTCAATACGGTTATTACTAGATTTAAAAATGTAACATCTTCTGAAATTGTCAGAATGAGCCACGAAGAAAAGGCCTGGACAGAAAATTATAAAAAACACGCGAATATAGATTACCGTTACAGCTTTGACCTGATCCATATTTAGAATCAAAAAAACGGTTTTTTTTGTGTTCTCAAAAAGTCCCGGCCTAAGTAGTGTTAAAAAGCTATGACCGGGCAAAAGAACAGCGAGTCAAAGGTGTTTGTGTCATTTGTGGCAACCATTCGCAAATTGAGAAAGACGAATTCGGGATATTAATAAAAGGGAAACAACCTCTGATCCTGGTTCTTGCAAGAGGAATGAAAAAGCGTTGGGAGCCAGACATTCTGAAAGCCATAAATGATAACCGTCTGCTTGTTGTCAGTCCGTTTGCTGAAAAAGAAAAGCGAATAACCAAGGAAAGAGCAGCAATCAGAAATAAACTGATCATTGAAATCGCAGATCAGATTGTTGTTGGGAGTGTATCAAAAGGCGGGCAGCTTGATCAGTTGCTGACAAATTCTGATAAAAGCAATATACACCTGAGATGAGTTATCCTTCAAAAAACTCTTTTGTGTTTTTACTTTTTTCAGCTACAAAATCAGTCCAAAATGCGAATGATATTTTTTGTTGACACTCCTCCAACTCCCTCCTCCCCATCTTCCCCAACAGTTCCACAACTTTCTCTTCAGCTTTAACAATATCATTACCGGTAATGGTATCATTCCTCCCCTTCCAATGTCGAATAATAATTCAACAGCCGGATGATGTCTTTGGTTTTTAACATATTCAGATGATTTTCGTGGATGTATGCTTCTACCTCTTTTTTGTGGTCTGACAGTACTTTAATGATTTCGCTTTTTTTCTTTTTTACCATGACGGCCGGTTCATTTCCCTTTTTAATGTACAGACTCTGTGTAATATTTTGATAAGCATCGTGACCGACCAGGGCACCTCCTTTGGCATCGGTAGTCTGCACAGAATATCTTTTCAGCAAAACATCACTTCCTTCCGACAGCAACTCAAAATACCCGGATCTCACCTGGCCATTATAAATAAACCCGGAATAGATAAACACTTTCCCAACAAAATTTATTCTTCCCATGACAGCCGGGTTGACGTCTGCCCTGATCTCCATTCTGTCCAAAGAGACATTGTACATAAAAGCCACATCCGTGATCAGCTTGTTGTCGCCTGTTTGTAAATTACCCATCTCCCAATCGGAATTCAGGTATTTTGGGTTAAATGTTTCAGAGCCCCAGTTGCTTCCTGTTCGCATAAACAAAGTATTGTTTCCACTTTCGACGTATATGTTTTCGTGTGTCTGGCTGAAAGCAGACACCAACAGCCCACAGGAAAAAATGAATAAAAAAAGGACATTTTTCATGATAAATTTATTGGTTAAGGTTTAAAATTTAAATTTCTCGAAATTACTTATTCCGGGATGACAATGCCGGACGGGTTCAATTATTTTTTTTAACCTGATTAATTCCTAAATTAACTATGCTGCTCCACGGATAATCTTTTTTTAACCCCATTTTACGTAAAACTTTGTTAATTTTGGTTTAAATAGCTTCGCCTCGCTAACGCACAGGCCGGGCAGGAAGGCTTGCGAGAGGAGAATATAGATAAGGTACTAACATATTGTAAAAAACGCTTTCCAAAAAATATGTAAATTCGCCTGTTAAGCTGAGTACAATGAATCGAATATTGATGCTTTTGGCATTAAGTTTTTTCCTGCTGCTCTTTCATCATTCCTACGGACAAGAGGAGCCGGCCTGTGAATATCCGCAGGTGGATATTCTTCCGGAAGCCGACCCGATTTATCCCTCGTGGACATCCTTTGCTCCCTGCGCCAACGACAAAACACTGTGGGACCCATCCGTGATATGGGATGAGCATGCCCAGCTTTACCGGCTGTTTTTTACACGCTGGAACGGTTGCACAAAACACATGCACATTTACACCACCGAAAGCCCCGACGGCCTGGTTTGGGACGGGGAACTGCGCGATATTCACGATCCAACCAAGGAACCTTCGTGGGGTGAAGGCCAGCTGGATAATTTTGAAACGACAAGCGCCCTCCAGATCAACGATTCAACATTTTACGTTTACTTTCTGGGATACACCCACGCCAACAGGATTGACAAGATCGGGCTGATCATCTCCACCGATTGCGCCCAAACATTCACACCTTATGAAAACAATCCGGTGCTTGTGCCAACCCAGGAGTGGGAGACCAGTGCCATGGGTGTGAAAGAACCCAGTGTGATCTACGATACAACTGACGGGCTGTTCAAAATGTGGTACAATGTGACGACATACACCAAGATAACCAGCGTGGGCTATGCCACTTCCACCGACGGTAAAAACTGGACAAAGTATCCTGACAACCCGGTTTTTCTGCCCCTGACCCAGCATATCGGCGAAGAGTGGCCCGGCGAAGTTAACCATGTGAATGTGGCACAGGATCCGGTTTTCGGCTACCATCTTTTCTATGCCAACCATTTTGCCATTTTCCAGGCATACAGTCCAGATGGCATTGAATGGACGCGCGAGCCCGGCTATTACCCGCAGATCATGTATCATTACGACAGCGCTTACCGTCCCTGTCCTACCTGCCCATGGGTTTTCGACAGTCTGGATGCTTATGGCAGTCCTTCCATGGTTTTCAGAGATAACGGAGAATCATACCTTTTCCTGATGCGCACTATCCCCGGCGCATACGGGTACGGGAAAAACCCTCCCGGCGTTCCGGGACCGGGCGGTATGATGCTGGGGCTGGCAACAGGAATTTGTTACGACCCTGTCGGGATGGTCACTCCGGAAAAAGAAAAATGGGAGTTAAAAGTATTTCCCAATCCAGCGGGCGATTTTTTTTCGGTTGATCTGCAACCAAAAGTTCAAAGGCCTGTCGGATTTGTGCTCCGGAATATTTACGGGAAACGAGTTATTCAGGAACAAGGGCTTTCGCCCCCGTTCACTATCAGAACAGGCGGGTTGCCACCGGGGATTTATTTCATCGAACTGAAAGCGGACGGTTTCGGGCGTCTGAACCGGAAAATAATTATCAGGTAGTTTTGCCGGGATAATGCTCTCGTTTCCTCAATTCTTCCTATCTTGAGCCTCCAAAAGACAAGACCCGGTTATGCTGTTAAGTATCTCCTTTCATTTTGATTATCTGCCGCTTATGGTCGTGCTGGGCATTGCCTGGATCATCCCCATCCTGCTGTCGGCATTCCGTTTAAGAAAAGTGCCGTCGGTCATCGTCGAGATCATTTTGGGTTTTGTGGTCGGCTATTATTTTATGGAAATTGATCACGACAGCCTGCACATCCTGCGTTTTCTGGCTTTGTCGGGTTTTATTTTCCTGATGTTCCTCAGCGGGCTGGAGATTGATATGGACCAGATCATTGCTTCGCTGCCGAGGAGAAAGATCAGTGTATCCAGGTTTTTGAGCAATCCGTTGCTGGTGGGGATCACTCATTTTGCAATTGCCATGGTATTGTCTTATGTTGCAGCCTGGCTGCTGTCAGGTTTGACGGAGATAAAAAGTGTCTGGTATTTTTCTCTGATCATGGTGACGACCTCCGTGGGGATCATTCTGCCGGTTCTGAAAAACCGTGGAGAAATCAGTTCCCGTTTCGGGCAGATGCTCATTATCTCTGCTGCTGTTGCCGACATTTTCAGTATCCTGTTGTTCACGTTTACGGCTTCCATTTTAAAAAACGGTTTCCATTTTGACCTGCTTCTGATCCTTGCCCTGTTTGCTGTTTTTTACATCTTTTACCGTATCGGCCAGCGGCTGAAAAACATTCCCCGCCTGAAAAAGATATCTTACCAGTTGTCGCATGCAGCGTCACAGATCAATGTGCGGAGTATTATCCTTCTGATCCTTGTTTTTGTGGTCATTGCCCAATACATTGGCGAAGAGGTGATCCTGCTCGGCTCGTTTTTAAGCGGATTGCTGTTATCGGCTTTTTTGCACAAAGGCCGGTCGCTGGTTATGATCAAGCTGGACGGCATGGGGTATGGATTTTTTATTCCCATTTTTTTCGTGATGGTGGGGTTTGAGTTTGACCCTTCGGCATTTCAGGAGATCGGCAGTTCGTTGTATCTGTTTCTCAGTACCCTGCTGGTGGTTTTGTTTCTGATAAAGATCATCCCATCGCTGATCTGGCAACCTTTGTTTGGTATGCGTCATGCCCTGTCGGGAGGTTTCCTGATGTCATCGCGTTTGAGCCTGATCATTGCGGCAGCAGCCATCGGCCTCAATCTGGGTGTGATCACACCCGGCATAAATGCCAGCTTTGTGATGATGGCTATACTGACTTGTTTGCTTTCACCGACAATTTTTAATGCGATGCTTCCGGTGAGGGTGCTCGAGGGGAAAAAGACGATCATTATCGGCGGAAGCAGCACAGGCGTCCTTTTGGCGCGCAGAATGCATTTACATGGAAAAAAGGCGATCATTGTTGAAAAAGACCCTGTACGGTACAAAGAGATCAAAGACAAAGGGTTGTGGGTGGTACGCGGCGACGGGATTGATACGGGATTGTACAGGGAAATAAAACTGAAACCGGATGATTATGTCGTGGTGGAGTGTGGCTCCGACAAGGTGAATCTGTCAGTAAGTTCACTCGTGCGAAATGAGTTTCTGCATGAAAAAATCATTACCCGCACGGGAAGCAGCCCTTTTGAACAGAAACTCAAACAGATTGGTGTGGATGCCATTGATGCCAGACGTGTTATTGCCACGGCTATGGAGAACCTGATCATTCGCCCGGCAACCTATTACGACCTTGTGGAATCGTTCGAGAATTTCAGCCTGGATGAAATTACCGTCCTGAATAAAGATATTGACGGCCGCCAGGTGAAAACCATTCCTTTTCATCAGGATGCCATTCTGATGATCGTTAAACGGGGTAACGAGTCCTTTATCCCGCATGGTGAAAGTTACCTGCGTACCGGGGATGTTCTGCATGTATTCGGCACCGAGACTGCTCTTGAGGATACGAGGAAGAAGGTGGGGTAGGGGAGTTTGATGTTCGATGTTCGATGTTTGATGTTTAATGTTTGATGTCCCTACAACACTCTTCCAGGTCCTGCGGACTCTGGAAGGTGTTCCTTACCCTGTACCCCGCACCCCTTCTCACTTCTCCAGCATAGCGGTTGTAAAGTTATTTTCGGTCAGATTGGATCCGGATTGTAACTTGCTGACGGACATAATGGAATAGCGGCCCGTTTGTTCGTTTTTCACCTCCATTTTCCGTGACATCACTTTTCCGCTGCCCAACTCCTGGTAATCGTTCACCGTCATCACTTTCCACAATTCCCCGTCCAGGTCGTAAAATTCAATTTTGTAAACATAATATTTGTCCTTGTCAATCCAGGCGATCTTTTTGGAGAATCCGTTTTCGTCAGCGATCTTGTCCGTTTTCGGTGTGATCTGAATGACCCGGCAGGTTTTGCCGTTGTATGGCTCTGTCCGGAAAAGCTTGTAATTGAAATCATCAATGGTCGGCCGGCTCATATCAGCATTGCTAAACTCCGAGCCCATAAAACTTTTGCTTTTTTCGCTACTGATGATGCGGCGTGTTTTGCGCAGCGCGGGCATATAGATCCACATGTCGTCATCCTTGTTTTTATTGTCGTATATCAGGATGGCCGTACCTTTCACATTTGCCGGAGAAAGAAATTTGATGAGCGTTTTGGTCGTCTCGCCGAACTTTTTTGAAACGGAAGCAAAATCCCTGACCCGTTTGTTCCCTTTTGCATCATAAGTCGTCAGCGTGGCTGTCATTTCATAAGTATCAGGGTTGGAGATATCGGATGCTTTCTCATCAATCTCTTTCGGGTCCTGTGCATTAATCTGCATATACGCGCCCAACATCAGCAGGGCCAACATTAACTTTATCTTTTTCAATTTTCAATTGTTTTTTATGTTTTGAACTTTCTTTTCTTTCCAGAAATTTCGGCCTGAACAGAATGCTGATGGCGGGGATGAGCACCAGCGCTCCGAACAAACAAACGATGATGGAGAATATGATCAGATACGCAAAGTATTTGATGGTCAGGAATGAGGAGATGAACAGGACGGTAAACCCCAGCACCACCGACAGCGCATTGATGGTGATCCCCCTGCCTGTTGTAGTCAGCGTTTTCATCACGGCTTCCCGGGGATTTCTTCCCTGGAACATTTCGTATTTGTATCGCCAGAAAAAATGGATGGTATAATCCACGCCCACACCAATGGCAATGGATGAAAGCATGGCTGTGGCGATGTCGAGTTTGATGCCCAGCCAGCCCATAGTGCCGAACATAGCGATAAGGGTGTAGATCAGCGGAAAGCTGCCAAGCAAACCGGCCACCACCGACCTGAAGATAATAACCAGTAAGATGGCAATGATAACAATGGCAAAGATCAGGGAATAGATCTGCCCCCGAATGATGGAGTTGGCCATTTCCTGGTCTATCAGGCAATAGCCGCCCATCATCCGGAAGTCGGGGTCGTTTTTTGTCAGTTGTTTTATCCGGTTCGCCACATCTGCCACGGCGGATTTGGAATCAGCCCTGAACTGGACATTCATAACGGCTTTGTCGTAGTTGAAATTGACGTAATCTTCAAAATCCCCGGGGTTGCCGCTCATGGAATAGAATTCAAGGTATTGTGCCACGGCCGCTTCGGTGGACGGGATGGTATCGTAATAAGGATATCCCGGATTGTTCAGCGCCTTGCTCATCTGGCGGATGATGGTGGCCAGAGAGATGACATTCCCCACTTCCGGCATCTTTTTCAGCTCTTGTTGATAGTGATCCATACGGCGCAAAACGGCAGGATCTTTCATATTGCCTTCAAACAGTACGGAAATGTTTTTTGTACCGCCGAATTTTTCATTCACAATATTCGTGGCTTGCCTGAACGGATGATTCTTCGGCAGGAAATTCTCGGAGTTGGAGTCTGACGACAGGAAATAAATGCCTGACCCGGCGATCAGCAATATGATACCAAAGATAATGAGCACAGTTAACGGATACCCTGTAACTTTTTTTCCGAAAAATTTCAATGGTTGGAGAACTGCTTTACCACCGCTCATTATCCTTAGCTTTGGCTTGCGCGATTTCTTTTTGTTTTTCTGAACGGCAAAAAATGCCGGGATAAAGGTTAAGCTGAAGATCAGGGCAAAAGCAATGCCCAGCGCTGCTGCCACGCCGAGTTGCCGCGCAGGCCGCAGAATATGTGTCACCAGCCCCAGCACGCCGGCAATGGTCGTCAGGCCGGTGATCACAATGGGTTTTTTCAGATATTGCAAAGCATCTTTTGTGATCTGTTTCACCGACCAGCCGGTATTGTAAACCCTTAACTCCTGGTAACGCGCCACAAAATGAACTCCGTAGTTGTTGGCAATGGCGATCATCATCACGGGGGCAAGGATGGTGATGATGCTCAAATCCCATCCCATCAGCGGGAAGAAACCCATAGAGATGATAATTGACATAGCCACCACGATCAGCGGAGCTATTACGGCTTTCGGCTCACGGAATGAAACAGACAGAAAGATGATCATCAGCAGCAGGCCAATGGGCATCAGGATCATCATATCGTGCGAAATGTCGGAGTTGATCTGTGTTCGCAGGTAAGCATAACCGGCTTTGTAAACTTTTTCATTGCCGGGATATTTATTCAGTACCTTATTGATGGTTGCCCTAAGCTCTTCATCTTCAACGCCGGGCTTTACCTTGAGAACCAGGGCCATATATTTAAAATCGTCCGACACGATGCTTTTGTACACGAACTGATTGTTCATGATCTTTTTCCGTAAAGCCTCCTCCTGTGCTTTGGTTTTGGGGATGCGTTTCACAATGGGGTCAACGATCATCGCACCGTCTTCGCCTTTGATGTCTTTGATGTCGAATAAGCTTATCACATCTTTGAAATCTTTGGAACGGTGAAATTCCTTGCTGATATTTTTTACCCTTTTCAGGGTTTTCGGATTGAGGACATCATCGGTATTGAAAATAAGGATGACCGGGTCGGGGTCGCCGAACAAGTCTTTTATTTTGTTATAGCTGGTTGTGGCTGGACTGTCTTCCGGCAAATATTCTTCCAGATTGGCGTTGATCTTCGTATTCAGCAGGGGAATGGCTGCCAGAAGAGTCAGCACCACCGGAATAATGATGAACCACCATCTGTATTTTACAACTATTTGCTCAAATCTGCCCATCGTTATTTTCTTTCTTGTTTTCATTGGATCTCCTGAAATCAAACTCATTAAAAACTCACCTTCAACTGCACAAAACCTCCGTTGAGCACATCAGCGGAATAGTAATAAATGGATTTGTCGGGCCCTTTTGAATAAAAGCCGCCGATGGAAGTCTGTACCCGGTCGGTAATATCCCAGGTGACTTGCGGCCTGACAAACCATTCTTCCGATGTAATGTTATAATATCCCGTTACCTCAGCTCTCACGACATCGTGGGCAAACGACTTGCCGATGTACAGTGAAAGCGCATGGTTGTATTTTTCCTGCTGGTAAAAGATCCGCCGGTTGAACTGTGTCAGCTCATTGTAAGTTACGTTGTACATATAATCATTCAACGGAGTTGACGGATCGTAAGGCGGTATATCTTTCAGCGGTTCGAAACCGGAAGTATAGCTTCCTATATATTGCAGAATAAAGTCCCATTCGCCGAAATCCCGTTCAACTGCTGCCACGTATTGCAACCCCGGATTGGGAATATACATATTGTCCCGGTAATCTTTTGTGAAATTCAGGGCCGTTTCACCGCGGAATATCCATTTGGGTACCGGTATTTCAAAGTCAAATCCAATCGTATTTTTCAGGTAGGTTTTGGGACTGAGATAAATATTGTATTTCAGTTCCGGCATGATGAAAGAGCTGATCAGTGCAGTGTCCAGATCAAAACCGTACATTGTGCTGTATCCCCTGAACCAGGAAAGGGAAAAACCGATGGCCGGAAATTCAAAGTTAAGCTTTGCCGCATAAGCCATATTTTTAAAAGTCTTTGCAGGAAAAACAAACCGGCTGAATTCCGTTATGCTTTCGTAATGAAGGAAGCCCTGATAATCTCCGCTTTCATTCAGATCGAACAGGTCATACCTGAAAATCGAAGGCCGGTAAAACGGGATGACGATCCCTTCCAGGTCAATCTGCGGCGTGATGTGCCATTTGGCATCCAGCAGAAAGTTGGGGAGTTTCTGATCATCCGGATCGGCGGTGAGGAAAAAGTAGTCGTTGGGTGTGATGTTGTTGGTGGGATTGAACCCGTCGGTACGGCCCCAGGTGATGATCTTCTCGCCCAGATAGATGTCGAATTTGTCTGACCGGTATCCGGCATAGGCCTCTTTGAGCTGCAACTCCGTATAAAGAGAGTCGTACTGCAATCCGCCATGCACCCGCAGGTCGGCAAAAAGAAAAGCGTGACTGACAGACAGTCTGCCCTGAATACCGAACTCCCCGAAAACCGACTGAAAGTCGTAAGATTTGCTGCCGCCGTAAAACGAACCCCGGCCGTAGCCGTTAAAAGTGATCGCGGGTTTGTTTGGCTTTTCGCTGCCAGCAGTGGCGCTTTCAAACAATCCCTGCCCGTAAAATGCACCTGACAGGAGAACAATAAATGTGATCAGTATTTTCCTTTTGTTTTCCATCTTCAGCACGATTCATTTTTCAATGCAATGTTAAAGAAGGAATGTCTGAAAACAGTGCAATGCGCATTATCAGGACTTGTTATTCCGGTTCAGTTTGTGCGCCTTTTTTGTTTGGAGTAAAAGAGGAAAAAATGTTTTTAAAAGAATCCGGTTTTCCCAACCCAATTTGTAGCCTTGCACAAAGCGGATCAAAAAATACCTTTGAAACCGATTATTACCTATTCACGTTTAATTCTGAGGAGCAAGCGAAGGGTGGCAGGTGGGGCGACGAAAGAATCCTGATGCTATGAAACACGATACAAGGTTTTACCGTTAGTTGTTTTGGACTCCCTGCCCGTTCGGTCAGGCGGGTTTCCTCATCCTACCCAACCCCCTCTAACTCCCCCACCTGTCCGCCGCTTTGCTTTGGCAGGCGGAAAGGGGGAGAACCGCCCACCCTGTTTCGTCAGAGTTGAACGACCTATTTTGTTTCTCTGTTTTAGTATAGAACCTGATTTGATTAAATAATAATCCCTTACATAGAATGTGTCATAAATAATTATACAGCGCATTCTCAAAATTCTCCCAAAGGAAGGTTACGGCCACAAACTCCCAACAACCAACTCTTAACTCCTTCCCTGCTCACCCTTCCAGCTTCCTTTTGTACTGTGCCGGTGTCATACCGGTCAGGTTTTTGAAAACGGAAAAGAAAGCCGATTTGCTGTTAAAGCCGCATTCATAGCCGATGGCTTCGATGGAATAATGATTGTAGGCAGGATTTGACAGCATGCTTTTTATTTCTTCAACCCGGTATTCATTCACAAACCGGTAAAAGTTTTTTCCTATCTCCGTATTTAGAACCTCCGTAAGTTTATGCCGTGGCATACCCAGTTTTTGTGAAACCATTGTGATGGTCAGGCGGCTGTCAAAATAGGGTTTGTTCTTTACAAAATAGCTCTCAAGTTCTTTTTTGATTTTCTGTTTTTCTTCTTCTTCCAGCCGGGGGTTTTTATAATTTTCAGGCTTAAGTTCTTCTTCAACAGATACCAGAGGATAGATCCTTTCCTGCAAAAGGCCGTAAAAAGAAAAAATGTAAATCAACGTCATCAAAAGAGAAAAAGTAACAAGAATGGAATACATATATTCATGAGTGATCACATGGATAATGCCCAGTGTATAGGCTGTGATCATAAAAATCATGTAATAAATAATGACAAAAAGGAGCCAGCCCAGTGTGATTTGCCTGTCCAGCGTTGAATATTCGTTTTTCAGATTTATTCGATACCGGTGGATGTTTATTAAACTGGGGATGGAATAACCAACAAAAGAAATGACAGATGTGATCCCGAAAACAATTTTAAACCAGGTAGAACTGTCAATGCTGAAAAAATGAATGTTCCTAAACCGGATATCCAGGACATAAGCCCCAATGGTAAGCAATAAGTAAGGTAAAACATGTATCAGTTGATAAAGTTTTAGCTTGATGCCGGGTTTGATCAAGGATTTGGAATAAAAGTAGATTAACGGGTTGAAGATCAGAAACGGATTGGAAAGGTGGATACCGGCGCCGGGAGAATCAATACCAACGCGAAGAAACTCCAGGGCTGAAATAAAAAACCAGGCCGTGAGCAAACGGTTGGAAGTACTTTGGTCTTTTTTGACAAAGGCCATGATAAACCCTGAAAACAGCGATTGTGAAAAACCAACCCAAACTAGTACTTCCATTCGACTTTGTTTATATTTCCGGTATATTTAAACCTCTTTCTTTTATGGAGGATAACGCAAAAATACAATGTATATGATTTAACGGAAAATTAATTTGATGAATACGAAATAAAAAGGTGAGATATGTGAAACAGAATATACAGGAAGGAAATCAGAATATAGATAACCCTTTTGTAACGAATTTTAAAAAACAAACGATTGCCGATCAACCCGATGCCGATCAAAATGAACAGGAGGGAAATGGAAGGTGTAAAGAATCCGACGGGGTTATTGCTCCAGGTTCCATCGGGATACAGAACCAGGGGGCGCCACGCAAAGATATAAACTACCAATCCTATGAGGTAAATCACCAGTCCTGTTTTTTGTGATTTCTTTTTCACTTTCAGCGGCATGAACATAGGCAGTATCAAAACGGTGATCATTAAAATGCTTTCCGACCATTTAATGAACAGGGAGATATTATTCCAGTAAGCATCTCCATGAAATAGTTCCGGTGAATAAGGCCTGAATATGATGTTCCATACTATAACAGGTATGAGTAGTAAAAAACAGTTTTTCAGGTAGTATTTTATTCCCATGAGTACTTTCTTGCAAAGTTCAATATTTATATTTGTTTTTCCATAGTTTTTTCAGTTTTTTTCTGATCTCTTCTTCCCTCGTATTTTCCCCGGGTTCGTAGATACGGGTTCCTGATAACTTATTCGGAAGAAACTCCAGTTCGGCAAAATTACCCTCATAACTGTGTGCATATTTGTAATCCTTGCCGTAACCGATGTCTTTCATCAGTTTTGTCGGTGCATTGCGCAGGTGCAAAGGTACGGGAAGGTTCCCTGTTTTTTTCACCAGATCCTGGGCTTCATTGATGGCCATGTATGCCGAGTTGCTTTTGGGAGAGGTGGCCAGATAGATAGCGGTTTGTGACAGGATGATTCGGCTCTCGGGCCAGCCGATCTTGCCGATGGCATCAAAACAGGTGTTGGCCAGCAACAGGGCGTTGGGATTGGCATTACCGATGTCTTCCGAGGCGAGGATCAGCATCCGCCGGGCAATGAATTTGGGGTCCTCGCCGGCTTCCACCATACGCGCCAGCCAATAGACCGCACTATTGGGGTCGCTCCCGCGTAAAGACTTAATGAATGCCGAAATGATATCATAGTGCATCTCGCCCTGCTTGTCGTACATCGCCAGATTTTCCTGGATGATCTGCTGTAACTGTTCATTGGTGATGATCACTTTCTTTTTGTTCATTTTTTCCTGATAAACATACAGCTCCAGTGCATTGTAAAGTTTCCGTGCATCGCCGCCCGAGATACGGTACAACGCTTCTTCCTCTTTCAATTCGATGGAGATACCGAATTGTTCCTCCATTGTCCGGATGGCCCTGCTGGCCAGTTCGTGAAGATGTTTAGCCTCAAGCGGTTTCAGTATATACACCTGGCAGCGGGAGAGCAGGGGGGAGATGACCTCGAAAGACGGGTTTTCTGTAGTAGCGCCGATGAGTGTGATGATCCCTTTTTCGACGGCGCTCAAAAGCGAGTCCTGCTGCGATTTGCTGAAACGGTGGATTTCGTCTATGAACAAAATGGCTGACCCGCCGAACATTTTGGCGCTGTTGATCACTTGTCTGACATCCTTAACGCCTGAACTCACGGCGCTTAGCGTGTAAAATTCGCGGTTCAGGGTTTTAGAGATAATATGTGCCAGCGTGGTTTTGCCAACCCCGGGGGGACCCCACAGGATCATCGAAGGGATGTTGCCCGATTCGATGCTGCTCCGCAAAATGGCACCCTTCCCAACCAGATGCTCCTGACCGATATATTCGTCAAGTGACTGGGGGCGGAGTTGTTCTGCGAGGGGAGCGGGCATTGGATTTATGATTAGTGATTAATGATTTGTGATTAGTGATTAATGATTTGTGATTTGTGAAAAATGATTTGTGTTAATGTTTCAAACAAAGATATGTAAAAGGAAAATGATTTTTGCAAATAAAAGCGTATTTTTGATTTTATGCATAAAGGTTTAAATAAAAAAGTAATATACCGCACAAGCCGCAGCAGAAGGGCAGCATACGAACTAACGTTACACAAAAAACCAATAAAAATAATGTTAAATTTGAATTATTCCCTCAACCAGTAAAATGATCTGATAAGTTTTCTGCGATAGTTGGCAGGCATTAATTGTTGTTAAGTTTCCAACGTTTATGTGACCACAACCAGTTTTCCGGTTTTTTTCTGATTATTTCTTCCAGTTTTTTTGCATAGCGGGCCATAATTTCACCGGGCTTCGTTTCTCTGGGATGTTTCGAAGTAAATGAAAGTTCAAGTGTGTAAAAACCACGTTTTACGCGCTGAATGTCTGCAAATATTACAGGAATATCTCTTAATCGTGCATGCTTTTCAGGGCCATTTAAAAAAGCTGTCTTTTGCCCTAAAAAATCAACCCATATTGCCCTGTCGGGTTTGGATGGGCTTTGATCAGCAGCCATTATGTAAATGGATTTTGTATTTGAAAAGGTGTCAAAAATTTTGCTGGTTTCCCGTGTTGAAGCTAACAACGCACCTGTTCTTGAACGGTTTTTACGAATAAATTTGTTTAAATATGGATTGCTTAAAGGTGTATAAAACGCAATAATCTTATAATCCAATTGCAGGCCCGGAGCCATTGCACCCCATTCCCAGTTCCCATAATGACAGGGTGTTGCAATAAAACTTTTTCCGGCATCTTTAAACTCGTCCAGCAACTCCGGGTTGATGATCTTATGACGTTTTACCAGTTGTTTGTTTGTCATCGTAAACGCTTTAAAACCTTCAACCATAACATCCGTCAGGTTTTTATAACTTTTGCACACCAGCAGGGCGATCTCTTTTTTGCTTTTTTCAGGAAAACAACGTTCAAGATTTTCTATAACTACTTTTTTACGATAGCCGATTATCCGGTGCAGTATAAAACAGACAAAGTCCGAAAAAATGTATAACAACCTGAAAGGCAGGAGCCCTATAAGAAAGATAAAAAAGACTGAAATTATTGTTAGTATAAAATTCATTGAACAAAAATAATGTTTTTGTCAGAGCTTAATATCAGGGTTTGGTTTTTATATTTGTCTCAAAGGAAAGTTAACCTGAAAGAAACGGGGATCGGGAAATATGTTGTAATTTTGAATTGATGCAGGAAAGTTTAAACAAAGAGGTAAAATACCGCACAAGCCGCAGCAGCGGGGCAGGGGGGCAACATGTGAATAAAGTTTCCACGAAAGTAGAACTGATCTTTGGTGTGGATGCCAGTGAAGTTCTGACGGAAGAACAAAAAGCCGTTGTCCATGAAAGGCTGAAAAACAGAATTACAAATGAAGGTAATTTGATATTGCAATGCGATGAGACCCGCAGCCAGCTGAAAAACAAGGAAATCGTTTTTAAACGGTTTGTCAACCTGATTGAAGAGGCATTAAAGCCGGAAAAAGAAAGAAAACCCACAAAACCCACCAAAGTCTCTGTTGAAAAACGGCTGAAAGACAAAAAGAAGAAATCGGAAAAGAAGGATTTCAGAAAGTCGGTGGATGAGTGAGAATATCTAATTTCTAATTGTTCTAATTCCTGCCTGCCGCAAGCAGTGACCTAAAAAAATCCAAAATCGAAATTTTTAAACATCTGAAAAAAATATTTTTGAGTTTAGAAATTGGGACATTGATTAGAAATTCGACATTAGGTCAATTTACTGCAAGTATCCTTCCGCCAGCATTTCAATCTTTTCAAGCAGTTCTGTCAGATGTTTTTTGGTTGTAAAAGGATTCATTAATGTCACCCTCAACCAGACAGCTCCTTTCAGAGCTGTCTGAACGATATAAAACTCGCCCTCTTCCAGTAATTGTTGCCTTATCCTGCTGTTCAGCCGGTTGTTTTCCGTTTTGTCTTTTGCAGTGATCCTGAAACAAACTATATTGGCCATCGGATCAACCGCCAGTTCAAATCCCTTTCTTTTCCTGATCATTCCGGCAAATGTCCGGGTCAGATCATACAGCGTGGTCACATTCTGATCGAATATTTCCAAACCGTAGGAATGGACCATCGCATAAAATTTAACTGACATCATCAGTTTGGTGCATTCCATCGTCCGCTTGGCGTAATCATACCACTGGTCATCTGTTTCCCTGTTCCACAGGTACCGGGCTTTCTGGTTGAAAGTGGCGTAAGAATCGTTCCTGTTCCTGAAGACCAATGCGGTGGATAAAGCCGGATTCATCAGCATTTTGTGCAGGTCAATTGTGACGGAATCCGCAAGATGAACCCCGTCAAGCAAATGCTTGTACTTTTCCGAGAAAATGGCAGCTCCGCCATGCGCGCCATCCACATGAAACCAGAGGTCGTTTTCGCGGCAAAACCTGCCTGTTTCGTTCAGGTTGTCGTAAGAGCCTGTGGCAGTTGAACAGGCGTTGGCCGTCACGGCAATAACCCGTTTGCCTTTCTTGCGGGCGCTAGCCAGCACTGATCCCAGCAACCCGGTTTTGATCCGGTAGTGATCGTCCACCGGAATCTTGATGATCCCTTCCGTACCGAATCCCATCACACGGGCTGCCCGCTCCACGCTGTAATGTGATTCTTCGGGTATCATAATCGCCAGGCCGGGTGGATTTCCTTTCTCCCAGGCATTTCCTCCCGTTTTCACCTGGCGCGCAGCCAGCAGGGCGGTAAGCGTTCCCAGTGTTCCGCCCGAGGTAAGGAAACCGTCCCCGTTCTCTCCGAATCCCAGTAGGGAAGCGAACAGTCTGATGATCCATTTTTCCAGTGCCGAGGATACCGCCCCCATTTCATAAACGGCCATTCCGTTGTTCAGCAGTGCGCTGACCATCATTGCCAGGGCGGTCACCGGCGCAGGTGCAGATATCTGATGGCCCATATAACGCGGATTATGCAAATGGATTGATCTTTCAATCACCTCCTTAAAATAAACAACCGGATCATTCGTGCCGGGATCATAATCTTTCCAAAAGTCGAACTGATTGCCGGGTTCAACCCAGTTCATTACTTTTTGTTCTTCGTTGCCGGCATTTTCCAGATAGTCGGCAATCAGGTCAACCAGCCGGTGTCCGTTTTTACGAAAAGCATTAGGGCTGTATGCTTCTTTTAATTTGTCTTTCAAAATATTTTAAGATTATGTGAATGAATAAGCATTGATGCCTTCAAATTTAGGGTAATATTTAAAGTGATCAAAAACTATTCATATAATTGATGCAGATACATTTCTTTACTCCACAATCCGGTTTTCCTTTTCGTAAAACCTGTCAGGTTGCCCTCACACAAGCCTGAAGAAACCTGACAGACAGGCTGCCGGCTGCAATCCCCTATACCCCTCCCTTATACCCCTAACATCCACATAGTTTTACTCAAAACACCCTTCCGGGTGAAATTTTGTCATACCTGCAATTTCGGCACATTGAAAAGAAGTAATTTTGCATTGGCATATCATTTGATTAGTACGCATAAAATTTTTGGAATTATGGGATTGAAAGAAATTCGTTCGTTTGAAGAAATGCAGCAGAATCTTGCTGATGGAAAGAAGAATTATGTGCTTTTATACAAGAAAGGTTCTGAAACAAGCGAGTGTAGTTATGCCGGCGTGGAAAAAGCAGCCGCAGAAGTGAAAGATGTAAATGTTGTGACAGCCGACGTTTCGGTTGTCCGCGACATTCATCCGATGTACAATATTACTTCAGCGCCTTCATTACTGGTCTTTGACGGAAAGAATTTTGTGAAATCCGTTAAAGGATGCAATGAAGACGGTTTTTATAAGTCATTGTTTGAAAGTGCTTTGTTTACGGCAAAAACCAATGGTGACGGGAAACCTCAAAAACGTGTGACCGTTTACTCAACACCGAGCTGTACGTGGTGTAATGCGCTGAAACGTCATCTTGACAAATATGGCATCCGTTACCGGGATATTGATGTTTCAAAAGACCAGAAAGCTGCCGAAGCCATGGTGCGCCGCAGCGGACAGCAGGGTGTCCCCCAAACGGATATCAACGGCGAAGTGATCGTGGGATTCGACAAGACCAGGATCAATACTTTGCTGGGTATTAATTAAAAACAAATGATATTGAGTAAAGTAAATATTGAAAATTATTAACTAACATTAAATCAGATAAAAAATGAAAGAATTACAGCCTTTAAACGAGAATGTATTACTGGACATGTCGCAGGAAGAAGAACCGCAAAAAACACCAAGCGGCATCATCATTCCCGATACAGCCAAAGAAAAACCACAGTTTGCCAAAGTGGTTGCCATTGGCAATATTGAAAACCCCGGCATATCGGTAGGTGACACTGTATTTTTCAAAAAGTATTCAGGAACGGAGTTTGAGTTTGAAGGTAACAAATACCTGATGATACCTTACGCCGACCTGCTTGCCAAAGTGGTCGAAACTGAAGAGATATAGTAGAGGCGGCATTAGCCGCCTTTTTTATTTCCAGTCATGGGCCTGATAAATTTCCCCGCAGCCACATGGTTATTTCTTCTTATACCTTCCTGCTTTTTTCAGGGCCTGGCTCAGCAGGTATTCAATCTGTCCGTTGGTACTGCGAAACTCGTCTTGAGCCCATTTTTCAATGGCTTCCATCATTTCAGGATTGACCCTGAGGACAAATGCTTTCTTTTTGGGCATGATTATTCTTCCTTCATCATTTTATCCATCGCCCGGAGTATTGCATTTCCGCGCTGTGTTCCGAAAAGTACTTTTTTACCATTTTTCAAAACCAATTGTAATCCGGTCTTTCCTTTAACATTGTACGCTCTTCCTCCTTTGCCTATCCCCTGCCGGAAACCCCACCCGCCATATTCGCGAAGGTGTTTGTACTGCCTGACTCCATA
>CAZMOS010000012.1:0-44514 GCA_964567945.1 uncultured Lentimicrobiaceae bacterium
GATGAAGTAATTTCCCGGGGGAAGGTTTTCAAAAAGGTTATTGTCCTGCCAGGTGGCGCCGTTGTCAATGGAATATTGCAGGTTTTCGGCAGGTTGGGCGGTTATGGTGATGACTCCGTTGTCTTGGTTGCAATGAGCATTTTGCTTTTCCACTTCCGTTATTTGAATGTTCCCTAAATCTTCAATCGTATAAGAATTGGAAACGGTGATACAGCCGTTGCCGTCGAGGATGTGCAGGTAGTAATTGCCCACGGGCAGGCCGGTCAGGTCGAGCGTCGTATCCAGCAGCGTGCTGTCGGCGTCGTACCATTCATAGGACAGGGGTTCGGTGCCGGTGACTTCCAGTCCGAGTATTTTGCCGTTGCTGCCCCCGCAGGTGGTGGGGATTAGTTGCAGGTTGTCTTCCTGGATGACAGGTGGAGGATAAAGGCCGACATGGATGGTGTCATAACCCAGGCAGCCGTCATTGCTGACCTGCACCCAGTACCGGCCGCTGTCGGAAACGGTGATCTCATTGACGTTTTCACCCATCTCGCCGGTGCTCCAGGTATAAAAGCCCTGTTCATTGCCTGCATTCAGGGTAACTTCTTTATTTTCACATTTAAGGATGTCGGGGCCCAGGTCGGGTTTTGGTGTGCCCGTAACGGTAACCACGCGGGAGGTTTCTTCCACACGGCCCGTCCGGTATCTTACATGAACATACACTTCGTATTCGCCGCCACCGGTAAAAGTATGCACCGGATTGATATCGTAGGAAGTGTTGTTACTGCCCGACAAAGGGTCACCGAAATTCCAGCGGATGGTGTCAATTTCTCCCTGGAAATTGGATTGAAAGTAAAAAGGATCTGCAGAGCAATGGCCATCAAACTCAAAGCGGTAGAGGTAGTCGAGGAGGATGTTGGGCAGGTTAAGTACAGCACCGTTACCTGCACCGAAATCTATGGCATCTTCTTCAAAATAACAGGCAGTGCCCCGTTTCCAGGGGTAATGGATCACGTTGACAAATGTCCCGGCAGGATCAGAATGTTCATATTTACCACAATATATTTTACCGTCTGTTGCCAATTGCAAGCCGACACCCCCATTGTGTGTAATTAACATAGCCGAATTGGCAAACTGGGCAGAATCTTCTACCAGGGTCATATCATACTGATACACCCGATATTCGGTAGTGTCTGGATTCTCTGTTCCATTAGCCCAGGTACAAAAATAAACAAGTTTTGAACCGGGTGAAAACTCAACGGAGTTGGGTGCCTGGTTAGAATTAGAGTTGTCTTCTTTTATCCTGATCGAATACATAAACCCTATTTCACCGGTTGAAGCATTGAACCGGTTTACATCAAACCGGGCATAAGGATCGTCGTCCGGATGTCCGTTATCAGAATTTGCAGCAATAAAATACTGTTTATCATAAGATATTTTCATGCTCCCGCGGGAATATTGTTCTGGCCTGTCCGGTGAAAAACTGATGACCGGTTCGTCATCAATGCCGGAGGAGGTTAACAGGAAGGCAGCATAGGAGTTTTCTTCGTTTTTTCTTGTGATGATCCAGATATCATTACCGTTGGCATGTCTTACCGCAGTCAGCTTTTCCAACCCGTCCCAGGCAGCATCCAGGGGGATGTTCTTTTCCTGGGTTACCGCCCCCAACCCGTTATCAAGATCCATATCCACAACAGAATAATACAGGCCGGGAGTATCCTGATAACTGGGCACTGTAAAAACATAATAAAGATGATCTGATGCAGGTTGTTTTACAATAAGCACCCCGGCACTGGCACCGCGGTCACCTTTTAAACTATCCCCGTTTTGCATGATTACTTTATCCCTGTTCCAGATGGCTTCCCCATTTGTAGCCAATAAAAAAACACCTGAAGAATCGCTCATACTGGCACAGTTTCTCGTAGCATGGTACATGCCCGTTAATTTTTGTGGCTGGCCGCTGTTGAAGTCAAATCCCAGATACCGGCCGAAATACCAGACATTGGCCTCTTTTTGGGCAACAGCTATTGAAACAAACTGCAATAAAACAAGGATGAATGTTAACCTTTTTTTCATACACCTGTAAAAGTAATACAATTCCCGCTCAGAAACATAATGTTTCTGAGCGGGAATCGCACTTAAGTTTCCTTAATTAAATGTTAAGTAAGTAAATCCGACGTTGTTATTTTCAAAATCAGTACATGTTTTACCGGTAAGAGAATTATTCCCGGTATTACAGACAGCTTCCGGCGGGTTAGTATCATCACACATGACAGCCACGCCGGCCCAAACCGTATAAGACGGGGTATATTGAAGGTTCGGATCGTCGCAATGTTGATTGACTTCAGGTACGCTGACATCAACCGAATAAGTCCCGAAATCAACACGCACCTCTGTACCTGTGACAACCGTTACATCATTGGCGTCATCATATATTACAACTTTTACGGCATAATAAGAGTTGCCCTGATCCTGGCAATTGCATTCGTTGTGTTCCCAACTTACGCTGACTACGTAATCCTGGGAAAAAACCGATGCTGCACTGAACAGCAATGCAGCTACAAACAATAGAATTTTTTTCATGATTTTTGAGTTTTTTAAAATGAGTAAGATTTAGAAAATAGTTGCCCGGTTTGTTTTGATTTGTCAGGTCACACTGTAAAAACCGGTGAAATGCAGCGTGGCCGGATTTTATGAACCTGTTGATGCATTTCGCTAAAAAGGGTCTGCTGTTTATGTGTTGAATTGATGAACATTTTTTTGGATAATTACCGTGGCTGAAATTACGGCTAATGGGTTCGCCTTCGTCAGGACTAAGGCGAACGGGGGGGGGGTATAAGATATTGCAAACCAGTTGTATAGGGTCTTATTCCTTGTTGTAACGTTTTTATTTTGTTAGTGGTTTGCATTTTAACGGTAAATAATCTTCAAAGATAATACCAAAAACAAGTTTTGTCAATAGCGGAAAACCATGATTTTTTTGTTTTATTCTTTGTTCTTCGTCCTCGTTTAGCGCAGCGCAACGAGGACGCTTTATTCCGGAATTTGTAATGCCATTATGCTGTATGTTAGCGCGCAAAACCTTTCAGGTCACCTGCACACTGGTCTGCCTTGACCTGAAAGGTTCTTTCCCCGCTCCGTAACCAGCCTGCTCGCCGAAGTGTATCGAAGGCGGGCAACCCTTAACCCGTAACCTGTAACAATTGTAACCACCCCCACCCTTTCAATTTGAAACACTCTTCCAGGAGCTTCGCACGCTGGAAGGTGTTTCTCCCCTCGCACCGGAATCAGTTAATGGAAAATAGAAAATGGTTATTGGGAAGTTTCCCGTACTCTGTAACCCGCACCCTGCCACCATGCAACCTTCCCCACATCCCTGGGGGATTTCTCCTCCTACGTCGTCGAAATGACAGCTCACCCACCCCGCAACCCAAACCCCGGAAAGAAATTTCCCGTACTTTTGCCCAAAGACATTATTTTTTATGGAAAACGAAGGTTCCAAATTGACAAAACTTTCAGCCCTCGGCGAATTCGGGTTGATTGACCATCTGACCAAAGACCTGAAAATTAAGAACAAATCCACAATTAAAGGTGTGGGCGACGATGCGGCAGTTATCGAACCCGGGGCGGGCAAACAGCTGCTCGTTACAAAAGATCTGCTGGTGGAAGGCGTACATTTCGACATCACCTATATGCCGCTGAAACATCTGGGATACAAAGCTGCCGTGGTCAACTTTTCCGATATTGCTGCCATGAACGGAACGCCGAAACAAATTGTGGCCGGTATTTCCGTTTCAAGCAAATACTCGGTGGAAGCGTTGGAGGAAATATACTCCGGCATTAAAAAAGCCTGTGAGCTTTACATGGTTGATTTTGTGGGCGGAGATACTACCTCCAGTGTTGTCGGGCTTTTTATTTCCATTACAGTCATTGGCGAGGTGGAAAAAGAAAAGATCACATATCGCAGCGGCGCTTCGCCCAACGATCTGATTTGCGTGAGCGGCGACCTGGGAGCGGCATATATGGGCCTGCTTATTCTCGAGCGTGAGAAAAAAGCCTTTCGTGCCAATCCTGATATGCAGCCTGAACTTTCGGGCACGGACTACTTGCTTGAAAGGCAACTGAAACCCGAACCGCGGATGGATATTGTCAGGGCGCTGGACGAAAAAAAGATCATCCCCACTTCGATGATTGATATTTCCGACGGGCTGGCTTCCGAGTTGATGCACCTATGCAAAGCATCAAACACCGGATGCCGTGTGGACGAAGACAAAATCCCCATTGACCAGGCCGCTTTTGACAAAGCCAGGGAATTTGGCATTGTCCCTTCCGTAACGGCGCTGAACGGAGGCGAGGATTATGAATTGTTGTTCACGATCTGTCAGGCCGATTTTGAGAAAATCAGGGAAATCGAGGATATTTCAATCATTGGATATATGACAGAGCCCAACGAAGGAATGAGCCTGGTAACCCATGACAACCAACTGATAAAATTGCAGGCACAGGGCTGGGACGCGCTGAAAAAAAGAAAACTGGATATCTAAAAAATGGAGTGGGGAGAAATCATCGCATTGATCGTTGCCGGACTGGTTGTGGGTTTTATCAATACATTGGCCGGCGGCGGAAGCATTGTTTCGCTTTCATTGCTCATGTTGCTTGGCCTGCCCGCACCCGTTGCCAACGGCACCAACCGCATTGCCATTGCGCTGCAGACCCTGGCAGGCACAGCCAGTTTCAAAAAACAAAAGGTGCTGCCGGTAAAAAAAGCCCTGCTTCTGGCCATTCCCACAACCCTCGGTTCACTGATCGGCGCCTGGATCGCCGTTGATATCAATGAAGAAATACTGCAGAGAGCCATTGGCGTGATCATGTTGGTGATGTTGGTTTTTATATTGACAAACCCGCAAAAACTGATCTACGGACGGGCAGACATCGTGGAAAAGCCATTGAACTGGAAAATCTATGTTGTTTTCTTTTTCATCGGCCTCTATGCAGGTTTCATCCACATGGGCGTGGGATATTTTTTCCTGGCGGGTATTGTTCTTGGTGCCGGTTTTGACCTCGTAAAAGCCAACGCCGTCAAGGTATTTATCATCCTGATATATACTCCATTTACGATCCTGGTATTTTTGTTCAATAACCAGATCAACTGGAAATACGGGCTGATCCTGGCCATTGGCAGCGTTGCAGGCGCGTTGATCTCATCAAGAATGGCCGTTAAAAAGGGCGTCGTTTTTGTCAAATGGATAATCGTGGCCGTCATCCTGTTTACAGCCGGTTATATGTTCGGACTGTATGATGTAAAAGATTTGGTGTCGCTTTTTGTAAAAAAATAATTACGTTATGATCAAAAACTTACTGCTTTTCTTATCGTTCCTGGTTTTGTTCCCCTTCTCTCAAAATATTCGGGCACAGGGACAAAAACCGGCTTATGTACTGGTCATTCACGGTGGTGCAGGTGTCATCACCAAAAAGAATATGACCCCTGAAAAAGAAAAATTGTACACTGCTAAATTAAAGGATGCGCTCCATGCCGGAGAGAAAGTCCTGAAAAACGGGGGCTCCGCTCTGGATGCTGTTACTGCTGCCATCACGGTCATGGAAAATTCACCGCTGTTCAATGCAGGGAAAGGAGCGGTTTTTACAGCCGAAGGGAAAAACGAAATGGATGCTTCGATTATGGATGGTCGCGACCTGAACGCCGGGGCGGTGGCCAGCGTAAGGCACATCAAAAACCCCATCCTCGCTGCCCGGGTTGTGATGGAGAAAACACCCCATGTGTTGATCATTGGCGAAGGTGCCGAAGAAGTGGCTGCCAAAAACGGAGTTGAACTCGTTGACACCTCTTATTTTTTTACCCAAAGACGTTGGGACAGTTACCTGAAAGTGAAAAAGAAAATGGAGGAAACTGAAAAGCACGGAACGGTCGGTGCGGTTGCTCTCGACATGCACGGCAACCTGGCAGCAGGCACTTCCACCGGTGGCATGACTTATAAAATGAAAGGACGCGTAGGCGACTCACCCATCATCGGGGCAGGCACCTATGCCGACAACAACACATGCGCGGTTTCAGCCACCGGCCACGGTGAATACTTTATGCGTTATGTGGTCACTTACGACATCACGGCTTTGATGAAATACAAAGGGTTTTCCCTTGAAAAAGCCGCAAACCGTGTGATCATGCAAAAGCTGAAAAAGATCGGCGGCGACGGCGGGATCATCGCCGTGGACAAAGACGGCAACATTTCAATGACCTTCAACACGCCCGGTATGTTCAGGGGTTATGTAACTTCAAACGGGAAAAAAGTGGTGAAAATTTATGAAAATTAGGGTTTATTGTTCGATGGTTCGACTGTTCCATTGCTGAGTCCACTCCGAAAAGTAAATATCTTGCCACAAAGGCAGAAAGGCCCGCCTGCCAAAGTAGTACGGCGGGCAGGCACGAAGGAACACCAAGTTTAAGTACCAGGCTATCATTTCTTAGTGTCGCTTGGTGTCTTGGTGACTTGGTGGCTAAAATGATAGATCGGAGTTTTCGGAGTGGACTCATCCTTTCATTCTTCCAGCCTTCCATTCTTCTATCCATCCTTCCAATATTCCACCCTCTCAACCCTTTCCCGTTTCCACAATTTTACTACATTTGAAACACTTAATAAAACCAAATTAAACCAAATAAAAATGGAGTACAAAATATTAAAAACTGAGATCAAAGGCAATCTTGTGTTCGTCACCATCAGCCGGCCGGAAGCGCTCAACGCACTGAACACGTGCTTCTTTCAGGAAATGGATGATTTTGTGGAAAAAGTTTCCAAAATGCCTGACGTCAGGGCGATGATCATCACGGGCGAAGGGAAAGCTTTTGTGGCCGGAGCCGACATTGCCGAAATGGTGGATAAAGACAAGAAAGAAGGCACTGAATTTTCCCGTCTCGGACAAAATACATTCAGTAGCTTCGGTAAACTGGATATTCCTGTCATCGCAGCCATCAACGGCTTTGCACTGGGTGGTGGTCTTGAACTGGCCATGGGATGCGATTTCCGTATTGCCAGCACCAAAGCAAAATTCGGTCAGCCGGAAGTTAACCTGGGGTTGATTCCCGGCTATGCCGGAACCCAAAGGTTATTACGCCTTGTGGGTTTGGGCGATGCCCTGTACCTGTTAATGACTGCCGAGATGATCGGCGCTGAAGATGCGCTTCGTATTGGCCTTATTCAAAAAGTAGTGGAGCCGGATGAATTGATGGAAACGGCCACTAAAATTGCCGCTACCATTGCTGCCAAAGGCCCGCAGGCGATCAAAAAAGTTAAACAAGTTGTAAGGCAGGGTTATGAAATGCGTCTGAATGAAGGAGAAAAACTTGAGGCAGAGCAGTTCGGGAGCTTGTTTGGCGAAGGCAGTGAAGGCCGGGAAGGGATGAAAGCTTTTCTGGAAAAACGGAAACCGGAGTGGTAATCCTTCCCGTCTACAAAGGGAAAAGAACTAATTCAAAAAGATTAGTTTTCTAATATTTCCCTAGACACTTATTTTATCCATAATAAATTTCTTACAACGAACAATAAAGACATCAAAAATTTCACAATAATCAATAATTTTACAGCCTTTAAATTTCCCCGGAAAACATGGGGAGAGACATAAACTTTAAACATAAAAAAATGACATACGACGAGAGATTACAAAACGTAACGGTTCTGGGCGCTGCGGGCAAGATGGGAAGTGGCATATTGCTGCTGACTGCCGTCGAAATGGCCGACCTTGCCCTGAAACCTGAAAACAAGGATAAGACATTTATCCTGAATGCGATTGACGTGTCACCCCAGGGATTATCGGGACTGATGAATTACCTGCGGGGGCAGATCAGAAAACTCGCAGAAAAGAAAACCGTCTGGCTGCGAAAGATGTATGCCGACAGGGATGACCTCATCGAAAACTACGACATCATTGACGAGTACATCTTCCATGTGTTGAACATCGTCAGACCTTCCACCGTTATCGAAGCGGCTTACCAGTCAAACCTCGTTTTCGAAGCCGTGATCGAAAACAAAGACCTGAAAGTGAAACTGCTTTCGCAAATACGTGATCACACATCCGAAAACACCTGGTTTTTCACCAACACCTCTTCAGTGCCCATCAACCTGATCGAAAAAGAAGCCGGCCTGGAAGGCAGGATACTCGGGTTCCATTTTTATAACCCGCCGGCAGTTCAAAAACTGGTGGAACTGATCACCACGAACAAAACAAAAGAAGAAGTCAAAGAATTTGCTTTGGCTTATGCTAAAAACCTGAGAAAGGTAGTAGTCCCTTCAAACGACCACGCCGGATTTATCGGCAACGGCCATTTTATGCGCGATGCGTTGCACGGACTCAGAGAAGCCGAGGCGCTGGCAGAAGAAAAAAACATCCCGCTTTACAAAGCCATATATATGATTAACAAAGTCACGCAGGATTACCTGGTACGCCCGATGGGTATCTTTCAGTTGATTGATTATGTAGGGATTGATGTGGTCAGTTTCATCATGAGCGTGATGAATCCATACCACGAGGACGAAGAGATTGAGCATCATTTGCTGGATAAAATGCTGGAACAGGGAATAAAAGGCGGACAGTATTCCTCGGGTGCACAAAAAGACGGATTCCTGAAATATAAAGGTGGGAAGATCGTTGCCGTCTGGGATACTCATAAACAGGAATATGTGGACGTGGAAAAATTTCAGGAAGAATGTGACGAAATGCTCGGCGAATTACCTGATACTTACGTGGCCTGGAAATCAACATTACGGATGAAAAATAAGGATGAGGTGCTCAAAACCTTTTTTGATGACCTGAAAAAACTGGATACACTGGGAGCATCCCTTGCCGTCAGATACGGACGCCGTTCCAAAGAAATCGGTGAACTGTTGGTAAACAGCGGAGTCGCCCATAATATTGACGATGTGAACACGGTGATGCTGACCGGGTTCTTCCATGCATACGGACCGGTAAATAACTATTTTGATTAAATCCTGAAAACATAAAAAAATGAAAAGAAAAGTATATATGACAGCCGGTTACAACACGATCTCGCTGGGTACCGGCCGCAGGGAGTTCAATCCCAAAAAACCCCGCCCCGGTATTGAGCATTACATCAAGGAAGCCGGACAGGCAGTGCTTGAGAAAATCGGCGGAGCTGACAAAGTGGATGAATCGGTGATCGGCAACTTTATGGCCGCCCGGTTCAACAAACAGGGACATCTTGACGGGTTTTTCCCGATGATTGACAAAGGACTGGCCATGAAACCTGCCGTCCGTGTTGAAGGCGCCTGTGCATCAGGCGGATTGTCGCTGGCAACAGGTATCCGCCATATTCTGGCCGAAACAGCCGACGTAGTACTCTCTCTCGGTGTTGAGGTTCAGAATCCCGTGAAAGCGATTTACGGAGCCGATATCCTGGCACTGGCCGGATGGTTCCGGAAAAGAAAACAGGGACATGCCTATTTTTTCCCTGGACAGTTCAGTGACCGGGCAGGCGCTTATTACGAAAAATACGGCTACGACCGTACACGCAAAGGAATGGCACGCTGGTATGCCAACGCCATCGAAAATGCACGGCTTGACCCAACAGCCCAGGAACATCATAATACAAATCCCAACCCTTACGGGACTGCACTGAAAATGCAACCCAACGGAAAAGCTTTTGTTGACCATCTGACCGTGCTGGACTGCTCTAAGGTTTCCGACGGGGCTTCGGGCATTGCAATATGCTCGGAAGAAGGGCTGAAACGGATCGGTGTGGACAAAAAAGATGCGGTGGAAGTTATTGGTTTCGGACATGCGGTGAGAGATATTACAGAAGACCCGCCCGATCTGACCGAACTGGAAACCATCAAATTTGCTGCTCATCAGGCGATGAAAAATGCAGGCATCACCATTGACCAGGTTGGAACTGTTGAAACACACGACTGTTTCTCCATTGCCGGTATCATGGCGGTTGAAGCGCTGGGGCTGGCTGCCAAAGGTGAGGGAGCGGACTATGTTGCCGAAGGCAAGACTTCACGCAGCGGCGAAATGCCGATGAACACCACCGGCGGACTGATCGGCTGGGGCCACCCTACGGGAGGTACCGGAGTTCATCAGGCCGTGACCATCTGGCAACAACTGACCGGTAACGCCGGAAAGGCACAGATTGAGATTCCCGGCGACCGGCCTTACGGACTGACAATCAATATGGGTGGCGACGACGTAACCGTGGTCTCCATCGTATTCAAGAGGGGATAAATGTTGATTGTAAACATGAAGGGTCATACAGTGTTGTGTGGCCCTTTTTTTGTTTCACGCAAAGACGCAGAGACGCAGATTTTTTCACGCGTCACCGCTGCGACGCTGCGTGAAATAATTTCCGAAGGCAGTACACTTTTCTGGAAATTAGATTTTACTGATTGACGTTTTTTTGGAGATTGATTTCAGTAACCTGACACTTTTTTGGAGATATTTTTCTATTTTTTACACTTTTTTGGAGATAAAACTGTATTACCTTTGTGTAACTGTACCGCTGCGCCGAACTTACTGCACTGTCACAACTATCTGCCTCTTGTTTCTCGGCCCGTCAAACTCGCAAAAGAAAATATTCTGCCATGTGGAAAGTCCCATTTTGCCATTGATTACCGGGATAGTTTCCGAGGGCCCCACAATCCCGGCTTTCAGGTGGGCATCGCCGTTGCCATCCTGCCTGTCGTGCAGCCATACTCCATGTGGTATCAGTTTTTTCAGGAGGTTCACCACATCCGTCTGTACCGATTCGTCCCAGTTTTCCTGGATCATTATGGCTGCTGTTGCCCCCTGGGCATATACGTTCACAATTCCTTCTTTGACACCGGATAACCGGACAACCTGTTCCACCTCACGGGTGATATCGTATAATCCTTCCCGCCGTCCGGTTGATAAAGTAATGGTTTGTTGCATTTTCCGAATACCTTTAATTATTATACCGCATAAATCTCTGACAAAAATAATCAAGTTCAGGGCACCCTTTTAAAAACAACCCTGTCTTTACCCGGGTTGAAATTTCTGATCGTTTTCTGTAAAAAAACAAGGATATAAACGACAAAATCAAGTGTGTTGTTCTTTAATGAAATGTTGGATTGAAGACAATTGTAATAATTTAGTATCTTTGTCCCAACGCTTTAAGACGTTATTTAGAATAAATACAAACAATCAAATTTTTACAACTCATTTACATCTAATACATTATGAAAACACTAAAACTTCTTACATTTTTACTGGCTTTATCGGTCGTTTCATCGGCTTATGCACAAAAAAGCAATGATGAGATCAAGGTGTTGTTCACCAAAAAAGATCATAACGGGAAAACAAAATTTGATAATGGTTTTTATGCCGGCATGTCGTTCGGTTGGACTAAGATAGACGGTAAAAATTCTTTCATTTTCGGGCCTCGTGTTGCCTGGATCGCCAACCATTATTTTGCACTGGGTGCAGGAGGGGGAATGTTCTCCAACTTTTTTGATCGGCCAAGGAATGATGATTATTACCCTTTGGATGAGTATTTCATGATGGGTGGTTACGGTGGAGTTTTACTTGAACCCATAGTAGCTGCCAAACATCCTGTTCATGTTTCATTTCCGATTATCATTGGTGGGGGATTTGTAGTTGCCCGGTCGAAAAACGGCTGGAATGATTATTCCTATAATGATGATTATTACAACAATGATATTTTCTTTGTATTCGAACCCGGCGCCGAACTTGAACTGAACATTGCCAAATTCTTCAGAATAGCCCTTGGCGGCAGCTACCGTTTAACGAATGCGCTGGATATGCAATACAAATATTTCGATGAAAAAACAGGTTTGCTAAATACCATTGACATTGATAAGCACGCACTGAACGCATTCAACGTGAAATTATCTCTTAAATTCGGAATTTTTTAAACCGTTAAATATAATTATGATTTTAAAAGAGCTGCCTGCGGGCGGCTTTTTTTATGAATATTTGATGGTTTTTTGTAATTTAGGAACCAAATTCAAAAACAAAAAATCATGAAAAAATTTGCAGTTGTTTTATCAGGTTGTGGCGTTTACGATGGTGCAGAAATCCACGAAGCCACATTAACTATGCTGGCCATCATGAAAGAAGGTGGCACATACCAGTGTTTTGCCCCGGATATCCCGCAGTATCACGTGATCAACCACTTGACAGGCCAGGAAATGGATGAATCCAGAAATGTACTTATCGAATCGGCACGTATCGCACGAGGAAACATCAAACCATTAAGTGAATTCGACGGAAAAGATTTTGATGCCATTATTTTCCCCGGTGGATTCGGTGCGGCAAAAAACCTTTCAACAGTGGCCTTTGACGGTCCTGATGCAAAGGTCAATCCCGAAGTGGGAAAAGCGGTAAATCAAATGATAGACCTCGGGAAACCAATTGGCGCACTTTGCATATCACCCGCTGTGATTGCCAAGATCATTGGTAACCGCGTGGAAGTAACCATCGGCTCAGACAGGGGAACTGCTGAAGCCATTGAAAAAATGGGAGCCAGGCATGTGGTTACTACTCACGGCGAAGTGGTTCACGATCACAAATATAATATCTTCACCACACCATGCTATATGCTCGATGCAACCATAGTGGATATTGATAACGGAGCTACGAATGTGGTCAGGGAGATGATGAAGGAGTTGGAGAAGTGATAGTCAGGCGGTGGTCATACAATGGTCAGGCGATAGTTAGAGCTATTTTATTATCTTTAGGTATAGTAATGTAATTCAGTTAAATAAATTATTAATCAAATCTTATTATTATGAAACTTGAAGAATTCAGGGTATATCAATTATCAATGGATCTGGGCGATGAAGTTTGGTTCATTGTCATCAAATAGGACAATTTTGCAAAAGATACAATAGGAAAACAGTTGGTTCGTGCAATTGATTCTATTGCTGCTAATCTAAGTGAGGGCTATGGAAGGTATCATTTCAAAGAAGCAAAACATTTCAGTTATTACTCCCGTGGTTCACTTTTTGAATCAAAAACCTGGCTTACAAAAGCAAAAAACCGTAATCTCCTTGACGAAGAAAAATTCAATGAAATGATGAGCACTATTGACGACATCTCGGTAAAACTCAACAATTACATCAAATCCATCGGCAAAACAAAAAACTATTAACTATAGCCCAACGGCGAAGCCAAATGACAATTGCCTGACGGCGAAGCCAAATAACGCCCGAAGGCTAATTGACAACTGCCTGACGTGCGCAGCACAAATAACGCCCGAAGGGCAAATGACAACCGCATGACGCGAAGCAAAATGATAAACAATTAAAAATGAACAAAATCACATCCCTTTTCAACATCCAATACCCCATCATCCAGGGAGGCATGATCTGGTGCAGCGGGTGGGAACTGGCTTCTGCCGTGAGCAATGCCGGTGGGCTGGGGCTGATCGGGTCAGGTTCAATGCATCCCGATGTGCTGGATGAACACATCAAGAAATGTAAAAAAGCGACCAATAAACCATTTGGAGTAAACCTTCCTTTGATCTATCTACATACAGAAGATCACATCGAAACCATTCTCCGGCACGGTGTAAAGATCGTCTTTACCTCGGCAGGAAATCCTGCAAAATATACCGGCTATCTTAAAAAACAGGGTATCACCGTAGCACACGTGGTAGCCAATAAAAAGTTTGCTCTGAAAGCCGCAGATGCCGGTGTGGATGCCATTGTAGCCGAAGGTTTTGAAGCTGGCGGTCATAACGGTATCGAAGAAACCACCACCATGGTTTTGGTGCCAATGATCAGTGAAATTATTGATATTCCACTGATAGCTGCCGGAGGAGTTGGTTCCGGTAAAGCCATGTTCGCAGCTATAGCGCTGGGAGCTGACGGGGTGCAGATCGGCAGCCGTTTTGCCGCATCGGAAGAATCATCGGCGCACCCCAATTTCAAAAAAGCCATTATCGAAGCCAACGATGGTGACACTAAACTTTCTTTAAAACGGCTTATTCCGGTCAGATTGATCAAAAACGATTTTTATAAAAAAGTGGAAGAAGCGGAGAAAAAAGGCGCATCGAAAGAAGAATTAAGTGAATTGCTCGGAAGAGGAAGAGCCAAACTGGGCATGTTCGAGGGGGATCTTTCCGAAGGAGAATTGGAAATAGGGCAGGTTTCATCAATGATCCGTTCAATAAAACCTGTTTCGGAAATAATCCGTGATATAATTCAGGAATTTCGATTAACAATCCAAAAAATGCGTGACCCTGATTTCCCATTGCAGTAAGAACTTAAAATTATTTGTCTAAATTTGCTCGCTTTGGCATTAATAATAAAACCAAAAAATAATGAATTTTGAACTTACGGAAGAACAGCTTTTTGTCCGGGATGCTGCCCGCGAATATGCACAGCGTGAGCTAATTAAAGACGTTCTGGAAAGGGATAAAAAAGCAATTTTTCCGACACAACACATAAAAAATCTGGCTGAACTGGGTTTCATGGGCATGATGGTTGACCCTGAATATGATGGCAGTGGAATGGACACTGTGTCCTATGTCCTGGCTATAGAAGAATTTTCAAAAATTGATTCTTCAATCGGAGTTATTTTGTCAGTGACTAATTCACTAATCTGTTACGGCATCCAAAAATATGGCACTGAAAAACAAAAGAATAAATACCTGAAACCGTTGGCAAGGGGAGATATGATCGGAGCTTTTTTACTTTCCGAACCCGAGGCAGGTTCCGATGCCATGCATCAAAACACAAAAGCAGAAGACAAAGGCGACTATTATCTGATAAACGGTACCAAAAACTGGATTACTAGCGCCAGCTCAGCATCTGTTTACATCGTGATGGCTCAGACCTATCCCGATAAAGGATACCGCGGAATCAATGCCTTCATCGTTGAAAAAGATACACCCGGCATAAAACTCGGGCCTCATGAGGATAAAATGGGTATGCGTAGCTCAGATACCCATTCGGTCATGTTTACTGACGTGAAAGTGCCTAAAGAAAACCGGATTGGTGAAGACGGCTTTGGCTATAAATTTGCCATGAAGGCCCTGGAGGGTGGACGGATTGGAATTGCTGCCCAGGCAGTTGGTATCGCTTCCGGAGCTTTTGAAAGAGCATTGGTTTATGCCAAAGAAAGAAAGGCTTTTGGAACGGAAATTGCCAATCATCAGGCCATCGCCTTTAAGCTGGCTGACATGGCAGTGAAAATTGAAAATGCACGAAACTTGTGTGTTAAAGCTGCCTGGCTAAAAGACAACGGAAAACCTTTTGCAAAAGCCAGCGCTATGGCAAAACTCTATTGTGCTGATATTGCAATGGAGGTTACTACCGAAGCTGTACAAATTCACGGCGGATATGGATATGTGAAGGAGTACCATGTGGAACGCTTGATGCGAGAAGCTAAGCTGACACAGATTTACGAAGGCACATCCGAAATTCAGAAAATCGTTATTTCGAGATCCCTGTTAAGGGATTAGCCATTATCTTTGCCCGCAAACACTCAAACTAATTTACTTAACAAATCTACCTATGGAAATAGAACAAATTCGACAAGATCTTGCCGAAAAAGTAAAAAATATCATGCCTTTGGGAAAGAAGTTGAAATTTAAACTGGATGACTATTTCATAATGATTGACGGCACAGGTGAAGAAAACTTTATAACAGACAAAGATGCCGAAGCCAACTGCACCATCATAATGAGTATGGAAACCTATCTGAAATTGCAGCGCAAGGAAATCAAACCCATGATGGCAACACTCACCGGTAAAATCAAAGTGAAAGGCGATATCGGCCTGGCGCAAAGGTTAAAACAGTTAATGTAAAAGAGCCGTGTCCAAAAATCATTCCTCCCTTTTTATTCGTCGGTCTTCCATGTTAAACATCATCAACAGTGGAGGTAAATTATTAAAATCCGTTGGCTTGGATCCTTTTGGCTTCGATGCCGAATCCATAATAAAAAAAGCGAGAAAAAATGCCGGATTCACCGGCGAACTGCCCGGACAGGTTGATGTTGGCCTGCATAAAATGATTGAATCCATTCAAAAAGAAGCGCAACCTAATGCTTTTGCCCGCCTGGCACTAAAAAACTTATTGGAACGGATGCTTTACGGACGCTTTAAAGTGGAACAGGTGCTGGCCGAAAACCCTGAAATTGAACAAACAGAAATAAAAGAGCCGGTTTTTATCATCGGTATGCCACGGACTGGCACAACCATCCTGCACGCCATGATGGACGAAGATCCGGCGCATCGCTCACCACTATCCTGGGAATGTTTGCTGCCCTACCCGGTGCCCAGGCCTGAAAACTATACCACCAACGACCAGGTAAAAACCGTGGAAAAAGAGTTCGCACAACTTTTCAAACTGATCCCGGATTTCAAGAAAAAACATTACATGGAAGCCGATTCTCCGCAGGAATGCCTGGCCATTAATATGCTTGATTTCAACTCATTTCAAATAGCGGCTCAATTTTATGTCCCCGGATATATGAAATGGTTCGATAATGAATCCGACATGCTGGCTACCATGCGTTTCCACAAACGTTTTTTACAATATCTGCAATCGGGCAACGTGAAAGCAGAGCGATGGTTATTAAAGTCTCCTGTCCATCTGAAACGCCTGGATGAAATATTTGAAGTTTATCCCGATGCCCGCATTGTGATGACACACCGCGAACCTGCTAAAGTTGTGGCATCTACTGCAAGTCTGCTTTCTTCTGTACGTTCGCTTTACAGCGATTACGAAGATCCGGTGCGTACAGGGCTGGAACAACTGGAAATCTGGCACAACTATTTCTACCGTTTCCTGCAAAGCCGGAAACGTCTGAACAAGGAAGACCAGATCATTGACTTGCATTTTGAAGATTTCGCCGGTGATCAGATTGGAGCAATACGGAAAATTTATAACCGGTTTGGCTGGAAATTGACGAATGATACCATTCGCAGGTTTCAGCATTTTATTGATGAAAACCCGAGGGATAAAAACGGCCGGCATTTTTACCGGTTAAAAGATTTCGGTTTAACGGCAGAACTTGTAAACAGTAAATTCAAAGAATATATTGAATTTGTTAAATCGTTCTAGATTGTATATCAATAAAATAAAAACAATGAATACGAATTATAAAAGCAAAGCTGCTCTTGAACATTTTCTGGAAGTCATCAGAAATGCGGACAAAACATTCCTCGATCCAGATAAAAATCTTGACGAGCAGGGACGCATTGACGGTTACCAACATTTGTTTCACCTGTTGCGGACGAGTATTGACTTTTATTTATTCAATGATCCTTTACGACCCGATTTTATGTTGCTGGCAAACGACTATCACAAGCTGATGGGCGACAATGTGGATTCGGTATATTATTTCACGCAGGTTCGCGGCGATCAGGAATACCTCATCAAAGGAAAGCGATACGACAGCGTGTATTTTTCAATTACCGTTTACGGCGGTTCACCCAATGGTGAAATTGTTGAAAGGACAACGCTCAACATCAACCATACAGATATCGAATTTAAACCGGATGGCAGTTTTGAATTCAAACTGACTCCAAATCCTAAAGGAAAAAATGAATTCAAACTGGATGCAGACGCAGTGAATCTTTTTACAAGAGAATACTTTTTTGACCGTTTCAACAGCAGGGAAAGCGATCTGAGTATCGAAAACCTTATTCTCCGGGAAGAAGCCGGACCGTTGAGTGATGAAGAACTGGCCAGGCGAATTCAAATTATGGCCACATTTTTCGAGCAATCCACCTGGATCGCACCTTTGCCCGTAGAGTTTCCATTAAACGATTTTCTCCCGCCTTTCCCATTTGAAGCCGATCAGGGTGGATGGGGAACGGTTGATAATATTTATTGCTTCGGAAGGTTTCGCCTGGAGGAAAACCAATATCTGAAAATCCGGTTCACTTCACCAAAATGCAATTACTGGGGTATCCAGACATGGAATTATCTGATGCAGTCCATGGATTTCAAAAACTACAAAGTATGCATTAACAAAGGTACTGCCAGGCCAAATGACGATGGCAGTTATACTATTTATCTAAGCCATCGCCCCATGGAAGTCGATAACTGGATAAGCACGGCCAACTATAAAGAAGCCATCATTTTTGTACGTTGGCTCCTTGCCGAAGAAATGCCTGAACAACCGGAAGCCGAAGTGGGAACCATAGGCGAAATGTTTTAGCACATCCGGTTTATAACATCACCTGCATTTTCCACATAAAATTTCCTGTTTTCGTTGTAGCATCTTGCCCCTGACCTTAAAAGGAAAATCCGTTTTTTAAAAAATATTATGCATGCATTGTATATTTGTAACGATTTTTTTACGAATTTTGTTGATTCCCTTGAAAGTACAAACCAATTAAATAAAAAATTAAACCATGAAGATTTTAGTATTGATAAGCAATGTCCCCGATACCACGACCAAGATCAGGTTTACGGGAGACAATACTGCTTTCGACAGTACAGGTGTTCAATGGATCATTAATCCCTGGGACGAACTGGCCCTGACCCGTGCCGTTGAACTGAAAGAAGCCGGGGCGGTTGAAAAAATAACCGTTGCCAATGTGGGAAAACAAATAACCGAACCCACATTACGAAAAGCGCTGGCCATCGGCGCCGATGATGCGATCCGCGTGGATGCCGAACCGCTGGATGCCTATTTTGTCGCAAGTCAATTGGCTGAAGTGTCCAAAGATTTTGACATCATCATGGCCGGTATTGAGGCCTCCGATTACAACGGCTCCGGTGTTGGCGGAATGCTGGCGGAATTGCTTGGTTTCAACTCTGTTTCAGCCGTTTCGGGGGTAAATATTGAGAACGGTGAATTGATCATCAACCGTGAAATAGACGGTGGTTCACAGGTACTGACCATTTCCACACCGGTCGTCACCATTGTCCAGAAAGGAATTGCCAAAGAACCGAGAATTCCTGCCATGCGCGGAATCATGATGGCGCGTAAAAAACCAATGAACGTCGTTCAACCGTCAGAAGCCAAACCCAAAACAACCATGATCAATTTTGAACTGCCTCCCCCGAAAGCTGCCTGCAAACTGGTTGAGGAAGAGAACGCCAAAGAACTGATCAGGCTGTTGCATGAGGAAGCGAAGGTGTTGTGATTGCTCGACTGTTCGAGTGTTGGAGAGTTTAATTGATGACGTTAAAATATAATAAAGAAATGGAAAAAAGTTATTAAATAATTAAGAAACGAAAATTAAATATTTACAATTATGTCAGTATTAGTATATACAGAAAACTGGGATGGTAAATTCAAGAAATTCAGCTTTGAACTGGTTTCTTATGCTGCAGCCATTGCTAAAGAACTTGGAAGTTCCGTTACAGCCCTGTCTATTGGAAATGTGGCTGAAGATGAATTAAAAAAACTGGGTGATTACGGTGCTGTTAAAGTCCTCAGTGTAAACGACGACCGGTTCAACTCTCTCGACAACAAAGCCATGTCACTGGCTGTGGCCAATGCTGCAAAAGCCGAGGGTGCCAAAGTAGTCATCTTTGCACACAACAACCTGGGAAAAGCCCTTGCACCCCGTGTGGCTGTTAAGCTGGATGCCGGGCTGGTTTCAGGTGTAACGGCTTTACCGTCAGGTTATGACCCCTTCGTTGTGAAAAAGAAAGTGTTTACAGGCAAGGCCTTTGCCAATGTGCAGGTGGATGCCGATGAAAAGGTGCTGACCTTTTTTCAGAATTCTTATGAACCGGTTGAAACAGAGAACAAAGTCACCATTGAAGCATTTGACCCGCAGGTTGGAGAGAATGATTTTTCAACAACCGTCAAAGAAACCAACAAGATCACGGGTAAAGTCCTGCTTACGGATGCCGATATCGTCATCTCGGGCGGAAGGGGCATGAAAGGCCCTGAAAACTGGGGCGGGCTGGAAGAACTGGCCGACCTGCTGGGTGCCGGGCTGGCTTGTTCACGTCCAGTATCCGATGAGGGATGGCGTTCACATGATGAGCACGTCGGACAAACCGGTAAGATCATTGCGCCGAACCTCTATATGGCCTTCGGTATTTCGGGAGCCATCCAGCACCTTGGCGGCGTAAGCTCCTCCAAAGTGATCGTAGCCATCAACAAAGACCCGGAAGCCCCCATTTTTGAGGCAGCCGATTACGGCATTGTGGGCGACGCTTTCAAAGTCATCCCGCAATTGATTGAGGCGGTTAAGGAATTGTAAATTTCAGGAAACTGTCAATAAAATAAATACACTTCCAGGTCCGCAAAAGCGGGCCCTGGAAGTTTTTTTACCGTTAATTTTACGTACCAGCGACTTTAGTCGCCATTTTTTGTTTTTGGTATAAAAAACGTCTCATGAAGTACCGGCTGAAACGTCTTCAATGAATCCATAAAAGGCATGAACATCTCCGTAAAACCCGGAAACAGGAATCAGTCATTCTTCCGCACAACGTTAAAAATGAACCGGAGTTTTATTTTCCCGTACCTGTGAAAAATAACGATCAATATTCCTTAACCCCCGGGCAATGAGCGGGCAATTTATTTCGAAAAATTCATTTTCTTCATCCGGAATTGTGGGCGGACTTTCCTGCCAGGCCTTCAAAACTTTATCCCCGTCGTAATCCACATAACTCAAACGCACGGAAAAATCATTTTCGGGCAGTAACAAGCTGTTTCCGGGAAGCAATGCCGTATGTTCAACACGAACAAGGTGTTCGCAAAACGCCGGACAGGATTCCAGTCCTATCATCTTCAGTTGTTCTGCATATTCATTAAAATCTACAAATAGATAAAAAGCGCCTTGCGGCACAGTGGCATAAATACCCTGAATTTTATTCAGCCGCAACGATGTTATCCGTCCTATTGTGGCATGGATCTGTGTGCAATCATAAATGTATTTTTCTATTTCCGGATCTCCCGAAAAAGCTACAACGCTGGCATATTGCACGGGGGTTGCCACACACGAATAAGTTGAACCGGCAATTTTTACAATATCATCAATCAGTTTATCATCATCCGGGAAAATTCCCACGCCAATCCGGTATCCTCCGGCAGACCGGTCTTTGGAAAGTCCTCCTGTAACAATTGTCTTTTCAGGATAAATCCGGGACATGGTAACATATTTCCCAAAATCAAAACTTGTCCGCGCATATATTTCATCCGAAACAACAACCACATTATATTTCCGGCACACCTCGGCCAATGCCTCAAGTTCCTGTTCTGAATAGACAACACCCGTCGGGTTGTTCGGATTATTCAGTATAAGTATTCGTTGTGAGCTGTAGGTTTGTGAAAGGGTGTCCGTCAGACTCCCGGGTGTTAGTTTATAATCATCTTCCCGGTTTGACCTGATGGAAAGCACTTGTTTTTTCAATATTTTAGCCTGCGGCAGATAGCTTACCCATGAAGGGCTCGGAATCAGCACGGGACCTTCAAGAACGGCCAGTATCATGCTGATCATTTCTTTGCTGCCGGGGCTGACCACAACCTGGCCGGGGGAAATCCCTGTTTGATAAACGCGATTGTAATACCCGGCTATTGCTTTTCTTAATTCTGGTATCCCGGCAGTGGGAACATAATTGTGTTTGCCGGCATGTTGTTTCAGCGCTTCCACAATTTTTTCTGGTGGTGAAAACGGAGACTGTCCGAATGCAAAATGATGGTAAGGCCTGTGACAGCCAATTTCGGCGCATTTCCTCCGGTATTGCTTTATCTGGTCATTGATGCGTAAATTGGCCGGGATTTCAATGGCTTCCAAATGGTTTTCAAGTATTATACTCATTTGTAAGGATTCGGGAACAGATTGGTCGTTTTAGCCGTTAATTCCTGACAATCAAAAAATGGAGAACCTGGTTCTGTTGTTTTTTCAGGGTTACGCGACTTTTTTGAATTCCCCGGTACCAATTGATATTATCCTTTCTCCCTGATCTTCCGCAGCATTTCTTTGTTGGTTATCCGAACATGTTTCCCGTGTATTTCAATCACCCCTTCTTCGGCCAGATCACTTAACAACCGGCTGACCGTTTCACGCGAAGTACAGATCAGATCAGCCAGCTCATTTCGCGAAAGAGGAAGATCATATTCATCCGATTGATAAATTTCATCTGCAAAATAAAGCAGGTTGACAGCCATACGGCCATAAATCTGATTTTGAACCAGGTTAACACACCGGTGAAATTGTTCCAGCTCGTTTTTACAAAGCTCTATTATGATTTCATAAGAAAAATCAGTATTCAGACGGAGCAGTTGTTTAAATGCCCCGATGTCAATAAAACAAGCAGTTGTAGTTTCCAGTGCCAGTGCCGAATAGTGATTGATTTTATCACCCATGGTTGTTGGTAAACCCAGATAACAAGGGGCTTTTTTTATTCGCAATATCTGCGTGCGTTGAGGGCCTTCAATAATGAGCTTTACCATTCCTTTCTGTAAATAAATAATATTGGAAGAGAAGGCGTTTTGCTTGAAAAGTGTTTCGCCTTTTTCAAAAACAACCTCGGCACAATTTTGCCCTAAAATGTCAAGTTCTTTCTCCTCCAGATTTTCAACTGCCCTGGATTTCAGCAAACAAACCGAACAACTTACCGTATTCATAGCTGGATACTTTATCACAAAAGTAAAGCAAAATGTGACCATAATCACAAAATAATTAAATCTAATTCACAACATATCCCTTGATCTATGCATGAAACCGGAATACTTTTGTGCTGTTATTTAAATAACAATAAACTAATCTAATCGGAGGAATTAAAATGGCAAACAAAAAATTAACATTAGCATTGTTTTCCGGGAGCGTGGACAAACTCACGGCTGCCGGTGTAATTCTGGGTGGCGCTGCTGCCGAGGATCTGGATGTTGAGATCTTTGTCCTGTTGCAGGCCGCTTTTGCATTTAAAAAAGAAAATGCAATGGTCAACGACCGGGTGGCAGAGATCGCCGACAAAAAAGACGAATTTCTGGCCTCGCTGGATCGTCTGAACACCCCTCACTGGACCGAAGCTTTCCGCAAAGCCAAAGAAATGACCAATGTAAAGATCCACATCTGCGGATTTGCAGGCAAAGTATGGCATGGCGAAAAGCTGGAAGACTTCATTGACCTGGCCGACGACATCTGCGGAATCGGTGAATATATGGCTTCAGCCGAAGAAGCTGACATTAACCTGTTTATTTAATCATTAAACATCATCATTATGACTACGGAAGAATTAAAACAGATCAAACCCGATAAAGTGGTTGACGCTCGCGGTACTGCATGTCCCGGGCCTTTGCTGGCTGTAAAACAGGCGATCTCCGATGTGCCCGACGGTGGGATTATGGAAATACTCTCCTCAGATGCAGGGACAAAAAGAGACGTGCCGAGGTGGGCAAAGAAAAAAGGATACGAATATCTCGGCGACTTTGAGGAGTCGGGATATTTTACAATGTATTTGAAAAAATGATCATGAACGAACCGGCAAATAAACCGTTTACACCGAAAATCCTGGTGTTTTCGTCCGAAAAAATTTCAGACCCGGCCATTGATCTGGCCGGGCTGCTGAAAAAACACTATCCGCCGACGGTATATAACATTTCCATACCGTGTACCAGCGGAGTGAAACCCCGATGGATCGTGCACGCGCTGAAAAGCGGGATTGACGGCGTTTTTGTTGCCAGCGACGGAACAGATTGCGCTTATCGCTCCGACTGCTCCGATGTGACTTCGCAAGCCATCAGAGAGGCACAAAAAATCCTTGAAAAAGAAGGGATCAATGTGGCCCGGGTGAAAATGGCAGCCATCTGTTCGGTTTGTGCCGACCCGTTCGTGAATCATATGAAAGCTTTTATGGAATCCCTCAAAGAAATGGGAAGCATTAAAAATGAGACAGGTAACTAATAGTTCTTAAATAAAATAGAGATCCAATGCAGGAAGAATATGACGTTTTAGTGGTTGGCGGTGGAGTGGCCGGACAGGAAACTTCCCTGAACCTGGCGAATATGGGATACAAAATCCTCCTGGTGGAGAAGGATCTGTCAATCGGAGGAAAAATGATCCAGTTGAGTAAAGTCTTTCCCACACTGGATTGTGCTGCCTGCATTACTACACCGAAAATGTCGGAAGTAGGCCGTCATCCCAACATAACCGTTTTAACTTATTCGGAAGCAGGCAACATCCATAAAAATGAAAAAGGATACATTGCAAATGTGGTGAAACATCCCCGGTACGTTGACGAAAGCACCTGTACCGGCTGCAAGGAATGCGAAGACAAATGTCCGGTTTTTCTTCCCGACCAGTATTCGTATGATCTGGTATCGAGAAAAACCGTTTACATTCCTTTTGCCACGGCAAGTCCCAAAATAGCCGTCATTGACCGCCGGGGTGTTTCTTCACCCTGCATTGCCACCTGTCCCGGCGGCGTGAAAGCCCACGGATATGTCTCGCTGGTCAAAGACGGGCGCTACGAAGAGGCTTTCAACCTGCATCTGGAAGATGCTCCCCTGCCGGGATCGCTGGGATGGGCCTGTTATGCCCCTTGCGAAGGAGAATGCACCCGGAATCAAATTGACGGATCGGTGGACATTCGCAAGATCAAACGGTTCTTTACCGAGTGGTATTATCAAAAATATCCCGAACCGCAATATGGCCCTTCGGAAAAAACAAAAGGCAAAAAGATCGCCGTAGTGGGTTCCGGCCCGTCCGGGCTGACAGCCGCTTATTTTTTGGCCAAAAAGGGATATGATGTAAAAATATTTGAAGCGGAAGACGAACTCGGTGGTATGCTGAAATCGGCGATCCCCACTTTCCGGCTGCCCAACGAGATCGTTGACCGCGACATCAAAAATGTCCTCGCCCTTGGCGTGGATTACGAGGTAAACCACAGGATTGAAAGTGTAAATGATCTGTTGGCACGCGGTTTTGATGCGGTCTTTTTCTCGATCGGGACCCATGCACCCAAACGGTTGCACGTGCCCGGCGATCATCTGGAAGGCGTTTATTGCTGCCTTGAATTCCTGAAAGCATTTAACCGTGGCGAGCAGTTTGATTTCAAGGGCAAGACCATCGCCGTGTGCGGCGGTGGCAATGTGGCTATGGATGTCGCCCGTGCTGCCGTCCGGGAAGGGGCTGAAAAAGTGATCATTTCTTACCGGCGAAGCCGTGAGGAGATTCCTGCCTTTGATTTTGAAATTGAAGAAGCGGCAGAGGAAGGCGTTGAATTCAATTTCCTGACATCGCCTGTTGAGTTTGTCGGTGAAAACGGCCGCCTGACCAAAGCGATCTGTAAAAGATTAAAACTGGGCGAGCCCGATGAAAGCGGCAGAAGAAGACCTGAATTCATTGAAGGTTCCGAACACGATGTAAAAGTGGATTATGTGATCCAGTCCATCGGTCTGAGTCCCGAAACATCTGCTTTCCGCGACGAACTGGAAATCAATGACGACGGAACCATCAAAGTTGACCCGCAAACGCTCCAGACCTCCAACCCAAAGGTCTTTTCAGGAGGTGATGTCGTCACAGGGCCTTCCTCCATCATCGAGGCCATTGGTCAGGGGAAACGGGTGGCATTTTATATTGACCGTTTCCTGGAAGGCGAAAATATGGACGAGGAATTTGACAAACGGCTGCCTGCCATTTCACACAATGAAGTGATGAACAGGGCACACATTCGTAAAATTCCAAAAAACGGGAACAAAGAACGTGATCCCTGCACCCGCATTCTGGACTATGCCGACATCGAGATCACATTCACCGAAGAAGAAGCCCGGAAAGCCGCTGCCCGCTGTCTGGACTGTGCCACCTGCCGGGAATGTCACATTTGCCAGAATGTCTGCCCGGCCAATGCCATAGATTTTAACCAGCAGGACAAAGAATTTGAAGTACACGCCAAAGCGGTGGTGATGGCTACCGGTTTCAACCTGTTCCCGATGGAGAAACTTGACCGGTATGGCAGCGGACAATATCCCAATGTGATATCGGCTCTGGAAATGGAAAAACACCTGGCGCCGACGCGTCCGTACAATACGGTGCTGCGTCCTTCCGACGGCAGGATTCCTGATAATGTGGCTTATGTGCTTTGTGCCGGTTCACGCGACCGCTCGGTACATAATCTGATCTGTTCACAGGTTTGCTGTATGTATTCCATCAAACAGGGACAACTGCTGATGGGCGCCCTGCCGCTGGCGGATATCACCATTTATTATATCGACATCCGCTCATTCGGAAAAGGTTTTGAAGAGTTTTATCAGCGTTCCAAAGGGATGGGCGTGGAATTCATCAAAGGCAAGATTGCAAAAATCGAAGAAATTGAAGACAGCAACCTCAGGCTGAAATACGAAGACATCAGCACGGGAAAACTCAAAGAGGCCACACACGACCTGGTTGTGCTGGCTACCGGTATTCAGCCCAATATGGATGTCACACGTATGTTCAACGGCCATGCCCTCGACCTCGACCGGTTTAATTTTATCCGTCAGGCCGACGAGTTCATCAATCCTTCAAAAACGAACAGGGAAGGAATATTTGTTTCCGGGAGTGCTTCCGGCCCGAAAGATATACCCGATACCATTTTATCCGCCGGAGGTACTGCCGCCGAAGTTGCCAGATATTTAAAAAGTTTGTCATGAGCGCTAAAAAAGAAGAAATACGAAAGCATAAAATAGGCGTTTACATCTGCCATTGCGGAGGGAATATATCCGACTATGTGGATGTGGAAGCCGTGAAAAACGCCCTGAAAGATCATCCGGGTGTCAGTCTGATCAAGACGACCATGTTTACCTGTTCAGATGCTTCGCAGGTGAGTATGGTGGAAGACATCAAAGAACAGGGACTGGATGCGATGGTTGTGGCTTCGTGCTCTCCCAAGCTTCATCTGATGACTTTCAGGGATGTGGCACGGCGTGGCGGACTCAACCCCTATAATTACATCCAGGTAAACATCCGGGAACAAAGCTCGTGGGCACATTCCGATAAACCTGAAGAAGCCACCGAGAAAGCCATCAGGCTGGTCAAAGCCGGGATTGAAAAAGCGCGCCGGTTGCACGATCTCCGACCCACTGAAATAGAAGCCGTAAATACTGCCTTAATTGTCGGCGCCGGTATTTCGGGAATGCGGGCCGCCATCGAGCTGGCCGATATGGGAACACAGGTTTACCTGGTCGAAAAAGACCATTTTACCGGCGGACATGTTGCCCGGTGGGGTAAAGTCTTTCAGGGCGATGCCGATGGTGGCGAAATCGCCAGTAAGTTATTTAGCGAAGTAAAAAAAAGGGGAAATATCACCCTTTTTACAGGAGCAGAAGTGGTTGCACAAAAAGGCAGTGTCGGGAATTTTGAGATCACGGTAAAGATAGAGCCCAGATACGTTAAGGAAGACCTGACAGCGGAAGAATTCGGCAAATCCATTGAAAAATGCCCCGTGGAAGTTCCCGATGAATTTAATTTCGGGCTGACGGTTCGCAAGGCCATTTACAACCACAATCATCATTCCTGGCCTGACAAGCCTGCAATAGATATGAAGGCCTGCAACCTGTGCGGAGAATGTGTGAAAATTGCCAAAGAAAAGATTGATCTTGAACAAAAACCCGAAACCATTACCATCCGTGCCGGAGCCGTCCTGGCCAATACGGGTTTCAATCCTTACGAGCCGGAAAACGGTGAATTCGGTTACGGGGAGATCAAAGAGGTGATCACCCTTCAGCAACTGGAACGGCTGATCGAGCTTAACCCTGACCGTCTGGAATGGAACGGGAAAGAAGTCAGGTACATTGCATTCATTTATTGTGTGGGCAGCAGGCAGCCGGACGGTGAACGTACCTATTGCTCCCGTTATTGCTGCACGGCAGCCGTTCATGCGGCCATTAAGCTTTGCGAAAAATACAAAGACATCAAAACTTTCCATCTGCACAAAGGCATTCGCACTTACGGGAAACAGGAAGTAATGTACGACGAGGCATCACGGATGGGAAATGTATTTCTTCAGTTTGAAGAAGGGGACAATCCGGTGGTTCAGAAAGACAATGGCCGGCTTATTGTTAAGCTGAACGATGTGCTCACCGAAAATGAGGAGATAGAGATCAACCCCGAACTTGTGGTGCTGGTTACGGGAATGGTGGCAAGGGAAAACAGCGATCTGCAACAGGTGCTGAAAATACCGCAGGGAGCCGACCGGTTTTTTAACGAAGTGCATATGAAACTCCGTCCTGTTGAAACGGTGATGGACGGCATCTTCATCGGAGGGACCTGTCAGGGGCCAAAGAATATTACCGAAACTATGACTTCCACCCTGGCTGCTACTGCCAAAGCCAATTCACTGATCAGCAAAGGCACCATTTCGCTGGAACCCAATCTGGCGATCATTGACGAAGACAAATGTGTATGGTGTGGCAAATGTGATGAGATCTGCACATACGGGGCAATTGAGAAAGTGAAAGTCAACGGGAAAGAAGTTGCACGCGTCATCAATGCGGCCTGCAAAGGTTGTGGCGCCTGTCTGCCGGTGTGCCCCGAAGATGCCATCGAGTTGCTTGGATATACCAACAGCGAGATCGAAGCGATGATCGATGCCATTGCCGAAGAAATCGAATTCAGGGAAAAATATGAGGTAAAAGAAAAAGTTACGGAAGAAGAAAGCAAACCCGATGAATGGAATATCAAGGTTGAAAAACTGAACGATGAAAGCAAAATGATCCTTGAAAGCATCAGGGAAGAACCCAAATCCATACCCGAGATATCGGAAGAGGTGAAGCTTCCCCTGCCGGATGTGACGTACCTGCTGATGTCGCTGAGAAAATACGGGTATGTGAAAGATACCAATGAGATCAATGAGGATGAATATTATACGTATGCTTTGAATCATGAAAGTTAAAGGATGTGACAGCCCCCCGTTGGTGAGGACACCAACGGGCCGCATTAAAGTAAGTTTGTGTTGTTGGTGAGGATACTAACAATGGGAAAAATGTTTGGATAGTGATTGTTACAAACAAAAAATTGTTTTGAAAATGGCTAAAGTAAATCCTGAATTTTCGGACACATTGAAAGATTTCGGTGCATTTGACCTGAATGCCTGTTACAACTGCGGCACCTGCACGGCCATTTGCACCCTGTCGGATGAGGAAAATTCTTTTCCGCGCAAAATGGTAAGATACAGTGTGCTGGGGTTTGAAGATAAAATTCAGGCGTCGGTGGATCCCTGGCTGTGCTATTATTGCGGCGAGTGCAACACGTCCTGCCCCAGGGAAGCCAAACCGGGTGAACTGATGATGTCGTTGCGCAGATACCTGACCGCAAGCTACGACTGGACCGGCCTCTCTAAAAAGTTTTATACATCCAAAGTCTGGGAGATCGCTGCCATCATTCTGCTGGCAGCGCTGATCCTGGTCCTGTTTATCTTTTTCCACGGGCCGATGACCACCGAGCTGACAGCCCAGGGCGGAGTGAAACTCAATACTTTTGCTCCGTGGAAAACCATCGAAATGGGCGACTGGATCATGGCCGGCATCCTTTCTTTCCTGTTATTATCCAATATTTTTGTGATGTACTGGAAAATATTCCACGGAAAAAACAAAATAAAAGTCCCTTTCAAACTTTATTTTACACACCTCTGGGAACTCATTTTTCATTTTGCCACGCAGTGGAGATTCTCTAAAAGTAACCGGACAACCAGACTGGGGAAGCACGAATACAGGATCAGCCCTTACTGGATAGCCCACTGGCTGCTGATGTCGGGATATGTTCTGCTGTTTACGATGATCGTGGTATTTCTTGAATGGTTCCAGACCGACATCATTCATCCGTGGTGGTATCCTCAACGGCTGCTGGGCTATTATGCCACTTTCGGACTGATGTTCGGGCTTATCTTTTTCGTGTACGGAAGAATAAAAAAAGACCAGGAAAACAACAAAAGCTCGCACTATACCGACTGGACTTTTCTGGTACTGCTGTCGGGTACGGTCATCACGGGCATTCTGGTCCACATTTTCCGTATTTCGGGACTGCCGTATGCCACCTACTATACTTATGTCCTTCATCTGATGATCCTGTTCCCGATGCTGATGATCGAAGTACCGTTTTCAAAGTGGTCGCACCTGGCCTACCGGCCTTTTGCCGTTTATTTCGCCACGTTGCAACAGGCAGCGGTGAGGAGGAATGTTAAGGGGTGAGAGTTAAGAGTTATGGGTTAAGAGTTATAAGTTATGTGGCAATGGGAAATGGTTAATGGGAAATGGTTAATGGAAAATGGTTAATGGAAAATGGTTAATGGGAAATGGTTAATGGAAAATGGTTAATGGTTAATGGAAAATGGTTAATGGTTAATGGAAAATGGTGAATAGTGAATTTGGTCAGTCCCAAATATTTGTGATACTTTAGACATAATCCCGGGGGGATTAAATGTAAATAGCCCCGTATGAAATGCGGGGATATTGGATTAAAGGATCATAAACCCTGTGAGGGGGTTTAATAAAACAGATCAAAATATCTGTCCGGAGTAAAAACCTGGAATTTTTTAATGAACCATTGCTTTAGGAAGATTGTTCAAAATTCCCAAATATAAAACTTCTACAAGCGAATACTAAAAACCAATATATTCAATTCCGGGAGATTTTGAGTTTTTATAATTTATAGCCGCTAAAAATAAACTTTAACCTTTTCTCTCACAGGTATTTAATGGCGGTCATCAACACCTTGTTTGTAATTTATTTTCTTTTTAAATAAATTTTGTATCTTCCTGATACTGCATGCATTACATTTTTATGATTTATGTCATATATTTTGGTTTGTTTTTAATTCATTGATTTACAGTCAGTATGTAATTTTCTCAAATCAGACTTGATGTTGGTATTTTATCTCCTTTGCATATAATTTTGCTGCCGTTAACATGTATGAATATACATATTTATATAACACATTCAATCAAACCGGATGAAAACAAGAAGACAGTTCATTAAAATTTCGGCAGCAGGTACCGGCGTCGCTGCTATTGGCCTTCACTCGCTCAAAGCAAAAGGTTTAAGTTTTTTTGGCGAGTCAGACGAACAAAATCCTGCCAGCGATGAGGAGATGACACCCTATCCCACCTATTGTGAAGTTTGCTTCTGGAAATGTGCCGGGTGGACCTATGTTGATAAAAAGGGTAACATCCGCAAGATCATCGGCAATGAAAATGATCCGCATTCAAACGGCCGGTTGTGCCCGCGTGGTACAGGAGGTATAGGGATGTATTACGATGAAGACCGGTTAAAACACCCTTTAATTCGTGAAAAGAAACCCGATGGAAGCCAGTATTTCAGAAAGGCTTCATGGGATGAGGCTCTTGATTTGATGGCTGAAAAAATGGACAAGCTGCGTAAGGAACATGGCCCCGAATGTCTTGCACTTTTTTCACACGGTACCGGGGGTAAAATGGTAAGTCATTTGGTAAAAGCATTTGGTTCTCCAAATATTTCCGCACCTTCATTCGCTCAATGCCGCGGGCCTCGTGAGGTAGCATTTACGGCTACTTTCGGTGAAGCTGTAATGTCGCCCGAACGTACAGACATCAGAGATACCAAATGCCTTGTATTAATTGGTTCACACATCGGTGAAAACATGCACAACGGGCAGATACAGGAAATGTCACAGGCTATTGATAACGGAGCAACCATCATTACGGTTGATCCCCGTTTTTCAACAGCAGCATCACATTCTAAATACTGGTTGCCTATTAAACCGGCAACTGACATGGCCTTGTTACTTGCATGGATGCATGTCATTATTTATGAAGAGCTGTATGACAAAGACTATGTTAAAAAATATACTTTTGGATTTGACGAACTGAAAGAACATGTAAAAAACCATACTCCGGAATGGGCTTACGGAATTACAACCATTGAGCCGGAAATTATCTATAAAACCGCCCGCGAAATGGCTGCAGCTGCTCCTGCAACATTGGTTCACCCGGGAAGACATACCACTTGGTACGGGGATGATACCCAGCGCTCTCGTGCAATTGCTATTTTAAATGCACTGCTCGGATCTTGGGGGCGTCGTGGAGGATTTTACAACCCTGAAAAAGTACACCTTCCAAGCTATCCGCATCCACCCTACCCCAAACCCAAGCGCAGTTGGAAAGATGCATTTCCACCTGGAAAATACAATCTGGTCTCCGAAGTGCTGTCCACCGGAATTTGTGATGCTACCATTCCCAATCCCAGTATGGACTGTCATCTTCGTGGATGGATTGTTTATGGCACAAACCTTATGGCATCATTGCCGGATCAGCAAAAAACACTTGAAGCCATCAGTCATCTTGACTTTTTGGTTGTTATTGACACCATGCCTATGGATATTACCGGATATGCCGATATTGTTCTTCCGGAATGTACCTATCTCGAACGGTACGATTTGCTCCGTACTTCACCACACCGGGATCCGGTACTGGCTCTTCGCATGCCTGCTGCCAAACCTAAATATGACTCTAAACCAAACTGGTGGATTACAAAACAACTGGCTAAAAGACTGGGATTGGATGATTATTTTGCCTGGGAAAATATAGAAGTAGTCCTCGACTGGCAATTAAGGAAAATCGGTTCTTCACTTGATGAAATGAAACGGGTTGGAGTGAAAAAGTTCAAAAGAGAATATGATGACCTGTTCTCCCTCGAAGGACTTCCCGATTATGAGTTTAATACCAATACGGGAAAAATAGAGCTCTATTCTACTGAACTGGACCAAGAAGGCTTTGATCCTTTACCCAAGTATACTGCACATCCTGAGCCTCCGGAAGGTTATTATCGTTTAAATTACGGCAGAGCACCCATGCATACATTCAGCCGTACTACCAATAACCATAACCTGTGGGATTTAATGAAAGAAAACAGTGTTTGGATCAATCCGAAAGTGGCTGATTTATGGGAATTAAAAAATGGTCAATATATCTGGCTTAAAAATCAGGATGGTATAATTTCTTCCTTTCCCGTTAAGGTGAGAATAACAGAGCGTATCCGTTGGGATTCGGTTTATATGGTTCATGGTTTTGGCCATACCGACAAAAAACTTACCCGCGCCTTTGGAAGGGGAGCCAGCGATTCAGAATTGATTACCAAAGTGGCTATCGATCCGGTAATGGGAGGTACCGGCATGCGTGTGAATTTTGTAACCATAATCAAAGAAAACCCCAGAAGAAACAGAGAGGAGGTTGAATCATGAGATATGCAATGGCGATAGATACCAGTAAATGTGTAGGCTGCGGCGACTGTGTGATTGCCTGTCAGACCGAAAACAATGTTCCCCACGGATATTGCCGTGACTGGATCGTGGAAAATGTAAGCGGGAGTTATCCGAATGTTCAGATTGAATTACGTTCGGAAAGATGTAACCATTGTGACAATGCTCCCTGTGTTCGTTGTTGCCCCACAGGCGCCAGCCACATTGTTGAAGGAGGTATTGTACTGGTCACTCATGACGAATGTATTGGCTGTGGTGCATGTATCGAATCATGTCCGTATGATGCGCGTTATTCGCACCCTGAAGGGTATGTTGATAAATGTACATTTTGCAAACATCGTGTTGACAAAGGACAAAACCCGGCCTGTGTGGATGTTTGTCCAACCCATTGTCTCCATTTTGGCGACCTGGACGATCCCAACAGTGATGTTTCAAAAGCACTAAAAAACAGAAAATGGAAAGTGCTGGCTCCCGAAGCTGGTACAAAACCACAATTATATTTTCTTACTTAACCGGTAAAACCAAAAGAAAATGAAAGAAGAATTATTTGTTAGCGGACGAGATATTCCCAATATTGATCCCTATTTGCATATTTGGCACTGGCAAATCCCATTATATCTGTATTTGGGAGGGCTTGCTGCCGGATTACTGTTTTTTGCCAGCTACTATGTTGTTACGGGAAAAGAAAAGGAAATGCAATATACCGTTAAATGGGCGCCGATCATCGCGCCATTTGCATTGGTCATCGGGCTGGCAGCATTGTTTCTGGACTTAAAACACCAGCTTTATTTCTGGCGTTTGTACACCACCATACGCTTTACTTCCCCTATGTCGTGGGGCGCATGGACCCTGATGTTGATCACACCCATGTCATTTATTTGGGTAGCCAGTTACATGAAAGAGATGTTTCCCGGTTGGGACTGGAAATTTGACATATTAAACAAATTTGAAGCCTGGGTGATCAAAGTCCGGGTGCCTTTCGCCTGGGTCATGATGGCTTTATCTATCATTCTCGGTGTTTACACGGGTATACTTTTGTCTGCCTTTAATGCCAGGCCGTTGTGGAATACATCAATCCTGGGTCCTTTGTTTCTCACATCCGGACTTTCTACCGGTTTGGCTGCCATAATCTGGATGTCAAAAGACAAGCACGAAAGAAAAGTATTGAGCCGGATTGACCTCATACTCATCCTGGTGGAATTGTTTTTGATCATTCACCTGTTCATGGGGTTCCTGGCCAGTTCGGCCGTTCAAACCGAAGCTGCAGCCTTATTTTTGGGTGGACAGTTCACAGTCACATTCTGGGTATTTGTAGTCATTCTCGGGCTGGCATTTCCTGCCGTTCTTGAAGCGTTGGAATTGCGAGGTTACCATGTTCCGGTCTGGGTACCCCCTTTCCTGATCTTATTCGGAGGTCTTGTATTTCGATTTGTTATGGTGGAAGCAGGACAAATTACCCGGTTTTTATATTGATCTTAAATGCATAAACGATGGAAAAAAATACAGTAACCAATAACAGGCCTCATTACATCAATCCTTATCTGGGTGGTGTGCTTTTGGGCCTTCTTGTCATTCTGACGGTTTACATTACCGGAAGGGGACTGGGTGCCAGTGGCGCAGTAAAAAGTGCAGTAGCCACAACAGTTAATGTAGTTGCTCACAAATCTGCCGAAAGCAATCCCTACATTGGAAAGTTTATCAGTGATGACCATTCGCCCATGTATAACTGGCTGGTTTTCGAATCGTTGGGAATATTTTTCGGGGGGATGCTTTCAGGTATTCTCTTCGGAAGGATGAGAAAACCCTGGGTTGAAAAAGCCCCGAAAATCACAAATAAGACCCGTTTGATCGCCGCATTAATCGGAGGGATTCTTTTCGGGATTGGGAGTCAGTTTGGCCGTGGATGTTCAAGTGGTGCTGCTTTAAGCGGAAGTGCCACATTCTCTCTGGGAGGAGTGATCGTTATGCTTGCTTTATTTGGCACGGGCTATGCCATTGCCTGGCTGTTTAAAAAATTATGGATTTAATAAATTTTAAAAAGAAAAAAAATGGGACCTTTAATACCAAACGGTATCATTACAGGCAACTGGGACTTTGTAATTGCCCTGCTTCTCGGTATAGCTTTCGGTTTTATTCTTGAAGCTTCAGGATTTTCTTCTTCACGTAATATCGTAGGTGTTTTTTACGGATACAATTTTGTGGTTTTACGTGTTTTCTTCACAGCCGTGATTGTCGCCATGGTGGGATTGCTCTATTTTGATTATTTCGGTTGGCTCAACCTGGATCAAATTTTTGTTTTACCGACTTACTTAACTCCCATGATCGTCGGATCAATTATTATGGGATTCGGATTTGTTCTGGGGGGGTTCTGCCCGGGGACAAGCTATACGGCAATAGCCATCGGTAAGATGGATGCTTTGGTATTTACCATTGGATTATTCATTGGTATTTTCTTATTCTCCTGGACGTTTCCATTGTTTGAAAACTTTTATTACAGCGGCTATCTTGGAAATGTTACACTTACCGATGTAACAGGCATCCCTGCATCATGGTTTGCATTTGCTTTTTCTGTAGTTGCTCTGGCTGCTTTCTGGATAACCATGGTAATTGAGAAAAGAGTTCGAAAAAATATTAAAGAATATAAATTCTAAAACGATGAACAGAAATTATATTTTTCTGACCATACTTATGCTCGTATTGGCTCTCGGGACGTTGTTTCTAAATCATAAACCGGAGCAAAGTCAGATTAAACCCGAAAAATTGCTCTACGATATCATTCAGCCGACCCGGTATGTAACTACCGACCAGGTGGCAAAAATGATCATTGACAAAGACCCTACGCTTGAATTGGTTGATGTGCGGGATGTGGGATCTTATGAGTATTTTTCACTGACCAATACCATCAATATTCCTATTGACAGCATTTTGTCACAGGATTATCAGGATTATTTCGGAATGCCCGGAACAAAAGTGGTTTTTTACTCCAATGACGATATTCTGGCCGACCAGGCATGGGTGATCACACGGCGTATGGGATACTCCGAAACTTATGTGATGAAAGGCGGACTTAACTGTTGGATAGAAACCATTATCCAGCCCAAAGAACCTCCACAAGATGCACCCTACACGGCATTTGAACAATATCAATTCCGGAAAGGAGCTCAAATGTTTTTTACAGGCACCAAGGTGGAAAGTACCGCTTCCCAAAAAGAAAAAGTGGTCGTTAAAAGACGAAAAAAACAAGCCGTCGTTTCCGGTGGCTGTTAGCGCGTAATCGTCTAAAGTATTTTTTTAAAACGGTTAAAAAACAAAAAAGATGCATGTTCACGAATTAAACCCCAAAAAAACACTGGTAACAGTAATCATTTTTGTGTTGATTATCATTATCGGATTCCTTACCCTGAAAAAACCCCGTTTTACTTACAAACTCTCGCTGGAACAAACCATTCCGCTTTTACATAACAAAAAAGCACTCTTTCACCCTTATAAACTGGATGAAGTGCTCAGTAAAAAAAGAAATGATGTCGTTCTGATTGATCTCAGGAACAGGTTCAGCTATGGACAGGGACATATTCCCGGTGCGGAAAACATTTCGGCTTACGACCTGACTGATCTGAAAAATATGGACCACCTCAGGAAGTTACAGGATGAAAACAAGACGGTTGTGCTTTATGGTAACGACCAGCTTCAGGCCAATGGCCCATGGATGTGGTTCAGGCAGGTGGGGTTCGAAAATGTTAGAATTCTTCTCGGTGGTTATAAATATTATGTCGCTCATAAAAATTCACTGGCACTTACCATTAATGATATGAGTTACCAGAAAGGCACCCCAAAATATGATTTTGCCAAAGTCGCCAGCAGTGTCTCTGCCAGCGGTAATTCACAAAAGGCCTCTGCTAAAAACCCGGTGATCATCCGTCGTAAAAAGAAAGCAGCAGTGGCTGCGGGGGGGTGTTGAGAGTTGGGGTTCGGAGTCTTTGAGTTTGCATTTGTGCATTCATGGTTTTATATTTAAATTGACATCCGTAGTGTAATTAAACACATTTGTTTAGTTTGATAATACGGAATCATTCCGGGTATAAATTAATCTCATCAGTGTCAATCTCCAAAAGCCCTTTGGACTTCAAAAATTCATCGGGCGTAATACCCTCCGGTAATTCCAGCCGTGTTTCTCAGCCGTCATATTTACCGCCAAATTCGTCAGCCAATTTGTAACAAAAATCACTGATGCCATCCAATAGTTCTTCATCGGGAATGTGAGGGCAATACAGCAGGCAAAGCCATTGTGAGTTTTTGAAATCTTTCAAAGGTGGTGATATATCAACTTGAAATCCGGCTTTTTCAGCTTTTTCTCCCGCCCTGTTTGCCAGATCCTCTTCCGGGAAATAGAGCCAGAACGAAAACTCATGGGTTAGTTTTATATCCGATCCCATTTGTTTCAATTGCTCCAGAATGAATTCCCCGGAGTTGGGTTTTATTTCTTCATAACTTGTATCTGTCCTGATCATGTTTGATTACTTTTTTTTCGTTTGCCAAATCAAATGCTCCCTGACCATCCGAAGCTCACCGTAGGAGAAGTCATCCCCCAGTTGTTCTTTGGCTTCGCTAAGGGATACCTCCGGATTCTTTTTGAAAAATGTCAGCAGTTTTTCCAGTTTTTTCCCTTCCACAAAATCGGTAACCGGCAGTTCCCCTGTTCCTACAAAACGGGCCAGGTGACCTTCGACGGTGGAGACAGCCAGGTCTCTTTCTTCGGCTACCTTTTTCAGGTCTTTGTGTTTAAGCCACAGTTCCAGGCTTGTTTTTCGTGTGTCTGTTTTCGGCTTTTTTTCTTTTACCACGGGTTCGGGAAGAGGTTCAATATTCAACTCATGATCACCGCGGTACTCGTTAATCAGTAAAAGCAATTCTTCCCCGTAATTCTGTAATTTCTTCCTCCCAAAACCATGAACCCTTTTCAGTTCATCCGGATTGGCAGGGACCTGATTGCTTAATGCCCGGATGGTTTTCAAGGGTAAAACCATGTAATGAGGCAAACCTTCTTCGGCGGCTTTCATATTGCGCCATTCTTTCAGCAAATCGTACAATCCGGGATTGGATATTTCCCTGCTGACCGGCAGTTTGACTTTTTTGGATTTGGTTTTTTTCGGCATTTCTCCCAGCGTTGCCTTTGCCCTGGCCTGCAGATAATCTTTCAGGACAAACCCCTCGCGACAGGATTCCAGACAAGTCAGCTTGAAACGGGTAACTTCTTCAAGACGTTCTTCCGCCTTGTTCAGCTTTTTTCTTACCTCACGGTTGTCGGTCTCAAAGAAAAGATCATCCAGTTTGTCTAAAATCAAATCCCTGATTTTACCTGAAAAATAATCAACCGCCTTTTTGATGCGTTCCTGCAGCTCATTATTCTCTTCCGCATTGTTGTTTTTACCCAGCAGGAATTTGATCTGATTTTTAAACTTTCCGGAAACCTCAACCAGTTCGCCATTTATTTGTTCTTTCATAGTTTTCACCGGAAGGGCAGCATCCGGTTGAAAAATTTGCCGGTTGTCGTACAGGAGGTAATCCAGGCCGTTAACCGCTTGTTGCAATGAAGAAAAATCAAACAGGTCTTCCAGCACCTGAAGCTGATAATTTGCTTTTGACTTTTCCAGCTTCTGTTCATCCGGCTGGTTTTGACTGACCAGCTCGTTGAAACCTTCAATGGAATTGTCCTGCTTCAGACTGTATGGCGAAAACGGCGTACTGAGCACCAGCCCGTCCAGCGAACGGCACCGGCTCATGGCAACATAAACCTGACCGTGGGCAAAGGCAGCTTCCGAGTCAATGATGGCCTTGTCGAAAGTAAGCCCCTGGCTCTTGTGGATGGTGATAGCCCAGGCCAGCTTCAACGGCATCTGGGTAAATGCCCCTTCCACAGTTTCTTTGATCTCTTTGGTCTCCTCATCAATTACATATTTCACATTTTCCCATACCAACGGTTTCACATGGATGGATTCGTCATCTCCGGGACATTGTACAACCACGTAGTCCGTGCTCAGTTTTGTGACTGTTCCTATTTTCCCGTTGAAGAAACGTTTCTCCATATCCGGGTCGTTTTTCACGAACATTACCTGTGCGCCCACCTTGAGTTCCAACTCCGGTTCCGTAGGGTACATATACTCCGGAAAGTTACCCTCCACCGTTGCGTAAAAGCGCATCTTTTTCCCTTTCAGCGCATTCAGCTTTTTCTCGTTGATGGCTTTGGCTTTGGCATTGTGCGTGGTGAGGATGATGTAATTTTCATCGCCCGGGTCAAAATCCGGTTTGTATCTTTTGTTCAGGATTTCAAGCGCCTCCCGGTCCATCTTCTTGTCTCTGATCTTGTTCAGCAGTTCAATGAAATGCTGGTCCTGCTGGCGGTAGACATGCTGCAAAGTAACAGTGATATAATCGGATTCTTTCAGTGCCCGGCTGCTGAAGAAAAAAGGCGTTTTGTAAAATTTGCTTAATAGTGTCCATTCATCATTCTTCACCACCGGTGGTAACTGTTGCATATCGCCGATCATCAGTAACTGTACACCGCCAAAGGGTTTGTCGTTCCTCCTGAATTGCCGCAGCCGTTCGTCAATGCTGTCCAGCAGGTCGGCCCGTACCATGCTGATCTCGTCAATCACCAGCAGGTCGAGACTTTTGATAATATTCCGCTTTTGTGTGCTGAACCGGAATCCGCGCCTTTCCTCATTCTCCGTGTATCCCGGTACCCTAGGGCCAAAAGGCAACTGGAAAAAAGAATGGATAGTCACGCCACCGGCATTGATGGCTGCCACACCTGTGGGCGCCACCACGATCATGCGCTTGGGCGACATCTCTTTTAACCGTTTCAAAAAGGTGGTTTTCCCCGTTCCTGCCCTTCCCGTCAGAAAGATGTTATTGCCCGTGTATTGCACAAAATCATAGGCAAGTTGCAAAGGGTGATTATGAATGGATTTTTGTTCCACGGGATGTTTGGGATAAGAGTTTCAAATTTACAAAAATCAACGGATTCGATTTCGGTAAAAATGTACAATCAAATATTATTTTTTTATATTTGACCCGTATTGCTCCCCCTTATCAGGCGTAATTCTAAATCAGTTGTTTTTATTATTCATATAAAAAAATGATGAAAAACTTCTAAAGAAAAACCGCTTTTAACTATTGAATATCTTTGGAGCTACCTTTAAAACACTTTATCCCAATGACAAAACGCCCGGGACATATCTTTTTTTTCGGACTCATTTTTTTTATTGTAACCTTCTTTACTTTATTTACAGTCGGGCTTTCTGCACAGGAGCAACAAATAGACAGTTTAAAAGCAATAGCAGAAAACCCTGACATACCCCCGGCAGAGCGGGCATCGGCCTGTTACCAGCTTGCCAGAATTTTTAGCGATAACGATAAAAAGAAAAGTCTGGATTATGCCTTAAAGCAGTTGTCTATCACTAAAGCTCACGGGGATTTGACCAACGCTTTGAATGCACTGGAACTCATCATCAATTTATATGATGCACAAAACGATTTTGAAAACAGCCTGAAATACGGCAGAGAGGCCGTTGACATTGCCAAAAAAACAGGAGTTGAAAGTGACATTGCCTATTTTTCAGGCTTGTGCGGTGGGCTTTACATCAAGTCGGGTGATTATTTTGAAGCCTTGCAGAGTTATCAGATGGCCTTGTCGCTTACCCGAAAAAACAATTGGGTGCATGGCGAAGCTTCATTCCTCAACAATATTGCGGGAGTTTATTATCTGCTGGGCGATGAATTGTCGGCACTGGACTACTACATCAAAGCATACAACCTGAAGGAGAAAAATAAAAATACCAGTAAACTCATTCCCGGACTCATCAATATCGGCGGTGTTTACAGCCACATTGGCGAGCATACAAAAGGGTTGAAGTACCTGGAAAAGGCCTTGTTTTATGCCAGAGAAAACCAGGACGATTACTACATTACAAAAGCCCTGATCAGCATTGGCGATGTGCACATCAAACAAGGCCATTACGAAAAGGCTGATGAATATTATAAAGAAGCGCTGGAGGCCGGCAAACATCTGGAGGATTTAACGGTGATTGCAAATGTTTTGTCGAAAATCGGGAATATGAATATCAAGACCAGGCATCAGTCCGGGGCCCTGGAATACTCCCGAAAAGCACTTGCTTTGAGCGAAAAAATTGATTACCCATACGGAGTTTCCATCGCGAGTCAGCAGATTGGCACGGTTTATTTGTCATTGAAGGATTACCCGGATGCCGAACATCATCTTTTGAAAGCACTCGCGGTTTCCAGGAAAATAAATGCTGTTGAAAACCAGTTGGAAAATTATAAATTGCTGTCGGACTGATCGTTTTGATTATCCTTGTCGTTATCCTGATCCTCAGGCAGTACAAAGTGAGAAGTCTGCAACGAACCATCCGTTTGGAACAAAAACTGCTTCGGAGCCAGTTGAACCCCCATTTTATTTTCAATGCATTGACTGCCGTTCAGCGATTTATTTTTGAAAAATCAACCCTCCTGGCCAGCGATTATCTCGGGAAGTTTTCGCGACTCATCCGTTTCATTTTAAACAGTTCTGCCTTTGATTCCATTTCATTAAAGGAAGAGCTGGATTTCCTTGAAAATTACCTGGCTTTGCAGGCAGTCCGGTTCGACAATAAGTTCAGGTATGAGATTCATGTGGAAGAAAATATCCAAGTAGATGATTGTTATATCCCTCCTCTGTTAATACAGCCCATAGTGGAGAATGCAGTGGAGCACGGCATCAGTCATCTCGAAAAAGACGGCCTGATCCGGGTTGAGCTTTCGCAAGAGCAAAAACACCTCAAAGTCGTAGTAACCGACAACGGTGTGGGCAGAATGAAAGCGGGACAGATCAGTACACGGAAACGTAAAAACCACAAATCGCTCTCGACTTCCATAACGAAAGAACGGTTGCTGTACCTGAACAAAGGAACAGATAAAGACATATTTATTGAGACCATTGACCTGACGGATAAGCAGGGAAATCCAGCAGGAACGAAAGTAGTACTTCAGATTCCTTTTTCTTGCGATTAGTCAACCCCTTTCTTTAGACCGGTTTTCCCCGCAAAACGAAAACTGCGAAGATTGACTGACCCGGAAGGTGTGCAATTCCGTGAATTCAAAACCCGGTCATTAAATAAATACATGATTTCTAATCTTTATTACTGCTTATTCCGACTATGCCATACAGGCTTTCCGGTTCAGTGCAGTTGATTATAAACCCGTACTTTTATGTGAAGAAAGTGTGGAAACTGATTAGCTACGAAAGATAATCCCTGTATTTACTTTATCACCAGTATCATGCGGTCGCTGTCCGCTTTTTTAACCTTTTTGTAAAAATCAACAAACCGGCTGTAACTTTCGGGAGGATAATCCCCTTTCCAGATGGTCAGGGTCCTGACATAACTCACCAGGGAATCCCGGTTATAAACAACGGTGGTCAGCTCGCCGAATTGGGATTTTATATTTCTGCCGTCCGTTACTTTTTCAATTTTATAATTGTCCGGTATTTTATAGGTCAGTGAATCTTTTTCCATCATTGATCTGTGGAACACAATGTCTGATTTACGTTTGTATTGTGTTTCCGTCGGTATTTTTCTCACTTCGTTCAGCATGTTCAATTCGATCACCATCCTGTTTCCGAACCGGGTCCCGCAACCATTGATGGCCAGTTCCAGGTTTTCAAATATCGAAGGGATCATCTCATGCTCTTCTTCGAAAGAACAGCTTTCCAGCGTGAAATCCGGCAGGTGAAGCCCCTTCCTGATTAGTTTCTTTTTGTCATGTTCGTCAGCCAGTAATTTAGGTAAATTCCGGTCGTAAAAATAACCCTTGTATTGGGTTGAAACGATTGCCCATCCGTTTCCCTGGTTATCAAGGGCAATATTGGCTGTACAAATCTTCTGATTGTCATTTTCCGAATAGCGGGTTGTCTTCACCAGGGTACCTCCGACTTCATTTATCAACAATACGTCCCGGTCGTCGGTAAAGGAACCCAGATATCCGAAAGGCAGCCGTTGGCTGGTACACTCAAGCCAAACGGAATCCGAATCTATCAAAGCACACAAGATAACATGATTGAATTGGTTGGAGGGAAAACTGATGATGATCGCCGGCGAATTGTCCCCGGCTTTTACGAGCGTATAATAGGATTGAATACCGGCCACCTCCAGCAAAGCTTTCATGTAATTTGTCAATGCCTTACAATCGCCATACGACACTTTATCAACGGTCCCGGCATCAATGGGCTGCCATCCGCCAATGCCGATGGTTATATTCACATAACGGGTATTGTCCTGCAGGTACTGATACAATATTTTACTTTTCTCATAATCGGAGCCGGCATCTGAAATAAGCGCTTTGATTTTCTGTTGTGTTTCTTCAGGCAGTTCTTCTTTGCCTTTGCCAAGTAAATAAATCCAGTTTCCGAAGTCTTTCCATGTTTTGCAGTTACCCTGATATCCGTCAATCAAAAAATCAGTTGGCGCCAGTTGAATGGAAGGTGAATATTCGGTCAGCGGTTCGCTGAAAGGTTCCTGTTTCATAGCTTTTATCCCGTTCACTTTCCAGGTTAAAATCTCCTCCCCCTTTTCTGTTCTTTTCTCCGGTTTGTAGTCAAAATTCCTGTTCAGTATTCTGACTTCCAGGTCTGCCGGTTTTTTTAATGTAAAAGAAGAATGCTGAACCGAGATATTATAATCTTTATAAATATACCAGTCAGGGTAATTCAATAACCCGTTATAATCAACCTCATAAGAATATTCCACCGTAAAAGGGAATTTAAGATATTCCGGGTCAATGGCTTTTACCCGGCTGTCAACAAACAGCGAGCTTCCCGTTGTCAGGCTCATATCATGTATATCTTCTGTTTTGATCTTTTTAACCACTTCTCCAGATGCATCATAAACGATACCTTTCAGGTTGGTGATCTTTCTAAACTGGTCATAAGGCTGAATAAAATAGGATTGCTCAACCCCGGCCTTTTTCAGGATGGTTACGACATACCTGACCTGCAATGTCGCTTTTTCAATATTTTTTATATCAAAAATTATCTCTTCGTTCCTGATGACCGCCAGGGCTGATTTTTTTAAACTGTCGGGGATGGCACTTACCGGGTATTTCTTATCATGCCCGGCAAATGATGTATTGAAAAACAATACGACAAAAACGGTTAAAAGAAAACAGGATAACAGCTTAACCTTCATGTTACATGGTTTTTATGACCAGCGGTTCGGATTCTTTTTTGATCACCTCGTTGTAAAACGCCTTCAAATTAGGGTATTCCGTTATCAGGAACATGGTTTTGTTCACCAACAGTTTGTATTGAAGGGTCACTGTATTCCCCATTTGAATGACATTGTAA
>CAZMOS010000013.1:0-43760 GCA_964567945.1 uncultured Lentimicrobiaceae bacterium
GAAAAAGAAAACCCAACTAAAGAAACAGCAAAGGCATCTTTTTTTAAGTATTCATAACAATCCTTTACAAACACAATGGCACCTTGTTGATGATCCGGTGGATTACAGATATTCATCTGCCAGATTTTATGAAGATGGGACTGATGAATTTGGAATACTTACCAGTTATTACATGGTTTAATTAATTTGGTGGTTTCGAAGCAGTTGGTGGGGACACCAACTGCGGATTAGAAGTACCTGCGTCATGCTTTTCCGGCTCCTCAAAAAGGCGCCGGTTTCAGTGTCCGGTGCCTGCGCGATCAGCCCTGTTGTCTCTGTTGTGCCCGGCATTAGAAGATATCCAGGTCATTTCCGACTACCACTCTTCCTTTATATTTTTCTGTTATTTCATCATATATTTCTTTTTCGGTTGCCCCCCAAAACAATATATGATACAAAACAAGCAATTCCGGTTTAGCCGTATTTGCTATTTGAGCGAGCTCGTATGTTGATGTGTGGTTTTTGGAATGATAGGTTTTCCAAAGCTCACTGAGTGCATTAAATTTTTCCCCGGAATACACTTCGTGCACAAGAATATCCGCTCCTTTGGCATATTCAACAATTTTTTCCGACGGAGAACAGTCTCCCGAAATAACAATTATCTTATCCGGTGTTGTAAACCGGTATCCCCATGCATTAGGCCAGCTTCCGTGAATAACGGGAAAGGCCTCCACTTTCACATTCTTATCCTGATAAATTACACCTTCACTGACGATCTCGTGGCTGTTGACCCTCCATCCCTGATCATTGGCAGGTTCAAGGCCGTATAACCGGTATTTAATATCTTCTTCGTAAGCTTTAAGGATGTGTCCGGTCATATTATTAATGCCTTCGGGCCCATAGACCTCGAGCGGTTCATCCCTTCCCATCACCCACGGCGTCAGGATCAGGTCGGGATAACCTGCCGTATGGTCCGAATGCAGATGCGTAAGGAAGGCATGCTTTATTTTTTTTACGTCCAGCCCTTTGACCTCAATCGTTCCCCCGTATCTCTCCGAAAGGGCTGCAGCCTTACGTATCAGCCCGGGTCCGAAATCAATGATATATGGTTCGTCGTTGACTACTATGGCAACGGATGGTCCGGAACGGAGAGGGGAAGGATTCGGGGTTCCGGTTCCAAGTAAAATAAGCTTTGTGATCCCGGAATCGGAATAATCCCGCTGTGCATGCAGCACCGTTGTTACACAAACCAACAGAATAAATAAACTTCTTTTCATAACTGAACGATTAGTTTTTTCAGATACCACGCAACGCCCGGCACAATACTCATGACAGGCAGGCGGGTCGTTTTATTTTGGAAGGGCAATTTAGCAAAAAAACGGCGGAATTCAGTGAAAAAATGATTTGATCATTTCAGTCTTATTTAGACATGTTACAAATTTCATATATTTGTTGCATTCAAGTTTCGTAACCAAAAGAGATGACTGATGCAGGTTGAATATGTAATCCTTGTTAACAACAACGACCAGCCGCTTGGGGCAATGGAAAAGATGGAAGCCCATGAAAAAGGAATGTTGCACCGGGCTTTTTCAATTTTTATTTTCAATTCGGAAGGCAAATTGCTGATGCAAAGGCGATCCGGTGAAAAATACCACTCTTCCGGATTATGGACCAATACCGTTTGCAGCCATCCGCGTACCGGGGAAAAGACCCTGGATGCCGCCCACCGGCGGTTGGAAGAAGAAATGGGGATTGATTGTGACCTGCACGAAGTTTACTCATTCACTTACAAAGCCCATGTGGGTGACGGCATGACGGAACATGAATTTGACCATGTTTTCGTCGGTTACAGTGACGAGGCGCCCAATCCTGACCCCGATGAAGTTTCTGAATGGAAATATGTGGAGTTGGACTGGGTGATCGGTGATGTAAAAGAAAACCCCGGCGATTATACCATCTGGTTTGCAAAGATCATTGACCAGGCAAAACACCAACTGGCAAAAGCCCACATCTGAAACCAATCTTTTCTGTTGGTCTCATTAGTAAAATTGCTACCGGCAACCGTTTAACCATTTATTTCATTTTCAACTGGCTTGCCAGCGAGCTGATTCCTTTGTTGCTCGGGCTTTGGTAAACCTGGAGGTCAAACTCCGGGATAACCGAGAGGATATGGTCGAAGATATCGGCCTGGATATCTTCATATTTAACCCATTCCGTAGTTTTTGTGAAAACATAGATCTCGATGGGCAGACCTTTATCGTTAGGTTGAAGATGCCTCACCAGGAAGGTCATGTCCTGCCTGATATCATCCCTGTTTTTCAGATAGGCTTTCAGATATGCCCTGAACACCCCCAGGTTGGTTTGACGCCGGCCGTTAACAACCGATGACGGATCATTGAGGTATTTTTTATTGTATTCTTCCAGTTCTTTTCTCTTTTCTTTCAGGTAAGGCTTTAAAACGGTGATCTTCTCATATTTTGCCAGCATTTCGTCATCACAAAATCTGACACTGTCCATGTCTAAATTGATAGACCGTTTTATTCGCCTTCCGCCCGATTCTTCCATGCCGCGCCAGTTCTGGAATGAATCGGTAATGAGGTTATAAGTGGGAATAGTGACAATGGTTTTGTCCCAGTTCTGGACTTTAACGGTTGTCAGGTTGATTTCAAGGACAACACCGTCGGCGCCGAATTTGGGCATGCTTATCCAGTCGCCGATGGACAGCATTTTGTTGAAGATCAGTTGAAGTCCTCCCACAAAGCCGAGGATGGGGTCTTTGAATATCAGTAATAAAATAGCCGACACTGCACCCAGGCTCAAAACGAGAGAGCTTAAATTCTTGTTGGCCAGCAGACTGACAACGATCATCAATCCCAAAAGGTAGGCGATGATTTGCAAAACCTGGATGACTCCGCGGATGGGATGGTCTTTGGCAAAATCATACCTTTCGTAATAGTCGTTTATCGTTGATAATACACTGTTGAAGATCATAATGGAGATCAGCACAAAGAAAAATTCCAGGATTTTTCTGATGATGGTGATCAGAACGGGAATGGTGATGGTATCATCCGTAAAGTAATAAAGCATTAAAGCAGGGACGAGATAGGAAAGCTTGCGAAAAAATTTGTGCCTGATCAGCAAATCGTCAAACTGGTTTTTCGACCGTTGCATGACCGGGATCAGGATGGCCCGTATCACACGCCAGGTTATCACATAGCCCAGGTAAGAGACAAGGATCAGTATCATCAGCATGGAAAACTCGCCGAGCCATTTTGCCAGCGTTTCATTTGCTCCCGCATTGTTTAATATTGAAATCAACCAATCTGTTGCCTGCCGGATGGAGTTGTCCATAATGATTTGGTTTTGTATCAGGTATGCTTAATTTGAAAAGATAACGACCTTTTTTTCGAATAAAATTACAATCTTGAAACGGCTTCCATGTATTTTTTATGGATATGCTTCAACTTGGTTTCAGTGGCTTCCCTGTCGAAAATTCTAACAAAGTCAATGATCCCTTCTTTCCCGTAAACATTGGTAAGTGCGGCATCGAAGTTCCTGTCATCCACATTGTATTTGATGTTGGTTGTGATCTTTTCAAAAGTACTCCAGCGAAGCATCGTGGGTAACTTCAGATAGAACATGCATTCATCGTCCCTGTCGGCGAAAATGTCTTTCGACATTTCTTTTATTCTGAAAAACTTACGGACTTTGATAATGCTTTCATACGGATGCAGCTTTTTTCTCCTCTTAAAATCAATGCCGTTTTCCTTGAAAAGTTTCAGCAACTCCCCCATGTCTCCGTATTTAACAAACTTAAACCTGATAAAATGAGCCGGTTGATGCTGAATGTCCAACGTTCCGGGTGCACCGTCAAAATTGATGTCTGTTTGTTTTTTAACGGCCTGGATACTTCTGATGATGCGTTCATCATTGTGCATCAGCCTGGTAACCGCAAACATCGAATCGGGTTCCAGCCTGTCGGGGACTGTGGTTCCGTGGTACCCCGGAAATGGACTTAACGATTCAAGAATCAGGTAATTACAATTTGTTTCATGTTCTACCACGGCAATGCGTTCCTTTTTGGTAACCATTCCCGGGGTTTCGATCACTCTTTTGCTCATATTCAAATTGGATTTTAAAAAGAAAGTAAGCTAAATTAAAAATAATATTCAAATCAGCCGGATTTTTTTCTTAACATTACAAATAATTCTCTTCCCTTTCGCGGTTTTATGGAGTTGTAGGCGATTTCCATTTTTTCGATTTCGAAGAGGCCTTCAAAGAGCCTTTGATACTCTTGTTTTGTGCCGCCGAAAGGGGGCCCTTCGAATGGAAATTCATGGTTGAACATCAGTCCGACAAACTTTCCGCCGGGTTTCAGCAGGTGATGTATTTGCCTGGCAAATGCTTGTCTGTGGTGTGGAGCGAACGAAGTGATGAAGGTCTGTTCCAGGATCCGGTCGTATTGCCCGCTGTGTTTGAAAAAATCTTCGGTTAAAATGTGATCTTCCGGAAAAGCAGGGCAACGTTTCCTGAAACGCAGAATGCTTTCGGTGGAAAAATCAAGCAGGAAGGTGTTTTTGAAACGGTTGTTGAAAAGATATTCCACCTCCCAGGCGCTGCCCGCTCCCGGCACGAGGATTTTTAGCATTTTATCGCTAAGCTGGTCAATATACTCCTTCAACGGCGGCGACACGTAACCGATGTCCCATCCGGTTTTCCCCGCTTTGTATTGTCTGTCCCAGTATTCCGGTGAAAATATCTCCATGGTCATTCCAGCCCTTGCTTTACATTCCCGAAATTTTACACCTGTAACCCAGTCCGGTCAATATCTGTTCCACTTTTTTGCGGAAGTCGCCCTGGATGATGATCCCGCCGTCTTTGGCGGAACCACCCACGCCGCATTTTGTCTTCAGGATTTTGGACAGGTCTTTCAAATCTTCATCGTTACCGATAAAACCTTCGATCAGGGTCACCTGTTTGCCGCGCCTTTGTTTCCGGTCCAGATGGATGGTAAGTTTTTGTTGCCCGGGTTCGGGGGTTTCGACGATTTCATTTTCATCATCGTAAACATAATCCGGGTCGGTGGAATAAACGATACGTGAGTTTCTTTGCTTTTTACTCATTTTCGGGTATGATTACTTTTAATGACAACGGGTTGATTTCTACCCTTAGTTTTTTCCCCATTGTAACGGCTTCACCGTCAATATTTACCGGCCGTGCTTTTTTTCGTTTGACAGTTAATCCCTTGCTTTGTATTATGGTTACGCCCGGAGCAAGATCAATCCGTTTCAAAAGTAAAAGATTTATCACAACGGGCAACTCGGGAAGTTTGGGTTTTTTTACGATGCACACATCCAGCAGTCCGTCGTTCAGCCTGGCGTTGGGAGCGATGGTCGTGTTGTAGCCGAACTGGTTGGAGTTGGCAAAAGAGATAAAGAATGCCCGGTTGCTTATCCTGATGCCTTCATCAAAAATAAGCGTGTACTTTTTGGGTTTATAGTTGATGAACCGGTTGCGAATGATATTGAAATAAGTGATGAAGCCCCTTTTTTTATTGTCTGCAAACTCTTTGGCTACTAGCGCATCAAATCCCACACCGGCAATGCTGATGAACGGGTGTCCGTTGACTTCAGCCGTATCTATCAGGATATGGTTTGCTTTGTTTATTAAACGGACTGCTCTGGAAACTTGTCGCGGGATGTCCAGGTGGCGGGCCAGCCCGTTACCAGACCCCAGCGGGATAATGCCCAGAATGGCTTGTTTCCCGGTCAGTGCCCTGGCCACTTCATTGATGGTGCCGTCACCACCCACAGCTACGATGATGTTGAATTTCCGCGTTAAAGCTTCCCGGCTCAGCTCCGTAGCATGTCCGGCCCTCTCAGTTAACCGGATTTCATATTCGAATAAATCCTTATCAATGTTTTGTTCGATATTCTGAATGATTCCGGTTTTCTTTTTGCCACCCGCCAGGGGATTGACAATGAAACAGACTTTCTTCTTTGCTTCGGGGAAGGTGGCAGTCATTTGGTGTAAATTGTATTTCAGAATGCAAAGCTAAACAACCTTATTTCGTCAGGATCACATTGACGGTCCTTGATTTCGGGTCTGCCGCGTTTCCTGCCTCGTCGCTTACGTTGTATTCAACCGAATATTCACCGGCAACCTTCACATCCACGTTTGAATTGACCTGCAACCGTGAAGTGATGTCCACGGTGTCGCCGGCTTCGGTAATATCATAAGCCTCGGCACCCGGGTCAACATAGGGTATGTTGATCTGCCACGTTAACGGATTGGCACCCAGTACAACAATGTAGGGTTTGTTTTTGTCGCCGTCTTTTTTACATCCGGAAAAAGCCAGAAAACCGGCCAAAACGAGGATGAGCGGAAAAAAAATCTTTTTCATTTGTATCATTTTTACAGTTCCTTACTTTTAAACGCAAAATTACTTTTTTTAATATGCAGCAGGGCAGGAGAAATAAGTAAATAAACGCTCTTCTGCCGCTTTCGCGGGAAGGGAAATGACAGATTACTTTTTTCATGCATGAATTTTAACCCGAAAAAAGTTAGAGAAAGAAAAACGGAAAGGTTATTTTTGCCGTTTATGATATGAAAATGAAATACCTGAAAATAATAATAACATTACTCCTGATTTTTTATCTTTTACTTCCGGGCAAAGGCTCTGATTTGTTTGGCCAGCAGATCACTCCGGCAAAAGCTGATTTTCTTCCGCCGGTAGATTTTCCTCTTCACCTGTCAGGTACCTTCGGCGAATTGCGCTCCAATCATTTTCATGCAGGGATAGACATCAAAACAAACGGCAGGGAAGGGGAAGCCGTTCGTGCAGTTGGCGACGGGTATATTTCGCGGATCAAAGTCTCAACGGGTGGCTATGGTAAGGCGCTTTACATCACCCACCCCAACGGCTATGTCTCGGTGTACGGCCATTTGCAGAAGTTTAATGATACAATTCAGCAGTTTGTTAAAGATTTTCAATACAAACGCGAAAGTTTTACGGTTGAGATTTTTCCGGATAAAAACAGGTTCAAAGTAAAAAAGGGGGAAATCATCGGATGGTCGGGAAATACAGGCAGCTCTTCGGCTCCGCATCTTCATTTTGAGATCAGGAAAGCCGCTTCGCAGCACCCGGTCAATCCGTTGCTTTTTAAAAATATTCGTGTTGAAGACACCGATGCACCCCAGATTGCCGAAGTTGTCATCTACCCGGTGGAGGACTTTTCATCAATTAACGGTAAGCGCGATACGGTTTATTATCCCGTTACCGGCAAAGGGAAGGATATCTCTTTAAAAGGCAATCCCGGAATAAAGGTGAAAGGGAATATTTCCCTCGGTTTCCGGGTGTTTGACCGGATGAACGGCATTCGTAACCGGAACGGAGTTTACAGACTGGATATGTGGCTGGATACCACACATGTTTTCGGACTGGAAATGGATGAACTTTCATTTGCCACTTCACGGTACATCAACAGCCTGATTGATTACAATTATTTTCAGAAAGACAAACGAAGAGTGATCAGGACACAGGTTGATACGAACAATCGCCTGTTCATCTACCGGGATGTCAGTCATAACGGGATACTGACTTTTAATGACAGCAGCATTCATGAAGTGGCATTAAAAGTAAGAGATGTTTACGGAAATAAATCTTCTTTAAAGTTTGAAATCCGGTTTTTGCCACCGGATTCGTCACTGACGGCAGCAAAATACGACCCGCCTGAAGGCATTCATTTTGATTTCAGCAGAAAACACCATATTGAAGCAGGCAACCTTGTCCTTGACTTTCCGGCCAATGCTTTTTACCGCTCGTTTTATTTTCAGCTTGATTCGTTTCCGGGAGACAGCACGATGTTTTCGCCGGTATATGAAATCCACAACCGTTTTACGCCGGTTCAGAAATCCTTTTCCATTTCCATAAAACCAAAAACCGGCACCGTGAGTTATGCAGACAGGTTTTATATTGCCTATCTTGATAATGAAGGCCAGAGCTGGTTTGCGGGCAACGATAAAAAAGAAGACCGCTTATCGGCAAAAACCAATTTGCTTGGAAATTATGTGATCCTGCTGGATACGATCTCTCCGGAGATCAACCCGGTTAACATTGCCGATGGCAAAAACATGGCCGGTGAACGTTCGATAAAAATAAAAATATCTGACAACGAGACCGGCATCAAAACATACAGAGCCACGCTGAACGGCCAATGGATACTGATGGAATACGAGCCCAAAAAAAACCTGTTGTTCTATGCTGTTGACGAGCATCTGAAAAAAGGCACCAATCATTTCCGGCTTGAAGTGACCGACATGGTAGGAAATGAATCGGTATTTGAAGCAAACCTGTTGAGATAGCAATTTTTGAATTTCAATTTTAGTAACAGAGAAAAATCAGCGAATAAATTCCGTTGTTCCCCTCCCGGGAGGGGAGTAAGGGGTGGGTCATTTAAAAGATATTTATTTGCTGATTTCCGGTTAATAAACAGGGTATTTAATGTTGAAGTAAAAGGGACTTATAATTGTTTTAACCTACAAAAGTTTTTTTACAATTTAAACCACGAAGCCGACATCAACTCCTGCCGTGACGGGCACTTGTCTTTGATCAGCTTGAAAAACAATTCCCCTTTAACATCAAAGGTGTATTGATAATGGCCCTCAACATTTTTACAGGGTCCGTCCTCATAAATGAAAGTGACGATATTTTTCTCAACGGCAATTTTTCCTTTGATGACTGTTGACTTGTCCACTGCCGGCAATTCCAGCACCATTGTCAGCCCTTTTATTGTCAACATAGTCCCGTTGTAGTTACTGACCCAGGTGCCTTCGATGGGGGTAACCGGCTGATCTTGCGGTTCCGTTTTTTCTGTTAAAAAGTAAGCCGCGATCACGGAGATAAGAGCCAGTACGATGATGATAGCCAGAAAAATAAACAGGTTGTTGTTTACTGTTTTTTTCGGACGTCTTTTGATTGCTGTCATGATCTTCCGGTTTTGAATTGTTCTGCTAATTTACAACAAAAAGTGCGATTTATAAAGCGTGAAGTTGTATTTTGAAAATTTGCATCCACTGTAATGCCAGTCAGCAGTCGGCAATCCACAGTCGGCAGGAAAGAAAATCATAAAAAATCTAAATCTGTTTTCTTTGTAACAAGATTAAACTGGACCAGCATCCAGTATCCGGTATCCGGCATCAAGCATCCAATATTCCAGCCAAAAACTCTATCTTTGCCGCCATGCAGGAAACCATTATCATTCTCGATTTCGGCTCCCAGTACACGCAGCTTATTGCCCGCAGGGTGAGGGAGTTAAATGTTTATTGTGAAATTTATCCGTATAATAAAATACCGGAGATCACGTCCTGGGTGAAAGGGGTGATCTTGTCAGGCAGCCCTTATTCGGTAAGGGATGAGGAAGCGCCCGTTCCCGATCTTTCAAAGATCAAAGGAAAAGTTCCGCTGCTTGGAGTGTGTTACGGTGCACAATACATGGCACAACACGACGGGGGAGAGGTGAAGCCGTCACACACCCGGGAATACGGCCGGGCACGTCTGGGATTTATTGACAGGCGGTGCCTGCTGATGAAAGGGCTGTCGGACAACAGCCAGGTGTGGATGTCGCACGGGGATACCATCCTGAAATTGCCGGAAACATTTAAAGTGATCACCAGCACGGCAGATGTGGAGGTGGCCGGTTTTAAGATCGGGGGCGAGGAAACTTACGGAATCCAGTTTCATCCTGAAGTATATCACACGGAAGAAGGAACAAAATTACTGAAGAATTTTCTTGTGGACATCTGTGGCTGTTCACAGGACTGGACGCCCGATTCATTCATTGATACCACAGTAAAGGAGTTAAAAGAAAAACTGGGCAATGATAAAGTTGTGCTCGGCCTTTCGGGCGGGGTGGATTCTTCGGTGGCTGCCATGCTGCTGCACCGGGCCATCGGGAAAAACCTGTATTGCATCTTCGTGGACAACGGGCTGCTGCGGAAATATGAATTTGAAGAAGTGCTTCATTCCTATAAAGACATGGGGCTGAATGTAAAGGGCGTTGATGCGTCTGATCGTTTCCTCAATGCGTTGAAAGGGATCATCAACCCCGAAGAAAAAAGGAAAGCCATTGGGAAAACATTTATCGAGGTGTTTGACCATGAAGCCCATCTGATCGAAGATGTAAAATGGCTGGCACAGGGAACGATCTATCCCGATGTGATCGAGTCGGTCTCGGTGAACGGTCCTTCGGCAACCATCAAGTCGCACCACAATGTAGGCGGGCTGCCTGATTTTATGAAACTGAAGGTCGTGGAACCCCTGAACTCGCTTTTTAAGGATGAAGTCAGAAAAATTGGCCGAGCGATGGATATGCCGGAAAACATCATCGGACGCCACCCGTTCCCCGGCCCGGGACTGGGTATCCGCGTGATCGGTGAGGTGACCCGAGAACGGCTGCGCATTTTGCAGGATGTGGACCACATCTACATCAGCACGATGAAAGAAATGGGGCTGTACGACGAGGTGTGGCAAGCCTTTGCCGTTTTGCTTCCCGTGCAGTCTGTGGGTGTGATGGGCGATGAGCGGACTTATGAGAATGTGGTGGCGCTGCGGGCCGTTGGCTCCACCGACGGGATGACCGCCGACTGGTCGAAACTGCCGTATGATTTCCTGGCAAAGGTTTCCAGTGACATCATCAACAAGGTGAAAGGTGTGAACCGCGTGGTTTACGACATCAGTTCCAAACCACCGGCGACGATTGAGTGGGAGTGAGGGGAATGACCGACCCGCTGAACGGGCTACGGATTCTAATGGCCCTCGTTTACCCGTATGCTGCGAGGGAAGACATGAGCCCCCCCCTGGCGCAAGTCTTGTGCGTCAGCCCTGCGCGTGGTTGACTTGCGCCAAAGCTAAAAACAATTTTCCTTTCATAATACTTTTTGATAATTATTGTAAAATAATCTCAACATCAATCATTCCTTTTTCACCAATATAATTGGTTATACTACTCCACGGATAGTCTTCTGCTTTTTTTACAAAACCATGTTCAACAGGATTGTTATGCAGATAATCCAGTTTCTGATCCAGCATCCTGTTAGTTGCCAGTTCTATAGGATGATTATCCTGTTGCCAAAACTGGTAATATCTGTTGTTCGTGTTTTTTCTTCCTTCATCTTTAAAAATTTCAAGCATCCATTCTTTTCTGCTTTCATAAGGATTGTCTTTAATTGCCTTGATCAGTTGAGAAGAAGTAAACTTTTTAAAATCCCTCATAATATTTTCTAAAAGATTTTTGTCTTCCCTGGAAATGATCAAATGCAAATGATTGGTCATAATCACATAAGCACACAATTGTAAACCTTTATTTTCCTGGCAGTATTTTAAGCTTTCCAGGATGATTTCACGATAAATATCCCTTGTAAAAACATCAACCCATTTGACAACGGAAAAAGTCACAAAATAAGTTCCGTCAGGATTATGGAATTTATATTTACTGCTCATTCCACAAAAATAAAAATATCTATCCGGTTAGCATTAATTTGCCGGTTATAAAAGTTTCGGGCTGTATAGCTTGGCCCAAGTCCTGCCAACGCACAGGCCGGGCGGGAAGACTCGAGCCAGGCCGGGGATCCAAACCTTACACAGACTCTTCCAGGAACGCCGGAGGCGTACTCTGGAAGGTCTTCCATCCACCCATCCATTCTTCCATCATTCCATTCTTGAGTCCGCTCCGAAAACTCCAAATTGGTAAAATAGCCACCAAGTCGCCAAGACACCAAGATGCACAAAAGGGTGACACTAAGTATTTAGTCTTTGTGTTCCTTTGTGCCTTTCTGCCTTTGTGGCAAGATTTTTACTTTTCGGAGTAGACTCATTCTTCCAGTATTCCACCCACCAAATAGTTGAGAAGTTATTATTCCGTATTTGGGATTTAAGAATGGTTACTACAACAAATTTACCGTTGCTGTCGTTTTCAAACAGCGTTTTATCCTATTTTTGACATCATTTTCAAAATAACAGTCAGTGAAAAAATTTCTTGCGGTTTTTGTTTTTCTTTTTTCTTCGTTGATGCTCACAGCCCAGAACAGGGTATATGTGAGCGACAGCCTCAATGTGAGGGATGGCAAACAGTATTACATCCATTTTGTAAAACAGGGACAGACTGTTTATTCCATTGCCAAAGCCTACAATGTGAGTGTGGACGAGATTTATTATGAAAATCCCGAAGCCAGAGAAGGCATTCATGTGGATCAGGTTCTCTGGATTCCCACGGTAAACAAGGAAACCGAACTGAACCGGGAAGTCAAGAAAGCCGGATTCAATTTTTTCTATCACCTGGCAAAAGACAACCAGAATTTCCGGTGGCTCTCCCAACTATATCACATTCCTGAAAAAACGATCAGGAACGCCAATCCCGGTGTAACCGAGCCCTTCAGGGAAGGGGAGTACCTGAAAATTCCCGTTGCATCAACCTTGCCGGGCGGAAAGGAGAAAGCGGGAGAAGTTAGTTTTAATCCGGAGAATAAAGTAATCCCAAACTACAGGCACATAGTAAAGGCCGGGGAAACGGAATACAGTATCGCAAGAAAATATAACATAACAGTCAGCCAGTTGCGCGCCGTCAACCCTTTGCTTTACAGCGGGCTACACGTGGGCGACCGGTTGCGGATTCCCCTGGGCAATGAAACTGCCGGGACTGTTTCGGAAACACAAAAAGAAACATCCGGCCAACAACCTGAATATTACAGGCATAAAGTGAAAAAGAAAGAAACCCTGTACAGTATTTCGCGACTTTACGGTGTGGACATCCAGGACATCCTGGCTGCTAATCCGGGTCTGACAACTTCAATATCGGTTGGGCAGGTCATTAAAATACCAAAAACGAAGATCAGTAAGCCTTACATCATTTATGTTGCCACAAAAAAGACCAAATTAAACAAGGTGGCACGAATGTACAAAGTACCTTTGAACCAGGTGATCTCGGCAAACCCTTCTTTAAGCAGGAAAATATATGCAGGGCAAAGGGTGAGGATCCCGGTAGGGGAAATAGCCCGCAGGCAAATGGAAGAGAAAGAAAAAGAAGAAAAAATATTAAAAGAGAAAGAAAAAGCATATCCCGAAGCATCGCCATCCGCCATTTTTGGATGCAGGAAACTGGTGCCACACCCGAAAAAGGTTTATAAGGTGGCGCTGATGATCCCCTTTTTCCTCGAAGAGACCGACAGCCTGGATTTTGAAAGTTTCCTGAAGGAAAAACAAAACGGTTTCTTACCGTTCCGGTTTATTGAATTTTATGAGGGTGCTTTAATGGCTGTGGATTCGCTGAAGAAGATGGGTATGAATCTTGAATTGTATGTGTACGATGTGGATAAAAACCTGACCAAGACAGCCAGAGTGCTGCAAAAGCCCGGACTGAAAACCATGGACCTGATCATCGGGCCGTTCTATAATTACAGTTTTGCCCAGGTGGCCTTGTTCGCTTCCACATTTGACATTCCTGTTGTCAATCCGCTGACATTCAGGGAAGAGATCATTCGCGAATTTCCAACTGCCATAAAAGTAAAACCGGGAAAGCAGTACCAGGCAGACCTTGTGCCTTTTTTAATTGAGCAATATTACCCCGGGTACAAGGTGTTTTTGATCACCCACACGGCATATAAAGATGCAGATCTGGTTACCGGCATGGCCAACAATATTTCAACACGGCTTGAGCCACAGGTCAGGGTTTCAAACAATGACCTGTATAATTTATCCGTGGCTGTAGGCCATCGCGATGAGGAATATGAAGAAGGTTCGCCTTTACCTTCCATAAAATATGAAGGACTGGATATTTACCCTGATATCATTGAAGCCAATATAGATGACAGCACGCTGGTAAATAACGGCCTGATCAGGATCAATTACGCTTCCGACAGCCTTCATCCATTTCTTAATAATGCCTCTCCCATCAGGAAAAACCTGGTCATCCTTTACGGCGACAGCAAAGCATTCGTTATGGATGCAATGAACCGGCTGAACGAATACAGGGATACATTCAACATTCAGCTCATCGGCATGCCCGACATTGAGGGTATTTCCAATTTCGACCACCGTCAGGCAAACAACATGAACCTGACCTACTTTTCGTCTTATTACCTGGACTATGATTCGAAAAAGATCACTGATTTTCTTTTGGCATTCAGACAAAAATACGCAACCGACCCCGATATATACGGATTTACAGGGTACGATGTGACCCGTTATTTTCTTCAGGCCCTGTTCTATCTCGACAAACGTTTCCCGAATTGCCTTCAGACGTTTCCGCAGGAGCTGCTCATAACGAAATACCGGTTTGATAAAAAATCCAAAACGGGTAATTATGAAAACAGTTATTGGAATATTTTGCGTTTCCGTAATTATGAATTGATCAGGCTTCCCGACCTTGTTCCTGCAGAAAAAGAATGAAAATGAGCTCAGACACCCGGATAGCGTTAGTGTTGGTTTTATTCCTGTTAATTCTTGTATCCTGTTCGCGGACGAAAAAAGAATACTGGGATAACGGCAACCTGCAATCGGAAATGACTTATAAAAAAGGGAAGCTGGAAGGTAAAGCCACGTGGTATTATGACAATGGGTTTAAAGAGCAGGAAGTCTTTTATCGAAAAAATGTCCTGGACGGCCGCCTGACCCGCTGGCACAAAAACGGAAACCTTGAAGCCGAATCGGAATATGTAAACGGAAAACTGAACGGGAGAGCCATTTCCTATGATGCCAACGGGAACAAGATCATGGAAGAAACATACGTAAATGATACGCTTGACGGGCCTTATTTTCTTTATTATCCCAACGGAACACTGAAAGTGGAAGGGCATTATGCAAAAGGTTTTTTTACAGGGCGGTGGATGTATTATGACATGGGTGGCGATGTAATTGGTACCGGAAATTTTGAACACGGGACGGGTATTCAGAAGGCATGGTGGTCAAACGGAAAGCCCAAACGGGTCATTCATTACAAAGATAACCTGAAACACGGCGAGGAGCGCTGGTATGATGAAAACGGGAATGTGGAAAGGGTGCTGATCTTTGAAAACGGGGTGCTGGTCAAATGAATGAAATTGTCGCCGGTACGGAAATGAAAACCCCGGCTGGTGTGAGTGCCGGACGGAGCAGTGTTAAGATATTTTAAAAAACAACTCTGCCGGGTCGTTCCGACTCCGGCAGGTTGTTTTTCGCAATTATTTTCCGAAAAGTTCCTTCAGCTTGTCTTCAACGGCTTTCCTGTACTTTTTGATTTCGGATTTGTTAACCTTTTTAAGTTCTTTTTCCAGTTCTTCGTATTGCTTTTTTGCCCGTTTGCCCAAGTTGGGAATGATCTTATCGGTTAATTCCTGCTCCGCATCTTTCAGGGCAATGGTTATCTCTTCAATATCAACATTCCGGAGCAGTTGTTTAACTTTAGCATCCGACATTTTCACGATGTCGTCGAAAGAATATTCTTTTCCTTTTTCAACTGCTTTTTTAACTTTCTTCGCCGCTTTGCCGGTCTGCATCCTGACCATTGTCTCTGCTTTTTCGGCCAATTTTGCCGTAGCTTCTTTAATTTCTTTAAATGATTCCGTCAAATCACAATATTCTTTGGCCCGGATAATGAAATCGGACAACACATTCATATAGTTCAGAAAGGCATCATAAGGGCTGCTGTAAGGGTTGAAATATTTATGAACGTCGCCATCGGAGAACCATTTGGTTGCCATGTAGTAAAAATGATCGGATGTCTGCAAAAACAGCCAGTCCCTTTTGATTTGCTCGTCCTCACAGTTTTTCAGCCTGCCAAACAGTGCATTCAGCTTATCGAATGCTTCGTGCTGCATGTCGTTGCCCAGCCATGCAGTAATATCGCGTTCTTCGTCAGCCCAGGAAATGGGGTAGGGAACCTGGATGGGCGAAACGGGCTGAAGCCTAGTTGCCAGTTCCGAAGGTGTGGCAAACGTAAAATCGGAGCCGGCAAGGATACGACCCGGCAACGCCCTCATGAAATCGAAAATACCTGTTTCTTGCCACTGGTGTTCTCCGAAAGTTTCATAATCCATGAACAGGTTCACCACTTCTTCTTCCTCACCCAGGTCATTCAGCCAGCCAACAAATTTTTCAGTTGTCAGCGGCCATTCGCTCCAGCTCTGTAATGAAAAGCGGAAAGCAATATCATCACTCAACCTGAAATTACGCAAAAGCAGTTTGAGGTTGGGGTCAATGGCATTTGTGTACAGCAGGTTGGGGCTGCGCCACCCGAGGATGTGTTTTGCGCCTTCGGTAAGCATGATCTTGTATCCCATTTCTGCTACGGTTTTTCCGATATCGTCGGAGTAGATAAGCTCTGTATTACGGAAGGAAACCGGTTTTTTGCCAAACAGTTTTTCCGTTATTTCAGCATGCATCTTCACCTGCCGGATAAATTCATCCTTGTTATTCAGTGCGCTCAGCGAATGGTTGTAGGTCTCGGCAAGAAACTCAACATTACCTGTCTTTGCCAGTTCTTTAAAGCTTTCAAGTACTTCGGGGGCATAACGCTCAAATTGTTCCAGGGCTGAACCGGATATGGAAAAGCTTACTTTGAATGCTGCACCGAATTCTTTGATCAGGCCGAGCAGGATATTGTTCATCGGCAAATAGCTTTTTACGGCTACACGCTGCATGATCAGCCGGTTGTTGAAATCATCAAAATAATCATGCTTTTCGCCAATGTCAAAAAACCGGTAAGTCCTGAGCCGGTAAGGTTGGTGAACCTGGAAATATAAACAAATGGTTCTCATATTTAAGGGTGTTGTAGTTTATTGTTATTGTGTTTGTTGAACTGATTGAACCGCCTTTTCATAAACTTCTTTGACTTTGATGGCGGCGTTGTCCCATTTCAGGCTCTCCACTTCCTCTTTTCCGTGCTTTTTAAATGTTTCCGAAAGGGCATCATAATGGCATATCCCGTAAATGGCATCGGCCATGGCATTCACATCCCAGAAATCAATTTTCAGGGCATGTTTCAGTATTTCCGAAACGCCTGATTGTTTGGAAATGACCACCGGCACGTGGATGCGCATGGCTTCAAGGGGCACGATACCGAATGGTTCCGACACCGAAGGCATGACAAACACATCGCTTAAGGCAAACATCCTGTCCACCGATTCCCCTTTCAGGAAGCCTGTGAAATGAAACTTGTCGGCTATACGCAGGCGGGCAACCTGTTCGATCATTTTATTCAGCAAGTCTCCCGATCCGGCCATCACAAACCTTACATTGTCGTCTTTCTGCAGGATTTTGTATGCCGCTTCAATGAAATACTCCGGTCCTTTCTGAAAGGTTATCCTTCCGAGGAAGGTGACGATCTTTTCTTTCAGGTTGCGTTTGATGTGCGACATTTCCCTGGTGATGCCCTGATCAACGGCATTGTACACGGTGATCACTTTTTCGGGGTCAATTCCGTAACGGTTGATCACCGTATTGCGTGTGAGGTTGCTCACCGTAATAACAAGGTCGGCGGCTTCCATTCCTTCTTTTTCCATACCGTAAACGATGTCGTTTATATTTTCACCGGTCCGGTCAAATTCCGTGGCGTGCATGTGTACAACCAGCGGTTTTCCCGATGATTTTTTAGCCGCTACTCCTGCCGGATAACACAGCCAGTCGTGAGCATGGATGACATCAAAATCTTCTTTTATTGCGAGTCCTGAAGCCACCAGAGCATAACGTGAGACCTCTTCCATGAGATTTGGCCCGTAAGTTCCCGAAAACTTATACTCTCTCGAGAATACCTTGCTGGTAAAGGTTTCACCGGTTTTCTTCTTTTCTTCCCTTACCTTTTCAAAATCTTCGGGGCTGACATAAGGGATGATGTTGGATGCGATCTCCATGTACTTAACCCTTTTCCAGAATTCCCGGGATTCTTTTTCTTCAAGATCGAACGTAACATCGCTCGCGCTGACGAGCCTGACGGCCTGTTGATCTTCATCGCCATAGGCTTTGGGGACGACAAAAATGACGTCAACCCCTTGTTTTGCAAGCCCTTTGGTAAGTCCGAAACAAGCGGTGCCCAACCCTCCGGTGATATGTGGCGGGAATTCCCAGCCGAACATAAGAACTCTCATGGTTTACTGTTAATTGTTTTTGTGTTTTGACTTTGAATGTTCTTCATTTTTAAAAATTATAACCTGTCAAGCATCCATTTTATCCTTAGCAATTCGGAAACGTTCCAGGCTTGTGACAAGGCTCCGCGGGCTGTGTGCGGCGGATCGCCGTCATAGATCTCCGATATGGTTCCGATTCCTGCCTCGGTCATCACCTCTTCAAATCCTGCATATAACGAATGAATATGTTCTTTTCCTTTTTTACCGTGAAGTTTTAGATGAGCATCGGCATAAGCACCCAAAAGCCAGGGCCAGGCAGTCCCCTGATGATAGGCCATGTCACGCTGGTTCTGATCGCCTGTGTAGATGCCTTTGTACTGATGGTTTTTCGGTGACAAAGACCTCAACCCGCGCGATGTTAGCAGCTCCTGTTTCACTTTTTCAAGTACCGACGCCTGAATGTAAGGGCCGACGGGCGAATGAGGCAGTGAAACGGCAAAGATCATATTGGGTCTCACGTCCTTGTTTGCCCCATCTTCGTTAACATGGTCGGCAAGGTATCCTTCTTCGTCGTTCCAGAAAGTATCTTTGAAAGAGTTCCTGATGATTTCAGGCCATTTTTCCCATTTGTTCACAAACCTTTTGTCACCTGCATCCCCGGCCAGTTCCAGGGCAAACATGATGGCATTGTACCATAGGGCATTTACTTCAACGGCGTATCCATGGCGTCCGGTAACGGGTTTTCCGTTAACCACCGCATCCATCCATGTCAGCGCCATTCCTTTCTCACCCTGCCAGAGCAGGCCGTTGGTATGCATGGTAATATTGAAAAGAGTTCCTTTTGCAAATTTATTCAGTATGTTTTGCATGGATTTTCCGTAATCTTTCCACACCTGTTCCTTATTGCCGGTCATCAGCACATATTGTTGCAGTGCCCAGAAAAACCACAGGCTTGTGTCAACCGAATTGTAGGCGACATTTTTGCCGTGTCCCAGATTCGGGAAGAGCCCTTCTTTCAACTCCCGGAGCATGGTGTTGATGACGGATTTGAATTTTTTTGTGTCGTTTACCGTAAGGGCAAGCCCGGGTAGGGCAATAAAAGTGTCGCGTCCCCACCTGCCGAACCAGGGGAAACCGGAGATGATCTCCGTTTTGTTGTCTATCTGGACAAAAAACTCACTGGCGGCATTCAAAAGGCAATTTTCGTAATTTTTCCTGGGGATACGTTTTTTAACTTCCGAATCGAATTTTCTTTTTAAAGTTGCCGGGTTATACTCTTTTGTCCCGGCAGAAATGACAACCGGTTCCCCCTTTTTCATTTTCACATCAAAATAACCCGGGACAAAAAGGTCCTCCGTGTCGGGATAACCCCTTTCCATCTCACGGATATATTGGATATTGTAATACCAGTCAGGAACATGGGTGTAATTCACACTTTTTGAAAACTGAAGAAAAACTTTTTCGTAGCCCTTGTACATCTGCCACTGTGTGCCGTTCTTGATTTCCGTGTATTTTTTGTTCACATCCACGTTGGCATTCACCAGCTCGTGTACACTTCGGTAAGCCAGAAACGGTTTGATACGTAAGGTCACATCCTGCTGCGAATCAATCAGGGTGTACCGGATTAAAATCCTGTCTTCCTTTTCCGCATAAATGTATTCTTTTGAAAAAACGATATTTCCCACCCGGTAAACGATTTTCGGGTTGGGTTCCGAATCAAATGAACGCAGGTATTTGTGGCCTTTGGGATCGTAAACGCCTCCGGGATACATACGCATACTGAGATGAAATTCATATTCGTTCTCAATGAGGGTTTCGTCAAGTGTGGAAAGCAGCACATGGTTATTGTCGTCAATCAAAGGCTGCCTGACAACCAAAAGTCCGTGATACTTGCGCGTGTTGGTGAAAATTATTGTCGAGCTGGAATAGCTTCCCGCCCTGTTAGTACGAAGCATCTCCTTTTCGAGTGAAAATTCAAGGTTGATCAATTGGGTTTTGTCGAAATGTATATAACTCATTATGCAGGTGTTACAACAAAGATTTTTGTTTCGATTAATTTGCAAAGATATTGCATTTCTGCATATTTCAGCAATTTAAAGGATTCTTAACATATAGTTAATTTTGAGGTATATTTGACCTCTCAATTTAAAAAGATTTTTGTTTATGAAACCAGCCGGAATCATTATTTTTATTTCCATTTTTTTTATTGTTCACATTCCTTTTTTTGCTGTTTCACAGGATAAGATACCACTTGACCATTCGGTTTATGATGGCTGGAATGATCTGAAGAATCCGGTGATCTCCAATGACGGAAGCAGGATTGCTTTTGAGCTCAATCCTCAGAAAGGGGACGGTGATCTGATACTTTATTCTGTGGATAACCGGGAATACGACACCATTCCAAGGGGTTCAAAAGCCGCCGTCACAGCCGATGGTGATGTGTTGGCCTTCAGGATCAAACCGCAATATGATACGGTGAGGAAAGCCAAACTGAAAAAGGTGAAAAAAGACAGGCTGCCAAAAGATTCACTCGGAATTATGATTATTGAAAGTAAAAAGATCATAAAATTCCCGGCGCTGAAAAAAGTGATCGTTCCGGAAAAAGAATCCTCCTGGCTTGCGTTTATGCTGGAAATGCCAAAGCCGGAAAAACCGGAAAACGATACCACTGAAATAAAAAAAGAAAAGGAAAAAAAGAAGAAAGATAAAAAGACAAAAAATTATATACTGGTGATTTTTAATCCCGTTACCGGAGATTCCGTACGGTTTGATCATGTGACACATTTTGACTTTTCGAAAAACGGACGGATCTGTGCCATGATCATCGCTAAAAAGGACTCAATAGATTCGGTTTCGGTTAATGTGTATGACACCGAAAAACAAAAACTGATCCCCGTATTTCAGAAAGAAGGTTATTCGGAGAATGTTTCACTGGATGAACAAGGGACTCAACTTGCCTTTACCTGGTCGCCAGATACCGCCAAAACAAAAGTCTTTACCCTTTATTATTTTGACATCAATAAACAAAAGCCGGTTTCCGTGTCGGGTGAAGATAACGAACGTCTGCAGGATGGATGGTCGGTGAGCAAAGAAGGAAAAATATTTTTCAACGAAAAAGGCGACGAGCTGTATTTCGGCACCAGGCCACGTCCGGTACCGGAACCCAAAGATACCCTCACTGAGGATGAGAAAGTCAGCCTGGATATCTGGACGTGGCATGATGACCTGCTGCAACCCCAGCAACTGAAACAATTGGACAGGGAAAAAAAGAGGAGTTACACGGCAGTCTATTTTCCAAAAGATGAAAAACTGGTTCAACTGGCTGTCCCTGAAATGGAAAACATAATTATAGATGCCAGAGCAGAAGGCGAATATTCGTTGGGTTACGATGATAAACCCTACAGGAAAATGATCTCGTGGGATGCCAGCCGCTATAAAGACGTATATCTGGTGAACCGTAGATCGGGCGAACGGAAAATGATACTTCCGAAAGTGGCTTCACGGACAAGTCTTTCGCCAAAACAAAATTACGTGGCATGGTATAATATTGCAGACAGCTCGTGGAATATTTATTCCGTTGATTCGGGGAAAAGCAAAAATGTAACAAAATCACAGGGTGTAAATTTCTACAACGAATGGAATGATATTCCCAACGAAGCGCGCCCATACGGGATGGCAGGATGGACAAAAAATGAAGAACTCATTATCTATGATATGTTCGACCTCTGGAAAATTGATCCTGCCGGAAAAAACAAGCCCGAAAATATTACCGGTGGTGCCGGCCGGAAAATGAACGTCAGGTTCAGATATTCACGGCTTGACCCAAAGGAAAGGCATTTGCCGGATATAATGCTATTGTCTGCCTTTAATGAAAAAAATAAAGATGCCGGATTTTACAGACTGAATTTGAAAAACAATGATTTACAGAAGCTGCTGATGGAAAAGGCCTGGTACAGCCATCCGCTGAAAGCGAAAAAGGCGGAACGGCTGATTTGGAGAAAAGAGTCGTTTGTTGATTTTCCGGACTTGTATACAAGTAACCCGGAATTTCAGGATGCGGTCAGGATATCTGATGCCAACCCGCAACAGAGCCGGTACATCTGGGGGAACAGCGAACTGGTTGACTGGGTTTCTTTTGACGGTGATTCGGTGCAGGGAATACTGATTAAACCGGAAAATTTTGACCCTTCCCAAAAATATCCCATGCTGGTTTATTTTTATGAAAGGAGTTCGCAGCGGCTGAACCGTTATTACGTTCCCAAACCCATCCGGTCGGTGATCAACTGGACTTACTATACCAGCAACGGCTACCTGATCTTTGTGCCTGATATTAAATACAAAACCGGTTATCCCGGGCCCAGCGCTTTCAATTACATCATCAGCGGAACGCAATCCATGTGCGACAGATATCCTTTTATTGACCGCAACAGGCTCGGTATCCAGGGACAGAGTTGGGGAGGTTATCAAACGGCGTACATTGTTACCCAAACCAATATGTTCAAAGCGGCCATGGCAGGAGCGCCGGTGAGTAACATGACAAGCGCATACGGCGGCATACGCTGGGGATCGGGATTAAGCAGGGCTTTCCAGTATGAAGATTCCCAAAGCCGGATCGGCGGTACGCTGTGGGAAAAATTACCGCTCTACATCCTGAACTCGCCTGTGTTTTTTGCCGACCGCGTGGAAACCCCGCTACTGATCATGCATAACGACAATGACGGTGCAGTGCCGTGGTACCAGGGAATTGAATTCTTTACCGCTTTGCGCAGGCTGAGCAAACCGGTCTGGATGCTGGTTTACAACAAAGCGCCACACAATCTTTTAAGACGAACCGACATGGAAGACCTGACACGGAGAATGCAACAGTTTTTTGATTATTACCTGAAAGATGCACCCGAGCCAACCTGGATGAAATTTGGAGTGCCTGCTGTGAAAAAAGGCAGGGATTTTGGTTTTTCACTGGCAAACGACCGTTAAAAAATGAAAAAGATTAATTTGTCATCCAATCATAAACGGTCGGTTTCTTCCTCGATCTACCTGATAGAACAACTGACTGAAGATATTGAATCGTCTCTCCGGAATGCCGGTGACGGGATCATGAGAAAAAACGTAAAAGACATTACGGAAGAGAAAAAGGACAGCATCATGGCTTCCCTGAAAGAGATCAGGGCATCTCTGAAAAAAATGGCGGAAAAGTATCAGCTCGCAAAACATGAGATAATTCAGTCTCAATATGTTACGGCCAGGAAAGTGAAAATGTGGGAAGTTCTGAACGATACCACCTCAAAGCGGTTGAAAGGATTTGGTGATTTTCCGGAAGAGTATTCCGGGGAATTTGATGAAGACATCCGTAATATGATCCGGTTGGTGGAGAAAATATAAGGAAGAACGGGTTGTTGGCGAGGACACCAACAACGGAGAGAAAAGATTTGAAAGAAAGAAGTATTGAAAATTAAAACAGATGAAAAACAACATTTTAGATGAAAAATCGGTTTCCGTAATCAGGGGATTGATCATGGATGGCACACGAAAAGCCAATTCAGGCCATCCCGGTGGGGCCATGTCTTCGGCTGATTTTGCTTTTGTCCTGTTCAGGGATTTTTTAAAAGTCGATCCCGGTGATAATGCATGGGTCAAGCGCGACAGTTTTATGTGGTCTGACGGCCACGAAACCATGTTGTTGTATTCATTGCTGGTATTGCAGGGCTATCGTCCTGCCGGGCAACTGAAACAATTCAGGCAATACGGCAGCCTGACGCCCGGGCATCCCGAGCATGGGCTAACTCCCGGGGTGGAAGCCACAACAGGACCCCTGGGGCAGGGGGTAGGCATGGCTGTGGGAATGGCTGTTGCCGAAGCCATGCTCGCCGCACACCTCGGATCCGGTATTGTTGACCATTATACTTATGTGCTGGCAGGTGACGGCGACCTGCAGGAACCGGTGGCACTGGGAAGTGCAGCCATTGCCGGGCATTTCGGGTTAAACAAATTGATCCTGTATTACGACAGAAATGCGGTTCAAATCTCCGGAACGGTAAACCGGGCCGACAGTACCGATTTTGAACAGCTTTTTCGATCATTCGGCTGGCAGGTCATAAGGATCAACGGGCATAATCACGGAGAAATACGGAAAGCCATTGTCCTGGCAAAGGAAAATACAACGCAACCCACATTGATCATCGGTAAAACAACGATGGCCAAAGGTAGCGCAACAAAAGAGGGGAGTCCCTCAACACACGGTTCACCCTTATCTCCCGAGGAGATCAGAAACACGAAAATTAAGTTCGGTTTGCCGCCCAATGAAGAGTTTTACCTGCCGGAAGATGTGATCAGGAACTTTTCGGAAAGATTTGACGAACTAAAAGAACAGGCAGCAGGCTGGAATAAAACGTTGCAGAAGAAACTTCTGGAAAATGCCGGGTTTGGCAAGCTATGGGGAAATGCCGTAAATCCGGATACGGGAAACTTAACACTGCCTCTGTTTTCAACGGATAAGCCGATGGCAACACGGGCAGCATCAGGAAAGATACTGGAAGCACTGGCTGGTCAGCTTGCTTTTTTTGCCGGCGGCTCGGCAGACCTGGACCCTTCCAATGCCACAGCGGATTTCGTTAAACGGGCAAAAGATTTCAGCAAAGAAAACAGGAAAGGCCGAAACCTGCCTTTTGGTGTCAGGGAGTTTCCCATGGGAGCCATCCTGAACGGTATGGCATTGCACGGCGGGATCATTCCTTTCGGTGCTACTTTCCTGGTATTTTCTGATTACGAAAAGGCCGCAATGCGATTGGCTGCCCTGCAGAATTTGCGTGTATTGCATATTTTTACCCATGATTCGTTTTATGTCGGAGAAGACGGTCCGACACATCAACCCATAGAGCACATTGCTGCCTTGCGGATCATTCCCGGATTACTGGTACTCCGTCCTGCCGACGCAAACGAAACGGCGGAAGCCTTTAAGATCGCTTTGAATGAAACAGAACGCCCCTCGGCACTTGTCCTGACACGGCAGAACGTGCCGGTTATTGACAGAACGGTATATCTTTCTGCCGGAAATGTGAAAAAAGGAGCTTACATTCTGTCGGGAGATGAAAATACGGCCCCGGACATCCTCCTGATCGCTACCGGTTCGGAAGTCCACCTTGCATTGGATGCTGCAAAACTTTTAACCGGATACAACGTAAGGGTGGTAAGTATGCCGTCGCGTGAACTTTTTGAAGAGCAACCCGAAGAATACAGGAACAAAGTGATCCCTCCGGAAGTTAAAAAACGGGTGACCATAGAAGCCGGAACAACCTATGGCTGGGAAAAATATGCAGGCCCTGACGGTTTGACCTGTGGCCTGGACCATTTCGGGGCATCGGCACCTGCTAATGTGTTGAAAGAGGTTTTCGGCTTTACTCCTGAAAAACTTGTTAATAAAATCAAATCACATTTCAATCTACCCTGAAAAACAGAAAAGAAATGGAATCAAAAATTTACATTGCCCCGTCCATATTATCTGCCGACTTGCTGAAGCTTGAAGAACAAGTTAAACAGGTAGTGGAAAACGGAGCGGAGCTGATCCATATTGATGTAATGGACGGTCATTTTGTACCCAACCTGACTTTCGGCCCCAATATGGTAGCGGTCATAAAAAGGCTGACGGATATACCGCTGGATGTTCACCTGATGATCACCAACCCCGAAAGGTATGTTGAAGATTATGCCCGCGCCGGAGCCGATATTCTGACGGTGCATCAGGAAGTTTGCCCCCATCTTCATCGCGTCATTCAACAAATTCACAATGCCGGCATGAAAGCAGGTGTTTCTTTAAATCCGGCTACCCCGGTCTCTCTGATCGAAGATATTATAGCGGATGTGGAGTTGGTTTTGATCATGTCGGTAAACCCGGGATTCGGCGGACAGGAATTTATCCCGCATACCCTTGAAAAGATCAGGCGGGTGAAAATAATGGCTGAAAAGACCGGAAAGCAAATCATGATTGAAGTGGACGGGGGCATCAATCCCGACACGGCAAAGCAGGTGGTTGAAAACGGAGCCAATGTGCTGGTTGCCGGCAATGCCATTTTCAAGCAACCGGATATTGCTGCTGCCATGAATAATATTCTTAAGGCTGTATCATCCTGATTTTTGTCTTTTTATTTATATTAATATTGTTTGTCTCAAATGGAGATCATCACTCTCTTTTGGTGTCAAAAAAAATAAACAGCGGATAAAATTTTACCCACTGCTTATTACAAACTAAATTACGATGAAAAAACTTATCTTATGATATTTACTCTACAATGATTTTTTTCGTAAAACTATGCTGTCCGTCATTGACACGCAGGAAATACATGCCAGGTGAAAGATCATTCAGGTCAAGAGTAACCGGGTTTCTTTGAACACTGAAATCATGTTCCTTTCTGATGATTTCTTTTCCTGTAAGATCCAACAGGGAAATATTCAGGTCGGCTTCGTTTTCCAAAGGAATGGATACATACAGAATGCTACTTGCCGGATTGGGATAGACCCGGATATTACTTAAGTTATTTGCTGTTTCTCCGACAGATTGAGCCGATGTTTTATAAGAGCCTGATGTATCGCTGGCTTGATCATTCTGTGATATGGTTATGGTGAAAACAGGATAACCGTCATCGCCGGTATACCATGAATAATCTGTTGAGCTTGATGTCCTGGCCATAATGAAGACACTACCCAGCCATACCGAATCAACCGTGTTTGTCTCTGCCTTTACCCTCAGAACGTTGTTGAAATTTGTTTCAGGAGTTGTAATGGAACCCCATGCGTCGGCAGTTACTGTTGAAGTTCCCCGGCGGTGTACGGTCATTCCCATTGCCTGAAAATTGGCAAAAAAATCATCCGTAAATGTATCCTGATAAGAAAAAGGGAATTCCATTTGCTTATCCGGATCGGTATAATGCATGATCAGGTTGCCGGTATCTGCGATTATTCCGACACCATAACTGAGCATTTCAGCAGATGATAAATCGGCATAACTATATACCTGGCCATCCTCATCCTCAAAAGAAAAAGTTATATTCGCTTCGGGGAAGGAATTCTCAAAAGGTGTTCCGGAAGGACTGATCACGTCTATCTGCTCGGTGTTTTCCGACTGGACATCCCCGTAATTCCAATTTTGATTCGCTCCGCCGGGGCCCGGATCCAAAGGTGTATTGAAGAATGCCTGGTAATAAACGTCTCCAATTTTTGGTGCGTTCTCGTAAGTAATTGTGGGTTGTGCTGACACGGTCATGCTTACCAGCAATGCCAATGATAAAAGAAAATAAACTCTTTTCATAATAGCTCATTTTAGGACAGTTAATAAATAAATCAGGTTTAACTCACAGCAATTGGGAATACAAAGATAAAATAAATAAATCAATTTTCCAAATTCCTGCATCTTTTTAATGATTCTAAATACACTTTCTCCTACTTTTCCGGGTATTGTTTTTTCTAATTTTGGAGTGCTTTTAAAACAGTTTTTTAAATGATCACACGACAACTCACCCATCCTGAAAGTATCGTCGTTGTCGGCGGTTCAAATGACATTCATAAACCGGGGGGTAAAGTCCTGAAAAACCTTGTTGACAGTGGATTTAACGGAAAATTATATGTCCTGAATCCAAAAGAAGATGTGGTTCAGGGCATAGAAAGTTACCGGACAGCCGAAAACTTACCTGATGCTGACCTTGCAATTATTGCCATAGCAGCCCGATATACACCCGAAATGGTCGAATATCTGACTTCACATAAAAATACCAGGGCCTTCATCATTCTATCGGCCGGTTTCAGCGAGGAAAGCCATGAAGGAAAACTGCTGGAAGACCGGATAGTGGAAACCGTCAACAAGGTAAACGGTTCTTTGATCGGGCCAAATTGTATTGGCGTGCTGACACCGCAGCATCACAGCGTGTTCACGTTACCCATTCCCAAACTTAAACCGGACGGATGCGACTTCATATCCGGTTCCGGTGCCACAGCCTGTTTTATCATGGAGGCCGGAATACCCAAAGGGCTCACTTTCGCCAATGTATTTTCAATGGGCAATTCGGCTCAAATGGGGGTCGAAGATATTTTAAAATACATGGATGAAAACTTTGACCCCGAAAAAGACCCGAAAATCAAATTATTATATATTGAAACCATTGTAAAACCCGGCCTGCTTCTCAAACATGCCTCTTCGCTGATCAGGAAAGGTTGCCGCATAGCAGCCATCAAGGCGGGAACGTCGGAAGCGGGCAGAAGGGCTGCGTCATCGCATACCGGTGCTCTGGCAAGCCCTAATGCTGCTGTGGATGCCCTGTTCCGGAAAGCAGGCATAGTGAGGTGTTATGGGCGTGAAGACCTCATCAGCGTAGCCTCCGTTTTTCAACACCCGGAATTGAAAGGAAAAAATATTGCTATCATTACCCATGCGGGCGGACCCGCAGTAATGCTTACCGATGCCCTTTCCGAAGGTGGTCTGGAGGTGCCTCCCATCAACGGAAAATATGCAGAGAAATTGAAAGAAGAACTTTTTCCCGGCTCATCCGTGGCCAATCCGATTGATTTTCTGGCTACGGGTACGGCCGAACAACTTGGAAAGATTATTGATTACACCAACAAGTATTTTGACCCTATTGATGCTATGGTGGTGATATTCGGAACACCGGGCCTTCAGGAAATTTATGATGTATATGACGTGTTGGATGAAAAAATGAAAACCACCAAAAAACCGATATTCCCCGTACTTCCTTCCATACTTACGGCCAGGAAAGAAGTGGAAGCTTTCGTTGAAAAAGGCAGGGTCTTTTTCCCTGATGAGGTCACTCTGGGCAAAGCTTTGTCAAAAATTTATTTTACACCGGAACCGGCGGATACAGGACAGAAACTTCCTGACATTGATGAAAAAACAGTGCGCAGGATCATCGAACAGGCGGAGAATGGGTACTTATCACCCGGTGATGTTGGCAGATTGCTTGACGCATCGGGAATAAAGCGTGCAAAAGAGGTTGTCGTACAAAAGGAAAACGAGTTACCCGAAGCTGTCGGGCAGGTCAATTATCCTTTGGTTATGAAAGTGGTGGGCCCGGTCCATAAATCGGATGTGGGCGGTGTGACATTAAACCTTAATTCGGAGGAAGAGGTGAAAAAAGAGTTCCGCAGGATGATGAAAATTAACGGTGCAAAGGGGGTTTTATTGCAATCCATGATGAAAGGTACGGAACTCTTTGCCGGAGTGAAAAAAGAAGACAGATTCGGTCATCTTGTTTTGTTCGGACTGGGCGGGATATTCATCGAAATACTGAAAGACGTGAGGACGTTGCTTCTGCCTGTTTTCACGAATCAAGTCCTGCATGAAATGAAACTTTTGAAAAGCTACAAAATGCTGGAGGGTGTTAGGGGTGTTGAGGGTGTTGACAAAGAAAAATTTGCAGAGACCATTGTCAGACTGGGTGCGCTAATCCGGTCAGCGCCCGAAATTGCTGAACTGGACCTGAATCCCCTGCTGGGTTCTGTAAATGAGGTGGTGGCAGTAGATGCGCGAATAAGGATTGAAAAATAGAAAAAAGGTTCGCTTAAATTTTTTAAATTTGAATTTCAAAAACCAGGAATGCATGAAAGATACGCCTATTAACTATGATATTGTAACTCAAAAACTTAAAGAAAGTAATGTAGATACGGTCGGTAAAGCATCAATCAGGATGATCAAAAAACTGGTTGATGAAATTGAAAAGGCTACCGGCGAAAAATACATCCGGATGGAAATGGGTATCCCCGGCCTTCCTCCTGTAAAAATTGGTATTGAAGCTGAAAAAAAAGCCCTGGACGCCGGTGTTCCGGCAATTTATCCCGACATCTTCGGCATTCCCGAACTGAAACATGAGATTAAAAGGTTTGTAAAACTGTTTCTCAACCTTGATGTCCGTGAGGACAGTTGTATTCCTACGGTTGGATCTATGCAAGGAAGTTATGCGGCCTTTCTTACCCTGAACCGGATGTATCCCGAGCGGGAAGGCACCCTTTTTATTGATCCCGGGTTTCCCGTACACAAACAGCAAATCAAGACCATGGGACAGGAATACATGTCGTTTGATGTTTATGATTATCGCGGTGATAAACTCAAAGACAAGCTTGAATCCTATCTTTCCAAAGGCAAGGTTTCTACTATTTTATACTCAAACCCCAACAATCCTTCCTGGATATGCTTTACAGAGAATGAACTGAAGATCATCGGCGAGCTGGCCACCAGGTATGACGTCATTGTGATTGAAGACCTGGCTTATTTTGGAATGGATTTCAGGAAAGACTATTCCGTTCCGGGGCAGCCTCCTTATCAGCCTACGGTGGCAAAATATACCGATAATTATGTGCTTCTGATCTCCAGCTCAAAAGTGTTCAGTTATGCCGGGCAACGGATCGCCATGATGGTGATCTCCGATAAGGTTTACGACACCAAAGCCCCGGGACTTTTGCGCTATTCGCAGTTTGATACCGTAGGCCCCGCAATGATTTTCGGTACGGTCTATGCCCTGAGTTCCGGAACTGCCCATACACCGCAATATGCTTTGGCAGCCATTTTAAAGGCAGTAAATGACGGGGAATTTAATTTGCTTGATCAGGTGAAGGAATATGGAGAGAAAGCCAAAGTCATGAAAAAAATATTCACCGATAACGGTTTTAATATCGTTTATGACAAAGACGAAGGAGAGCCTATTGCCGATGGCTTTTATTTTACTTTTTCCTATCCCGGTATGAATGCGGAAGAGTTGCTGCACGAGTTGCTTTATTACGGTATCAGCGCCATTTCATTGCTGATCACAGGCAGTAAGCGTTCCGAAGGGATACGGGCTTGTGTTTCGCTGGTGCGGAGGGAACAATTTGCCGATCTGCAATCCAGGCTGAATAAATTCCATGAAGATCACCCGTTTTAAAAGAGTTTTTCTTTTCCGTATTTGTTAATCCGGGCAAAATCTTATTTTTACGTCCTGTAAATAAAAACCGCTTTTGAGGATTTTTATAAAACACAGCAGATGACCCAACGAACGAATACTTCAGAAAAAATATTACTGCTCCTGTTGTTGTATTTGTTTTCTTTTGTGCCGTTGACAGCTATCAATACGGATAGTTTGTGGAATATCTGGAACGATCCTTCCCGTCCGGATACACTCCGGATGAATGCCCTGAAAGACATCACATGGAAAGTGATCTTCGAAAATCCCGATTCGGGTTTTATCCTTGCCGGAAAATTATATGACCAGGCACTGAAAAGTGACGACTTATACATGCAATGCTGGTCATATAAAGCCAAAGGCATTTCAAAAGACATTGAGGGAGATTATGATGAAGCTTTGAAATTGTACTTTGTCGGGTTGAAAATTGCAGAAGAGGCGGGCATTTTGTTCGAACAAGGAAATTTTTACCACAACATAGCCCTGGTTTACAGGAATCAGGGTGATTATAAAAAAGCATTGGATGCTTACAACAAGAGCCTGGAGATCAGGAAAAAAGTAGCAGACACAGCCGGCCTGGCCAAAACATACAATAACATCGGTGTGGTTTACCTGATCCGGGGAAATGTGCCACTTGCCCTCGAGTACTTCCATAAAAATCTTGATATCAATACCTCACTGGGTGATGAAGAACGAATCGCACAAACCATCCAGAACATCGGCCTGATCTATCTGGACCAGGGAGAACTGGACAATGCGCTTGATTATCTCAAGCGAAGTATGAACTATTACGAAAAAAAGGACAGAAAGCGTGTGTTGTCTCATACTTACAATAATATCGGCATCATATATAAAGAAATGGGAAAATATGACCTTGCACTTGATTATTACCATAAAGGGTTGGCCATTTCAAGATCCCTGAAAGATATAAACAATATTGCAAGCATATACCGTAATATAGGTAATGTTTTCAGCCTGAGAGGTGAAAACGACACGGCACTGATTTACTATAAAAAAAGGTTAAAGATTGTAAAGGAAATCGGAGATAAGAAAGGATTAACGACAACATACAATGACCTGGGATATGTATATAACCAGAAAGGCTATCCGCAGGAAGCAAAAAAGTGGTGTGATAAAGCATACAAACTGGCCAAAGAATCCGACTATCTGGAAGAGATAAGAAACAGTTGTAAATGTCTGATGAAGGCCAACAAAGCCCTCGGTAATATTGCCAGAGCATTTCAATTCCAGGAGGAATATTATCAAACGCGTGATTCATTGGATAAGCGGGAAAATTTTAAAGAAGTTACCCGCCTTTCACTGCAATATGAATATGAGAAGGCCCGCCTGGCTGACAGTCTTGCGATGGTTCAGGAAAACATGAAAACGGAAATGACTTTCCAGAAAAAGATCAGCGAAGCCAGGAACCGTGAATATGTTATCCTTTCTTTCGGTTTGCTGATCCTTGTTGTTGCCGCTGCCCTTTTCTGGCGGCTGAGCTATATCAGAAGAACAAACAGGGAACTGGAGGAAAAAAATACGATCATCGAATATGAAAAACAACGTGCCGAGGAATCAGAACGTTCGAAAGAACAATTCTTTTCCAATGTGTCACACGAACTGCGTACCCCGCTCACACTGATTATCGGGCCTATAGAAAAGCTGATACGCGATATTAAGGATGAGAAAATCCGTGAAGAATTAGACATAATTTACAGGAATGCACGCCGCCTTCTGACAATGATCAACGAGCTTCTTAACCTTTACAAGCTTGAGTCGGGGAAAATCGTCCTGAAGGCGTCCAAAGATGATATTGTTGAATTTACCAGGCAATTTGTCCAGACATTTCAATCGCTGGCAGATGAAAAAGACATTAAGCTGAAGTTTGAATCTCCGTTAAAAGAATTGTGTGTGTATTTCGATAAGGAAAAAATGGAGAATATTCTCGGCAACCTGCTCAGCAATGCTTTTAAGTTTACCAATGCAGGCGGCAGCATCATAGTCGCCGTTACCTCGGATCATGATGAAAAACTAAAAGGTTGCGAAGAAAGCGATGGAGTGGTAAAAATAAGTGTGGCGGATACGGGGATTGGCATTCCCGAAGGAAAGCACCGGCACATTTTCGACAGATTTTATCAGGTTGATGACGAGTTGAAAAGAAACATTGAGGGTACGGGAATCGGGCTTGCCCTTACCAAAGAATTCGTTGATCTGCACTATGGTATTATTTCTGTTGAAAGTAAAGAAGGCAAAGGGTCGGTATTTACGGTGAAGTTGCCACTCGGCAAAAAGCATCTCAAGGAAGGAGAAATACTGGGGTTTTCCGAAGATGGTGAAGCTGCGACAGAAGATGTTACCGATGTCCGAAAAACTGACCAAGTAAAAATAAAAGATGCAGCGCTTATTCTTATTGTTGAAGATAATAAGGATATGCGGGCCTACATCAGGAGTTGCATAGACCCTGCCTACAAGGTTATTGAAGCCGGTGACGGCGAAAAAGGGCTGAATAAAGCCATCAGCCATGTCCCCGACCTGATTATCAGCGACGTAATGATGCCCCGGATGGATGGCACCGAAATGACAAGGCGGATAAAATCTGATGAACGGACAAGCCATATTCCGATCATATTGCTCACGGCACGCAGTTCAATGGAATATAAAATCCAGGGACTGGAAACCGGCGCGGATGATTACCTTGAAAAACCTTTCAACGCCCGTGAGTTGCGGGTGAGAATTAAAAACCTGATTGAACAAAGGAAAAAATTGCGGGAAAAACTGTTAAAGAGCATGGGTATTGATTTTACGAAAACGGAACTACCCGGTACAGGCTCCCTCGACCAGCAGTTTTTACAAAAGGCCATGTCTGTGGTTATGAAATACATTTCCGATCCGGAATTCAGCGTGGAATCGTTTGGTCGCGAAATGGCCATGAGCCGTGTGCAACTGCACAGGAAACTCAAAGCGCTTACGGGACAATCACCCGGTCAGTTTGTGCGCAGCATCCGCTTGAAAAATGCTGCCAAATACATGAAAAAAGAAGGCGTAAACGTTACCGAAACAGCTTACTCGTTCGGGTTTACCAACATGTCTTATTTTACAAAATGCTTCAACCGGGAATTCGGGATGACGCCGTCGGAGTTTCTGGCTAATCACAGGAAGAATAATTCCTGACGAAGATAACTTTACTCTGCTTCGGGCGTCCACGCCCGAAATTTTTGTTGCCCTTTTGCATAATTGTTTATCCCAGATTCGTCATTAGGACGAAGGAACTAATGACAATTTTGGGTTTATATTAACTGCTAAAGCCGGATTGTATGAGATAGAAAGATCTCCGCCATTAATGGCATGGCAAAATATCTATTTTGTTAAATTTATGTTAATTATCCTGATTGGACTGAAAGATTTAGCCAATTCGTTGTATTTTATGGCAAATTACAAAAACTATTGCACGCAGAAAGGATATAAAACGGAATTTCCCATTTTAAAAAATACGCTTTTAAATAAAAGAATTTCAAGGAAAAAAACCGGGAATAATTAAAACCGAAACAAAACTCCCACCCAAATCTGCCAAACCAAAATGAAACCGTTAATAATAAGTAAGTCAATCCTAAAGATAACAATCATTATTTTGTTTCATCCGCTTATTGTTTTCCCGGCAGGCAATGACAGTCTTTGGAATGTATGGAGTGATAAACAGCAGGCGGATACAACCCGGCTTAAAGCTATCGAAGCCTCAATATGGGGTAAATTTATGAATATTGACAACGATAGTCTTCGTTTACTTGGACAAAAAATGCTTGATCTGGCAATATTCTCCGGCAACAAACAAGAGGAGGCGGATGCCTGTTTTTTTATAGCAGTTTCGTATGGCAGAGAATTTAACAACAGTCCTGAAACATATAACTATATGAACAGAAGTCTTCAGCTAAATATTGAACTGGGAAATAAAAAGAAAGTTGTAAAAGATTATAAATTCATCGGGTTGTTCATGATGCATAATTACAAATACGCCGAAGCGATTAGCTTTTTTAAAAAAAGCCTGAAGGCTAGTGAAGAGATAGGGTATGAGAAAGGAATTTCGGATTACTATCTTTACTATGGTTTATTATTAAGTCAATTGGGTGATTATAATCAGGCCAAAAAAAGTTTTGAGAAAAGTTTGAGTATTTTGAAAAAGAATAATGTTAATGAAAATAGTAAGGAATGGGCATGGAGAACCGGAAACATTGGGTCCATCCTCACCAGACAGGATAGCTATGATAAAGCGCTTGAAATATTAATCCGTAATTCAAAAATTTATAAACAAGAGAATGATATGGCAAGTCTTGCGCTGAATTATAAAAATGTTGGAGAAATCTATGTTCAGAAAGGAGATTATCTGAATTCCGTAAAGTATTTTAATAAAAGTCTGAAAATATGGGAAAGGTTAGGTGTCAAACTGTATATTTCCGGCTTACATATTTCTTTTGGTAATGTTTATCTGGAACAGGGTGATTATATACATGCGATAATCCAGTTTAAACAAAGCATAGCATTGTCAGAAGAAATCAATGAAAAATCATGGATGGCCGAAGGATATAAAATGATCGGCTTGGTTTATAGTGATTTGGGTGAGTTTGCAAAAGGTCTGGAATATTTTAACAAATCTTTAAATCTAACAAATAAAACAAAGATATTGCCTGAAAAGGCTGATGTCTTAAATAACATTGGAGAATTATATCACCAAATGGGAGAATACGACAATTCCATCGGCTATTTTCAAAAAAGCCTGGCCATCAACCGTGAACTTGGAAGAAAAGATGCAATAGCTGAAAACTTTACCAGTATCGCCGATTATTATAAAACAAAAGGCGAGTATCAAACGGCACTGGATTATTATAGCCGGAGTAGGATGATCAGGGAAGAGATCGGAGTTAAAAAAGGAATGGCGGAAATTTATATAAAAATCAGTGATTTATATCTCATTCAAAACAATATTAGCGAAGGAATCCTATGGGGAAATAAAGGTTTTGATATGGCAGCCGGAATAGGCGCTTTAAAACTGGAGCAGGAAGCTTCTTTTTGTCTTTATAAAGCATATAAGGTGCTGGGTAATGCTACACAGGCATTAAAATATTATGAGCGTTACCTGGCATTACAGGACACCCTGAAAACTGACGAAGGCAGCAAGCAGCTTCAGCAAATGGAATATGACCGGCAACGGCTGGCTGACAGCCTGGCCATAGCAGAAGATAAACTTGTAACCGAATTGACCCACAAGGAAAAACTGATGAAAGAAACACACACACGGAATATTTCTATTTTCGTTGGTCTGGGAATTTTATTAATGGCAGTTGGCCTTTTCAGCCGGATGTTGCTCATCAGGAAAACGAATAAAAAACTGGAAGAAAAGAACAGGCTCATTGAAAAGGAAAAAGAACGCGCCAAAGAATCGGAAAAAGCCAAGGAGCAATTTTTTGATAGCGTTTCCCATGAGTTCCGCACCCCCCTTACCCTGATCATGGGTCCTTTGGAGGAGATAATAGAGACCACCAGAGATGAAAATCACAAATCCAATCTGCAGATCATCCGGCGTAATACATTGAGACTTCATGGAATGATCAACGAATTGCTTGACCTTTCCAAACTGGAGTTTGGAAAAGTAAAGTTTCGGGCTAAAGAAGAAGATATTGTTGAACTGACCAGACGATTTCTTCAATCTTTCGAATCGCTGGCCAATCAAAAAACGATCAATTTAAGTTTCAAATGTGATACTGATATTAATAAAATATGGGTTGATCCTGAAAAATTCAGGAAGATACTGGCAAACCTGCTTTCAAATGCCTTTAAATTTACACCACCAAACGGTTCAGTTTCAATAAGTCTGACTAAGATTATTTCTCCGCGTGAGAGGGGACAAAACGGAGCGGAGATACGGGTTGCCGACACCGGTATCGGGATACCAAAGGATAAAATTTCATTTATTTTCGACCGTTTTTATCAGATTAATGAACCGGACCCACCCTACCAGGCAGGAACAGGTATCGGCCTGGCTCTGACCAAAGAACTCGTTGAATTACATCACGGAAAGATCAAGGTGGAGAGTGAGCCGGACATCGGGACCACTTTTATTATTTTTCTGCCTTTTGGTAAAAAGCATCTTACTGAAGAAGAGATTGAAGTTGAAGGACCAACAGGGGCAGAAACTGAATTAATGGAAGTGTTGGGCCATCCTGATGAAGTATCGGTTTCTCAACCGGGAATTGAGGAAGAACTTAAGAATAAAAACGAATTACCCATCCTCCTTGTCACGGAGGATAATGCAGACATGCGTGTTTATATTAAATCCCATTTTAAAAATGAATATCAGGTCATAGAGGCAATAAACGGTGAAGAAGGTCTCCGGCTGGCAACAGAAAAGATTCCCGATCTGATTATCAGTGATGTGATGATGCCGAAGATGAATGGAAACAAAATGACTGAAAAGATAAAAACCGACCCGCGTACAAGCCATATTCCGGTGATCATCCTTACGGCAAAGGCATCTGTGGAAAGCAGGATCGAGGGGTTGGAAACCGGGGCCGATGCTTATGTTACCAAGCCATTTAATGCCAGGGAATTGAAAGTAAGGGTTAAAAAACTGATTGAACAGCGGATGAAACTCAGAAACTTGTTGTCAAAGAATCTCAATGCCGGGATATCTGTCAGTGAAGAGCGGGAGCTGTCTTCAATGGATAGAAAATTCATCAAAAAGGCCATAACGGTGATAACAGAACATTTGTCTGATGTAAATTTTGATGCGCAAACTTTTGCTTCGGAAATGGCATTGAGCAGGTCACAGCTTCATCGAAAGATCAAAGCCTTAACCAACAAAACCACTACCGAATTCATCAGGACAATCAGGCTGAACAGGGCAGGCGAAATGCTCAAGCACAAAACAGATAGTGTAACACAAATTGCCTATGAAACCGGTTTTTCAAGTTTGTCGTGGTTTTCAAGAATGTTCAGGGAACAATTCGGTGTTTCGCCTTCAGATTACATGAGTTAATTCCGGGCAGTTTCCAGCTTCATTTTCCAAATAATTCATTTCAAAGCAGTTGCAATGTCAAAAATGCAACATTACAGCAACAGATTGCTACATAACAGTTAGACAAGCCTTTCCTTACTATCTACTTTTACACCGTGATTTAATGCAATGGTTTCAATACGAAATTTTTGTTGAATTAAATATTAAGGGAAAGCCGAAAACCATAAAGAGTAGGCGCCAATATCAAAACAATAGTCAAATGAAAACATTAAGACTTATTCTGATGATTGCATCATTTCCAATTTTGATGCTATTTATTACAAACTGTGGTACACGGACGGGCAAGCCTGATCTTACAATTGATCGTTTTAAAAAATGTCTTGATAATTGTGAGGAAAGGAGTAATAGGGCGTATGATGAGTATCAAACATGTCGCGATCAGGCCTATAATACCTATGTAAGGAGAAGGGATAATTGTGGTAACAGGATTACTGTTAGGGAATGTCTTGACAAAGCATTTAACGATTACTTAGAGGAGGTAAACCGATGTGAATTGGAATGGAAAGAGAATCTTGCAAAAGTATCAAAGTGCAGAAAATCATGTTACAAGGAGGAAATGAAACAATAAAGTTTTCCTCTCTCGATTAAAATTTTACAGGATTTTCAGGAATAATTGCAGTGAAAAATTACGGAGTTGACAATGAAAAAGGAGAAACAGAGTAAAACAACAAAATATGTCGTTAGTATAAGAATAAATCCGGTTAGATCAGGGATATAATGAAAAAAACCTGAAATGGTCGAATTGTATTTTTAATCTTAAAAAAAGTAATCATGACAAGAAAGAATTTAAGCATTTTATTCATCTTAAGCGTCTTATTTATCATTATTGGCTGTGATGGAGATGGGTTTAGAAAAGAAATTGTTAATCAAATGCAAATAAATGTTGCGAATAATGAGATACAATTGGATATAATAAATAATTGGGAACCCGTTGGACAGACATTTGTAATAATGACTACTACAGACAATAGTACACTCACTTGTTTGTTCGTTGCTGAGGCCATTGGCGCAACGGCCATTTCCGGTCCATATGATAGTCATATATTACCTTATACTCAACCATTAGAGGTCAGGATTTTAGTAGATAATGAAATTGCTGATCCAAAGCAAGCTAGCTTTACTCCTCCAGTTGTATCGGCTTATTTGGATCATTATTCTTCTCATAGTTTTCTAGCTATAAAGAGAAACGTTCCACCAGGCAGCCATAAAATTTTAGTTGAATGGAATCGACCAGTAAATGATCCAGAATTATCCAATCCACGTATGAGAAATAGAACATTAACTGTATTTCAGTCAATAAAAAAGTAACCTATTGATCAGTATAATTTCACACTTAATAACTAAAACAATTAAACCATGAAAACAAAAACATTACTTTCGATTATCCTGATTTTTTGCACCTTTAATTTTTTCGGGCAAATAATCAATGTCCCGGCAAGTTTCACAACTATCCAGGCAGGGATAAACGCCGCAGCCGACGGCGACACGATACTTATTGCAGATGGTACCTATTATGAAAATATTGATTTCAAAGGCAAAGTAATAACAGTTGCAAGTCAATATCTGGTGGATGGCGATACAAATCATATTTGGAACACTGTCATTGACGGAAGCCTGCCGTCAGAGGCAGACACTGCCTCGGTTGTGCGTTTTATCAATGGTGAAGATACGACCTCAATTCTCTATGGGCTGACTATACAAGGAGGGCTGGGTACGCTATCTTCAGCAATCGGCCCATCGCGGATAGGTGGCGGTATCCTCTGTCTGAATTCAGGGGCTAAAATCGTGAGAAACAGAATTATTGAAAATAGCATTACACACGAGTTTATTGCGGCAGGAGCCGGTATCGGCAGTGTTGAACTAACCGGCGATTACTGGCTTGTTGTTGATGATAATGTGATTAAAAACAATAGTTCTCATGCAACCGGCGACACTGACTGGAGAAGCGGTGCCGGTGGCGGGATTTATGGCCTCACCGATGCCAGGGTAAGCAACAATACAATCCAGTTTAACGAATGCTATTCTACTTATGCTGCTGACGGGGCAGGAGTTGAATTTGAGTCAATGTCACCAAATACTCCACGGACCGTGCATTTTATTAATAATGATGTTCAATTTAACACAGCCGATGGCGATGAAATGGCATTTGGAGGGGGAGTGAGCAATAATTACAGCAAAATGTTTGTCAGGGAAAATAATATTAGTAACAATACGCTGATCAGCGATGATCTTTGTTTGGGCGCAGGGATGAACTTATCAGGATGGACAGACTGGGGTGATGTGGTTTTTATCGAAAACAATGATTTTATTGCCAATAATTGTCAGGCCGGTGTTGATGCATGGGGAACGGCAATTAATCTGAGCAATCCTGACAATAAAGTAGAAATCCGGAACAACCTGTTCAGTTCAAATAACAGCACCGACAGTCTTGAATCTTATGGAACTGTTGCCATTTATTTCTATTCTGATACATACGCGGGCAATGCTAATGAAATGATTGTTGATGGCAATACTTTTAGAAATAACAGCGCAAAAAATGGCGGAGGTATTTTTACTTTCAATGCATTTAATTTTTATTTTACAAATAATTTTTTTGTAAACAACAGTGCTGATCTCGGAGCCGCTGTCTATTTAGAACACGTAGAAAGTAAATCAACTTTCCAGGACGCTTTGTCAGTTGATGCAAGCCTGATGATTATGAATAATACTTTTGTTAATAACGATGCCGAACTTTCCGGAGGAGCCATTGTTAGCCATTACAACTCTTCCCCTTTGGTGACTTTCAATAATATTTTTTGGGGAAACCAGGCAGCAACTTCTGGAAATGATATTGCAAATACAGGGTTGGCTAATATGTTGATTGCTTATTCCCTCATAGATACCAATGACATTTATGGGGATTGGTCCGGTGGATGGAATGTTAATGAGGATCCAATGTTTATTGAGGATTCACTGCATATTGAATTCGGAAGTCCTTGCATAGATAATGGAGCAGTAAACGTGATGTTTGAAGATACTGCTTACAATAGCCCGGAAACGGATATTGACGGAGAGGATCGCCCACTGGGTGGAGGTGTTGATATTGGCGCTGATGAGTTTCTCACTGTGGGAATCACACCGGTTTTAACCGGGACAAAAGATATTATAGAGATCTATCCGAACCCCTTCAGTTACAAAACGAATATCAGGTTTGAACTTGAAGAACCATCCTATTGTGTTTTGAAGGTTTACAATTCGCTTAGTGCGGAAGTGGCATCATTACTGAAAACAAATCTGGCTAAAGGAACACATACATTAACCTGGCCTGATAAAGATATACCGGGTGGTATGTATCATTTCATACTAACAACTCAAGAGGGAAACTATTCAGTTAAAGGTGTGTATTTAAGATAGTTGATTTGTAAAAAACAGTTAAATCAGTCTGGGAGGCAAATATTCCTGACATATTTCGTTGTACCTCGTTCTAATATTTTATCCCTTATCAATAAATAGATTATTGGTAGGGGATATTTTTATGAATTATAATCGAACTGTCTTTTTTGTATCAGGTATTGGCGCGGCGACTAAAACCGCCTGTATGGATGATTACCTGATCCCCAGTTCTTTCTCATCAAACACAATGGCCTGGTAAGTATAAATTTCCGCATCCTTCCATCCGTCCCAGCCGATACCGGCTTTGTCGCGGGCACAATGTCCCAGAAATTCTTCCAGAGACCAGCCTGTTTTTTCGGCAACCTGCGGAAGAAAGGTTCCGGTGTGTGTGCCTTTTATGATGTAAATGCCGTCGCGACCCAGTTTGATCTCATTGATGGAACTGATCTTTTTCAACGGTGTAAGGACAGATATCTCAATGTCAATGTTTGATAACTCTTCAGGCCTGACAGGCATGAAACGGTAATCCTGCGTGGCTGCTGCAATGGTCATTTTCTGAACCACCTTGTAAAGGGGTTCATCCGCGATAAACCGGCCGATGCAACCCCTCAAATTGTCATCTTTGTTCAGGGTGACAAAAGCCCCGCTGTGAACTTTCAGGTCATCGGATATCTGCGCAGGGTCTATATCAGGTATCTGTTTTGTGTTGATGTATGATTCCAGGGTTTCGCGTGCGATCATCAACAGTTCCCTTTTATCTTTCAGCGTGAGGAGATCATCGTTATCACGGTCTTTTTCTTTCACCAGAGCAAGAGCAAAGTATCCGACAACCCGGCTTTTATCTCCGTAAGGTGAATCACCCGAGTTCATATATTTAAGCGGAACGAATTTTACATCCTGCATGTCGTGGGTTATATAAAGCAATGTCAATATGGAGGTGTGGCCGCAGGCGCTCGTCACCAGGCCCGGATAATGTTTGTTGTTGTTTTGTAAAAGGGCTGTTTTGAACTTTTCCGGGTCGTTGGCGATAATTCCTTCGGCAGTTGTACTGTCTGCTTTTTGCGCATCGTGATAACGGGGGTAATGCGAAAAATCGCTGCTGATGACAAACAGGTTTTTTCCGTTCAGGAAAGGTTTCAGCGTAGTCGCAATGGATTTCAATATTTTTTCATCATCCGTTCCAATGATGATGGGTACGATGCGGAAAGGTTTTTTCAGGTGGTATTGCAGAAACGGGAGTTGGTTTTCCAGGCTGTGTTCGCGCGAGTGGGCCTGCGGCACATAGGAGATGTATTTATTTTCCTTTATCAGTTGCTTTGCCAACTCTGTGTTGACCGGTACTTCACCCAATGGCGTAAGGTAATTGCCTGCCGAATAAACGGAAGCCCCGTCAAGATACATGGTGTGGGAAGAGCCGATCAAAAAAATGTTGTCATACCGGCTGTCGGGATTCAGTTGTTTATAGGCAGTGGCAGCAACTTCACCGGAATAGGCATAACCTGCATGCGGGCTGATGAGTGCCAGGATATGCTGAAGATCATGAATTTTGGCTTTGCCGAATAAAACATTCAGTTCTTGCGATAATTTTGTAGAATCGGCTGTATAAAACCGGCCGGCCGCATAGGGTTGACGGTCAACTCCTGCTTGCGGATAAGCAGTAGAGTCTGATAACCAAGACAATAATAGTGCCATACCAAAAATTTTGATTTTATTCATGATTTTCATAACTTTACTTCAAGTAATATAAAGCCAAAATTACGGATTCTTTTATGTAAAATCAAGTAGATGAAAAGTGAAAAAAATATAAAATCCGCAGGCAACCGCCTTTTGTTTGCCGATGCCTTTTTCCTTGGTTTTACTTTGCTGGGCGCACAGATCATTTTGTTGCGCGAGTTTCTGATGGTTTATAATGGCAATGAGCTGGTAATCGGGTTGTTGCTTTCCATCTGGTTGTTGATCACCGCACTGGGTTCCTGGTTCGGGCGCTACCTGAAAGCAGGCAGAAATTACGATAACCTGATCAGGGGATTGTTTTTATTTATCAGCATTTATCCGTTGGCGGCGGCTTTCAGTATCGAATATTTCAGAAATATTTTGCTGGAACCGGGCAGAATGGTTTCATTAACGGAAATTGTTGGGTATTCCACACTGTTGCTTTTACCTTTATGTTTTACGGGCGGCTTTTTGTTTAACCTCATCAATGTTGCCTCCGGAAAAGGGAAAGGAATACTTCAAAATTGTTATGCACTGGACTCATTTGTGAGCCTTGCGGGAGGGATACTCATCAGTCTTTTCTTTATTTTTTATTTGGAGAT
>CAZMOS010000014.1:0-12115 GCA_964567945.1 uncultured Lentimicrobiaceae bacterium
AAAACAGTCCGAACGGGTGTGGGTTGAATATAAAAAAACCAGCTATCCTGTTCCGGAACCTCAGGTTTCATCTGTTGCAACCATTTGATATTCGTAATATACATTCCCCGGCCATAAGTTCCGGCAATCAGGTCATTTTCCCGGGGATGGATCACCAGGTCGTTGACAGGAACATTGGGAATATTTCCTTCCATCCGCTGCAAGCTTTGTCCGCCATCCAGCGAGAAAAATATCCCCAGATCGTTACCCACAAACAGCAGGTTGGGATTTTTTGTATCTTCAATGATCACATTGACAGGATAATCCGGCAACCCTCCGGAAATATTCATCCACGTTTTACCCATATCGGTGGTTTTGAAAACATAAAGTTTGAAATCGTCAAACTTAAATCCCGATTTGCAGACATAAGCCGTGCTATCGGAAAAATTGGAGGCGAAAACCCGCGTTACCCACCGGTCGGCAGGGACACCGGCATCAACCAGTTTTTGGGTAAATTCATTCCAGGTTTTCCCGAAATCGGTAGTCATATGAACACGGCCGTCATCGGTTCCTACCCAGATCACACCGGCTTTTACAGGCGATTCGGAGATGGTCGTGATGGTGCAGTACATCATGTGGCCTTTACCGGCGATCTTCACGGAATCGTTGGTTGTCAGGTCGGGACTCAACTCAATCCACGTGTTGCCCCTGTCCAGCGATTGCAGCAGCATTTGTCCTCCGGTATAAAGGATGGCCGGATTGTGTGGCGAAATGATGATCGCCGGATCCCACGGAAAACGATACCGCGGATGCCCTTTAGGCGCTTTAGGTTCAATATTTACGCGGGTGGCTGTTTTTTGATCAACACGCTGATGGGCACCAAATTGTGTGGTCGTGTAAAACCACCGGTTGTTGGTTGTGTCAACCGGGCAGTACATACCGTCCCATTTTCCGATCAGGAACCAGTCCTCCAGCGATATCTCCCCTTTCCAACTGTTGGACGGCCCTTTCCATACCTCGTGATCCTGGAGGCCGCAATACACATTGTAAGGTTCTTCCATATCTGCCGAAATATTGTAAACTTCACCAAGCGGTATCTGGTACAAATGGGTAGCTGTGTATCCGCCGTCAAACGATTCGTACAATCCGCCGTCGCTGCCGATGAGCATATGGTGGCCGTCTTTCGGGTCGATCCACATAGTCCGGAAATCACCGAAAACATTTTTCATCAGATCGCCTTTGCCCCATTCAACCGCTTTCCAGGTTTTGCCACCGTCGCGTGAGTACGGCATGGTCATAGACAGCACATAGATCTTATCTGCGTCGTCCGGGTCAACATAGATCTTGTTGAATGAATAAGGCGCTTTATCGGAAACATTTACAGTATCGTTATTCATTTTTTTCCATTCTTTGCCCCCGTTGACGGTTTTATAAACATCACCCCAGATCACTTCGCCCACAGGTTTCATGTGCATATCCATTTCATCTTCGTGGCCTGTGGGAACATAAGGTTTAAGTATTTCCACCACGGCATAAAGGATTTGAGGATCTTTTGGGAATATGGCCAGCCCGATCCTGCCGAGTTTTCCCTCCGGAAGCCCGTTGGCCATTTTTTTCCAAGTGGCGCCTCCGTCAGTGGTTTTGTAAATGCGGCTGTTTTCGCCTCCGGCATCGAAAGTCCAGGGCAGCCGGTATTTCTCGTAGGCCGAAGCATACAAAACATCCGGGTCTGACGGGTCCATCACCATATCAATGACCCCCGTATTTTCATCAATGTAAAAAACCTTCTTCCAGGTCATCCCCCCATCCGTCGTTTTAAAGATCCCTCTTTCTGCATTGGGTGTAAACAAATGGCCCATCACAGCCGCATACACAATGTCAGGGTTTTGCGGATGGACAAGGATCACGGAAATATGATGCGAATCAGGCAGTCCTTTGTTTTCCCAGGTTTTCCCTCCGTCGGCGGATTTGTAAATACCCGTTCCGCTGTGAGAAAGGCGGGCATTGAAATCCTCACCCGTGCCCACCCACACGATCTCCGGGTCGGAAGGAGCTACAGCCAGTGCTCCGATGGAAGGGCTTACGACAGTGTCGAAGACCGGAAAAAATGTTGTCCCGTTGTTTTCCGTTTTCCAGACACCTCCGTTCCGGGAACCGATATACCACGTGTATTTATATTTGAGATCATTTATTTGCGGAACGGCAATTTCGGATATCCAACTCCCCGTTCGGTAAGGCCCCAGGGCACGGAAGTGAAATTCTCCGGGATCAAATTTCCCGGCGTTTATCTGGGCAAATACCTGAAATGCAGTAAATAAAAAAATAATGGCGGTGGTAAACTTTCTCATGATCCGAAAAGATTTTTGTAAACGATAAAAGTAGGAAAACAAAAAGATATATCTAATTTTAGTTTTTTAGAAAGGGGACGGATTCCACATCAATTAACGATCCGGATTGCAAAGACCCGGATTGTGCCACAAGTTAATTGGCAAAAATTGGCATCTTTTTTTATTCTGCCGGTGTGGTTTCTTCCTCCGCAAATTCAACAGGACGCATTGTGACAAGAAAGAAGCGAAGAATGACACCACCCACTAACCCGACAATAGCCCACCCGATGACCCAGGCTACAGGAAAAGGGATTCCTGATCCAACCATCAGGAAGCCAAATTGTATCCCCACGGTACCGGCTATTACCCAGGCAATTCCGTTTGCAATAATCCACATGGCAGGTCTTTCCACTGCTTTACGCAAACTGATCCATTGAAGCAATCCGACAAGTAAACCGATAACGATCCAGTCCAGGTAGGCAGTAAATTTTATAGCTTGAAGAAAAGCAAACCCCATCCATCCGATCATCGTTAAAATAGCCCAGTAGTTAGGAATCTTAATGTAATGACGAAGGGTGATCCATTGAAAAACACCAATAGAGACTCCGAAAGCAGCCCAGCTACCGTAACCTCCGAAAACGGGTTGATTTCCGGCGGCTGCAGAAAATATCCCGCTAAGCAGGCCGCCAACACCTCCCCCTATCGTACAGGCAACAAGCCAGTTGACCCAGGGTACTTCCCCGCTTTTCTTTTTGGAACTGCTGCGAATTTTATCAAGGATGAGAGGGACTGCAATGGCAAAAGCAGCGCTGATGAGGGCTTCGAAAAAATATTCCATGTGTGTCGATTTTGGTTTGTTTGAGTTTATAAAAGTAAAAAAATTAAGTCAAAAAAGCAAATACTCAATAAAGTATGAGATACATTCCCTGAACTCTGGTAATAGTCGTAACATCTTTTTCAATATATTAGCCGTCATGTTAGGGACCATAGTCAATGTAACAACTGTACTGTTAGGTGGGTCAATCGGCTTGTTGCTGAATAAAAAGCTTCCCAAAAGGTACATTCACATTTTTTTCCAGGTTATCGGAATATTCACCCTTTTTCTGGGCTTTTCCATGGCCCTGAAAACATCACATGTTTTGCACATGATCATGGCTTTGATCTCGGGAGCTGTGATCGGAGAAGCTATGAATCTGGAACAACGAATGGAGCAACTGGGTGACAAATTAAAAAAACGAATGAAATTGAGTAATGAAAAATTTACTGACGGACTCCTAACTGCATTTTTATTGTATTGCATGGGCTCACTGACTATTCTCGGGGCCATCGAAGAAGGTATGGGAGGCAGTCCGAAATTATTGCTCATCAAATCGTTGATGGATGGAGTGTCATCCATTGCACTGGCGTCCGGATTGGGTATCGGTGTTTTATTCTCAGTCATTCCTTTGTTTATTTACCAGGGGGGAATTACACTGTTGGCCATGTTTTTCGGAGAATTTTTTCCTCAGATGTACGTAACTGAACTCAGTGCGGTCGGCGGCATCTTACTCATCGGCTTGGGAATTGATATACTGGACATTAAAAAAATGAAGGTCATGAATATGTTACCGGCACTGGTTATGATCATTATCTTTCTCTGGTTATGGCCTGAGTTTGGGATTAACTAAATTTTGAGCAATTTCAAAATCCTGAAAAGCCTTTCTTTTCCTGTTTTATTTCGGTTTTCTGTTTATCATCTTCCTGATCGTCGTTGCCGGCGCAACCTACTGGAATTTGTGAGTCCGGGAACAATCCATCATTGTTTTACAATCAAACTTATTTTTATCTTTGCCACCTAATTTTAATTAAATCCAAATAAAGAAAATGCCATACTATCAAAAAAGAGGAAAAATACCACCAAAACGTCACATAACGTTCAGGAAACCTGACGGTAGTCTGTATGCCGAAGAAGTGGTTTCTACGGAAGGTTTTTCCAACATTTATTCTATTATTTATCACGAACACGCGCCCACAAAGGTTCTGAAAGTTGATAAACCTTACTCGGTTGCACCAGAAGTGGCTGTGGATGATAACATGCAGAACCGTTCATTTAAAGGTTTCGATCTGAAACCTGTCAATGATGTCCTTGAAAGCAGAAAAACAATTTTATTTAATAGTGAAATTAACATTTCACTGGCTGCACCACGTCATTCCATGACAGACTATTTTTACAAGAATTCCCAGGCAGATGAAATGATCTTTGTCCACGAAGGTGAAGGCGTCCTGAAAACCGTTTACGGTGAGTTGCCTTTCACAAAAGGCGATCATGTAGTTGTTCCAAGGGGAACCGTTTACCAGTTGGCTTTCAAAAATGAACACAACCGTTTGTTTATTGTCGAAAGTTTTTATCCGTTAAACTTTCCTAAAAGATATATGAACAATGAAGGGCAACTCCTTGAGCATTCGCCCTTTTATGAAAGAGACATAAAAACTCCGGAAAAGCTGGTTACGCGAAATGAAACCGGAGATTTTCTGATAAAGATCAAGCATGGGGATCAAATCTATCCTTACCATTATGCAACACATCCATTCGATGCGGTAGGCTGGGACGGACATCTTTATCCTTATGCCTTTTCCATTTATGATTTTGAACCGATTACGGGCCGCATTCACCAACCGCCTCCTGTTCATCAGACTTTTGAAACACCGGGATTTGTGACCTGCGCATTTGTGCCGCGGCTTTACGACTATCATCCGCAGGCTATCCCGGCACCATATCACCACAGCAATGTGGATTCGGATGAGGTGCTCTATTATGTGGATGGTGATTTTATGAGCCGGAACGACATTCAGCGCGGACAGATCACACTTCACCCCATCGGCATACCACACGGTCCGCATCCCGGAGCCATTGAGCGGAGCATCGGTAAAAAAGGCACGGATGAATACGCCGTGATGGTGGATACTTTCAAGCCACTGAAACTTACAAAAACAGCAATGGAGATCGAGGTAAAAGATTACTTTAAAAGCTGGTTGGATTAAACGACGTAAAGCACTAACAAAAAACATTAATACCATGACAAAATCACTTCCGATAAAAGGGACAGACTATGTTGAATTTTATGTGGGAAACGCCAAACAGGCAGCTCATTTTTATCAGTCTGCATTTGGTTTTCAACCTGTAGCTTATGCAGGGCTGGAAACAGGGCTAAAAGACAGAACGTCGTATGTCCTGCGTCAGGATAAAATCACTTTTGTACTGACCGCTTCTCTTACTCCCGATTCACCTGTGGCCGAACATCACAGGATGCACGGCGACGGTGTGAAAGTCATTGCCCTGTGGGTTGACGATGCAAAGAAATCCTACGAAGAAACTGTCGCAAAAGGCGCCCGTTCATATATGGAACCGCACGAGATCAGCGATGAAAACGGCATAGTAATCCTTTCAGGCATCTATACCTACGGTGAGACGGTTCACATATTTGTCGAACGGGAGAATTATAACGGCCCGTTTTTACCCGGCTTTACAGAATGGAATCCCGAATACCGTCCGGCAGACACGGGTTTGTTGTATGTGGATCATATTGTCGGCAACGTGGGATGGGGAGAAATGTACCAGGTTGCGGAATTCTACCGTACGGTGATGGGGTTTGACCAGTTGATCTCTTTTGACGACAAGGATATTTCAACCGAATACACAGCACTGAAAAGCAAGGTGATGGCCAATGACAATATGCGTATCAAATTCCCGATCAATGAACCGGCCAACGGGCTTAAACGTTCACAAATTGAGGAGTTTCTTGATTTCTACATCGGCCCCGGTCCGCAACATGTAGCCATGGCAACCAACGACATCATTGCAACGATCAAACAACAACGTGAACGTGGGGTTGATTTCCTGTACGTTCCAGAGAGCTACTACGAAACGATTTTCGACCGTGTCGGAAAAATCGAAGAAGATATAGATTCCCTGAAAAAACTGAAAATACTGATTGACAGGGATGATGACGGCTATCTTTTGCAATTGTTTACCAAGCCGGTACAAGACAGGCCTACCTTTTTCTTTGAGATCATTCAGCGCAACGGCGCCAAATCTTTTGGCAAAGGCAACTTCAAGGCATTGTTTGAATCCATTGAGCATGAGCAATCTTTGCGGGGAACACTATAAATTTTGTCTCTGAATCAGATTGCAAAACAAATAACAGATATAAACATTAATATCTTATGATAAAAGCAAACAATCCCGAACTGCGCTCATGGATAGAAGTGCCGGAAGGCAGCGACTTTCCAATCCAGAACCTCCCGTTCGGAATCATGAAACCTAAAACCGAAGAACCAAGGCCCGCCACAAGAATCGGCGATACGGTAATTGATCTTTCCGTATTATGCGATTTCGGATTCTTCGATGATCTTGGAATTTCGGACATGAGTGTGTTTTATGCACCAGTGCTTAATGATTTTATTTCTTTGGGTAAAACATACTGGTCGGCAGTCAGGGAACGGTTATCAGATTTGTTCAGTATAGATAACGATGAATTGCAGGGAATCGAAGAAGCCGTAAAACTGGTTACACGTCCTGTTGACAAAGTGGAAATGATGATGCCTGTATATGTTGGTGATTACACCGATTTTTATTCCAGCATCGAGCATGCTACCAATGTGGGTAAAATGTTCCGCGACCCTGAAAATGCTTTATTGCCGAATTGGAAACATATTCCTGTTGCCTATCACGGACGCAGTTCATCCATCATGGTATCAGGGGCACATATCCGCCGTCCAAAAGGACAAACACTGCCTGCCGGCGCGAAGAAACCCGTTTTCGGCCCGACGCGCCTGCTTGATTTCGAACTGGAAGTAGCTTTTATCACGGGTAAAAAAACAAATCTTGGAGAGACAATTTCCGTTGATGAAGCCGAAGATACCATTTTCGGGTTAGTCTTGTTCAATGACCTGTCCGCCCGCGACATCCAGAAATGGGAATACGTGCCGCTCGGACCTTTTTTGTCAAAAAATTTCGGATCGGTCATCTCTCCGTGGGTGGTTACGCTGGAAGCGCTGGAACCTTTCCGCGTGAAAGGCCCGAAACAGAATCCTCCTGTGCTGCCTTATCTGAAGCATAAGGGAAATAAAAACTTCGACATCAACCTTGAGGTGTACATCAAACCCGCAAAAGGAGAAAAAACACGGGTTACGCGATCCAATTATAAGTATCTGTACTGGAATGTGGCGCAGCAACTGGCCCACCATACGGTCAACGGATGCAATATCAATGTGGGCGACATGTGCGCTTCGGGCACAATTTCGGGGCCCATTCCTGATTCTTACGGCTCGATGCTCGAGCTGACCTGGCGGGGAGAAAAACCATTAAAGCTAAAAGACGGTTCCGAAAGGAAATTTATTGAGGATAACGACACGGTGATCTTCAGGGGATATGCCGAAGACGAAGATATCCGGGTCGGTTTCGGAGAAGCTGTTGTGAAAATTTTACCGGCAACATAAAACGCCGCGCTCGCCGCGTCGCCGCGTGAAATAAAAACAATGCAGCGCTGCGTCATTGCGTGAAATAAAACATACTATCTATGAAACAAATTGACCCAAAGGTATACGGTAACCAGAATCTACACAAGCTGTTGCTGGGCGGTGTGGCTCCCCGGCCCATTGCCTTTGCCAGCACAATTGATAAGGAAGGCAACCCGAATCTTTCGCCGTTCAGTTTTTACAATGCATTTGGTGTCAACCCTTCAACACTTATTTTCTCCCCTTCGCGCCGGGGCCGCGACAATACCACAAAACACACGCTGGAAAACATCAAAGAAGTACCGGAAGTGGTCCTCAACGCGGTGACTTACGATATGGTTCACCAGATGTCGCTGTCCAGTACGGAGTATCCGAAAGGTGTGAATGAGTTCATCAAGGCAGGATTTACAGCGGTTGAAAGTGTGAAAGTGAAACCTTTCCGGGTAAAGGAATCGCCGTTGCAATTCGAATGCAAAGTGCGTGAAGTGATGGAAACCGGAGGTAAACCGGGCTCTGCCAATCTGGTGGTCTGTGAAATTGTCTTTATCCACCTGGATGAGAAGATTCTGGATGAGAACGGCCTGATTGATCCCGACAAGATAGACCTGGTGGGGCGGCTTGGCGGAAATTATTATGTCAGAACTTCGGGGGATGCCAAATTTGAAATCCCAAAGCCATTGACCACACTGGGTATCGGTGTTGACAGTTTGCCGGAATCCGCAAGGTTAAGCAAAGTGCTCACTGGGAACGACCTGGGGCAACTGGGGAATCTTGAAAAGTTGCCCTCGCCACAGGAGATCCTGGAAATGAAAAACACAAGCGAATTCCGGGAGTATCAAAACAACCTGGATGAACTGCACAGATATGTGAAGCATTTGATCAGTTCCGGTAAGGCCTGGATCGCACTTAAGTTGCTGATGGCTGCGGATGATTAAATAGCCTGGTTTTTGCTGACATCAGCTTGTTGGGATTTGTGCCGAAGGCACTCCTATGGAACAATCCCGACCCTAAATTCCTCCCGTTGTTGGTGTCTCCAACAACATTTTTTTCACCACATCATTGTTAAACCCCATCCGGGGTTTTGTTGTTCTTTGTTTTTTCCCCCGACGAGGGCTATTTATGTTCAATCACTTCGTGATTTGCTGTGGCAAGTAAGGTGGTTCAGCGGGTCAGAGGAAACAATTCCCGACTAGTGGGCCTGCCCGGCAAACCGGACGGGCTTGCACCCGCCGGGTGGAAAAAAGGAGGCTTACTTTTTTCGAACCGGTTTATTTCTTTTGAAAAACAACGATCCAGTACTGCCAGAGTCCTTTTTTCAAAGCTTTGTACTGATACTTGCCCGATTTGTAATGGTTTTTGGCAAAACGGCTGGTGTTGTGAAAGGTGTTGTAAAGTAACGAAGGAACAAGCCCCAGCAGATAATAATGGTACATCATTTTTGAGGACGGATAGATATTCTGCGTAATGTCTTTTTTCTCAACGGGACGAAGGCCCTCTTTTTGAAAAGGTTTCAGGTAGTCCTCCAGGATCATGATCTCCGCCAGCCCCCAGCAGTTCTGCCATTTTTCAAGTAATCTTTCTTTATCCGCAGGTTTATCCGGTGTGCGGAAATAATCGGCAATGATCAGTTTACCCCCGGGTTTCAGCAGGCGGGAGGCCTCTCTGGCAAAAGCACGTTTATCCTGTGCCGAAGTCACACTCTCGATGGCCCATATCTGATCGAAACTCCCGTCCTCAAAAGAGGTGGCCGTATAATCTTCCAGTCCGAAATCCACAAGGTCATCCAGTTTCAACTCACTGCGTTTTTTAAGGGCATATTCAAACTGATTTTCGCTGATTGTGATCCCGGTGACCTTTGCGCCTGTCCGGGAAGCGATGTAAAAAGCCGTCCCTCCCACACCGCAACCGGCATCAAGCACCTTGTCTTCACTTCTGACGCCGGCCATTTCCAAAAGGACCCTGTTAGTTTTTTCCAGTGCCTGAACAAAGTTTTTCGTTTCATCGTCCCAATATCCGTAATGTACGGCCAGGGCATTGTCAAGCCGCCACCACTGCTGGTAATGATTCAGCGTCTGGTTGTAATAATCCGCTATGTCTCTGGTTGTGAACAAATCGGCCCCCTCTGTGTCTCCCCCGGAGGGGGAGAATATCGTTGCGTTATTTATTGATTTATTTGTGTTTAAGCCCCCTCTGCCTTCGGCATCTTCCGTCAACTGACGGAGAGAGTGTCGTTGTGTTATTTGTTAATTTATTCGTGTTTAAACCCCCTCTGTCCGTCAGTTGACGGACATCTCTCCGCCAACTGGCGGAGGAGAGGGGTCACTGTTTCAATAATTAATTTTTTTGTCTTACTGTCTTCTTTCTTCTGTCTTGGTTCTTGACTCTTGGTTCTTGGTTCTATTCCCCAATTCACCATTCACTAATCACTAATCACCATTCACCACTTAACCCCAACCTCAGTCTTCATCACACTCTTCCAGGTACGCCACGGCGTACTCTGGAAGGTGTTCAATCCCCACTCCCCGTCATCCCGCCAAAGATATACCGTTTTTGATCAGTTCCGTCAAATGAGGAGTTTCCTTTTTTATTTTTTGAAGATGCGCAATGATCCTGTTTCCAATATCCCCGTTTAGGCTCCTGCTTTTTACGATCTCGAGTATTTCAACAGGCAGCAGCCAGTCATTTTTATAATTTTTCTCCAAGGCATTGAAAACAGCGTAGAGTTCGTTCGCATTTTCACCTTTCTCCCTGATCATTCTCACTTGAGCATACAGTTTATGTAATGCCATTGTTTTTTCATCATATTTCAGCAGATGAGTTTTTTCCTCCGGCGGCTGGTATTCCAGTTGAAAACCTTCCGGATCGGCCGGCCCGCTGAATACCGACACAATTTTCTCACCCACCGCCATATCATACATTCCCCACTCCGGCCGGAACAAAACTTTGTCTTTGTATTTTACCGTGCAGTCACTGAAGGTCGTGATCAGCAATTTTCCGTCTTTGCGTATCTTCCTGCGCAAAACGCCTTCAACCCTCACCCCGGTCTCAAACTCGAATACAGTTTTTTCATCTGCTTTTATTCCAAGCTTTTCCAGGTCATGATCATCAAGCAACCTTGTTGGTTTCAATACGCCTTTGATCCGCCCCACCGGTGAGCCGAATCCGTCTTTATGCTGCTCTTTGGAGTGGCCTTCCAGCATAATATACAGATAATTGAGCGTGGTCGGACCAGTGGTATTCAAATAAACAACTGCACTTTCATTGACAATGACATTTGTAAATGTGCCCGACACCTGCATGCCGGAAGAAAAAACGGCTGTGGCCGTGTTTTCCGATTCAATGGCTTTCATTATGCCTTCGAGACCTCCTGTTTTCAGCGCCATCTGACCGGCAAATTCATCAAGCACTTGATTCAAATACTCAAAATCAGGTGTAACAAAAAGCTGGGGTTGCGGCTTGGTAATGTCAAAACCATAATCCTTGGCGTCCAGATTATAGGGCAGCTTGAGCACATCTTCCCGCAGGGCGCTTTTGCTTTCGCCAATGGACGACAGCAGGCCCGCACCATATATTTTCGGATTTTTCAGGTCCCCGATCAGCCCGTATTCCACTGTCCACCAATGCAAGTTTCTGATGAGGGCCATTTCGGAAGGCATCCCCATTTCGCTGCTGACATTTTTCAGGCAAGCCTCGGCTTCTTCAATTTCTGCAACAGGAGTCGAGGGGTCTGTTTTCAAGATAGATAAATGGCGGATGACCTTGTAAAGATCGTAATCCTTTTTTGAAGAAAACGCCCTGGAACCGATCTCACCGAAACGCTTCAAATAACCGGCATATTCCGGATCGGCAATGATGGGTGCATGGCCTGCTGCTTCGTGGATGATATCGGGAGCCGGAGTGTATTCCACCTGGTCGTACGGACGGATATCGGCAGCGATGACCAGCACTTTATGTTTTTGAAATTCCATAAACGCAGCCGGAGGAATAAAGCCGTCAACGGTCACAGCGGCCCAGCCGATATTTTTCAGGATGCGGTTCATCTGGTCCATATCCGGGATCTTTTCGGTAGAAATGCCCGTCTTTTTCAAGCCTTCCAGGTATGAACGATGTGCAACCTTACCAAGATAATTAATGTTCTGACGCATCACATACCGCCAGACAGCCTGATCCTGCGGAGTGTATCTTGAGTAATTCTGATCAACAATAAACGATTTCAAGTGCCGGGGTAGTCTGTCAATAATTTCGTTTTCAAACATCGTTAGATTATTTAGAACGGATATGAATAAGGTCAAAAGTATGGATAATTTTTCAAA
>CAZMOS010000014.1:12215-41789 GCA_964567945.1 uncultured Lentimicrobiaceae bacterium
TTAGATTATTTAGAACGGATATGAATAAGGTCAAAAGTATGGATAATTTTTCAAACACCTGTCGTTCTTAAGTGTTTTCACTTGATTTTTGCATCAAATGAATCAAAAGCCGTTTATCTACATTGCTCTGCCTGTATTGAACGAATCGGAAAATCTGCCCAGTTTGGTGGATTGCCTTACAAAACAGGATTCTTCTGATTATAAAATCGTTGCATGTGTAAATAATTTTGAACAATGGTGGAATGATCCGGCAAAAAAGGAGTGGTGTGATGACAATCAAAAAAGTATTGAATTTCTGAAAAAGATCACAAATCCGGAAATCATTCTCATTGACAAATCTTCAAGAGGAAAAGGGTGGACTGAAAAAAAAGGCGGGGTGGGAAGCGCGAGGAAAACAGCAATGGACATCATCGCCGGGCAGGCACAAAATCACGACCTGATCATAAGTATGGATGCCGACACGTGGTATCCTGAAAATTATCTTTCGGCGGTGATCAGACAATTCGAGCTTAACCCTCGTCTTTACGGACTGGCAATTCCTTATTATCATAATCCTGACGGCAATGAAACCGACCGTCTGATCCTGCGATATGAAATTTATATGCGTTATTATCTGCTCAATATGATACGCATAAAAAATCCGTATGCATTTACAGCTTTGGGCTCGGCAATGGCATTCCCGGTGTGGGCCTATAAAACAGTTGGAGGGTTAACCCCTGTTACAAGCGGGGAAGATTTCTATTTTTTACAAAAGCTTGCAAAATCAGGGAAAACCGGCTTGTGGGCCGACACTGTGGCTTATCCTTCGCCCCGGTTTTCGGAACGGGTGATCTTTGGCACCGGCCCGGCGCTGATCAAAGGGCATCAGGGTTACTGGGAAAATTATCCGGTATATGACTACTCCTCTTTTGACAAAGTCAAAGCAACGTTTGATCTGTTTCCCGAACTATTTATGAAAGATGTGGAAACACCGATGGATCATTTTTTGAAAACGGTTTTCAGAACGGATGATCTCTGGGGGAAGATCAGGGAAAACTATAAAGACCAGGAGAATTTCATCCGCGCCTGTTCAATAAAGGTTGATGCTTTGCGGATTCTTCAGTTTTTACGTATTGAGCAGCAACGGTCCGGAAAGGACAGCGAAACGATACTTGCCGGATATTTTCAGCGTTTCTATGAGAAAGATGCGGATAAAAGAATGAAACGGGTAATTTCTCGACTTGATTTCGGCGGGCAGTCCATAAGTGACCTGAAAGAGATCAGGGACTTTTTATTCATCCAGGAAAACCGGATGAGAAAGAATTTTATTGCCGGGGTCTGATCGTAAACAAAAATAATTTGCTATTTAAAAATGTAATGTCCGAAGGGCGGTTAAAAAAGGTCTTGCAAAGGTCTTGTTCATAAAAAAACCTGCCCATTCCAAGCGGAACGGGCAGGAGCAATTGACAAGTTCCCTCCAAGAAAAGGGTTAGTTGAATTTAGTTTGTGGTGGTATTAGGTTGCCACAATTGTAAAAATGAGTATAGAACCGGATTAATTGAGTTTGTATCAGGCGATAACTAATGTTTTTTATGATTCTTTTCATTGCTTTAAATAATTAATCAACTGCAAAACCCGGTTTATTGATTTCAAATGAATTTTCATTATTATAAATCTTAAATCCGAAATATTGAATTTCATTACAACCCCGGTCATATACCATTGTGTACGGAACCTGTGGAATCCCGAGTTTTTTTCTCATTTTTCCTTTCCCGTCAAAATAAATTTCAATATCCGGTCTGTTAATACTGTTCAGGCAATCTTTTATTTCCCGATTCAGTTGGTAGTTATGGCCAAAAGGCGAATCGTAAATAGCAACGATCCTGGCTTGTTTATCTCCCATGATTTGTTCCCGGGCTTCCAGCATCTGCTCAAATTGCCAGTTAAGGTCAGTTTCCGAAGGTTTCCAAAACACAACAATGACGGGTTCCCCGTCGCTGATGACATGATCTGAATAGAACTCTGTACCGTCAATACTTGTTAGTTTTACCGAAGGAATTTTCCCTTTTTGAAAGATCAAAAAGTTTGACCCGACAAGAAAACCTATCGTAAGAAAGAGCATGATTATAGCCAAAGCTTCCATCAGAGTAACATTAAATTGAATATGCCTTAAAATCCGGTTCATTTTTGACATTGTAAAATTACAACAGGATCATGCAGGATGCCTAACACTATCGTTTCTAAAAATGATACAAATGTTACATTTTTGAAACAAAGATGAGCTGGCGGGTGTTTTTGGTTAAATTTCTTTTCCATTTAGTGTCTTTCCCCCTTGTTGGTGACCGCACCAACAAGATTTTATAGACCGGAGCACCGGTTGGTGGGTCACCAACCGTGAAGAAATGTCTAACACTCCGGCAAGCCCCCGGCGCCTCAAAGGGACAGCCTGTTACCTTGGCGTAGAATTCATTCCCCGGCAAATGACAGCGTGGACGCTGTCAGCAGAAAGGCCAAATATTTTGCATTACAAATGCCTGAAATAAAGCATCTTCGTTACAACCTAAAATCCGCATGTCTTAATCTTTGCAAAATAAAATAATTTTTCAGCCCCATATTTCTGCAATTATTGGCTAATATTCCAATCTTTTTCGGTCACAGGAAGAAGAATACCTGCAAAAGACAGGGATACAGTGTCTTAACAATTGTTTTTAGCAATATGCTATCTGCATCCGGTTTGGATATAAATTTAGTCTACATGAAGAGGGTTTGGACAAAGAATTCCTTATGTTCCAGGTAATGAACAGTATATGTTCAAGACACTTTGTCGTCCCCTTACCAGCCATTTTGCGGGAAGAATCACAAACCGAAAAATGAATTTCTTTATTCTGAAATTTGCCCTCAGCAATTTGTTACCTATTGAGAATAGTTTTATGACATAAGAGAATACATTTCTGCACATTGCTGTAAGTATCATATAAACAGTATTCTCATTTAGGTTTGAAAATGGGATGTTGTTCCATCCAAAATCATTCTTCAAGACGTCAAACTCCTTTTCTGAAGCCCCTCGTTGGTTGTAAAAATTGAAAATTTCAATATCTGACATTTCATAGTCATTAGTAATGATGGCTTTGTATAGAAATGCCTCATTGGTAAACAGGTTGGTTTGTCCATCTTTTCGTGGCATTTTCATAACGACCAAACGGTAAGATGAAAGGCTCATGTCTTTTTTTCTAAAGCTTTTAGAGCAATGAAACGGAACATACGTTGTACTTCCCAAAAGAAGTTCTTCGTTATTGATTTCTATTGGTGTCCATTTATTGATGTTGTTAATGGCATTTGCTACTGCTTGGTTGATACGGGCTTTGATATAAAATTTATTTGCATATTTCTTTGCTGCTTCAATTACCTGCAATTGATAACTTGCACTGTCTGCTCTGAAAACATCAATCTTTATCCCTTCGCTTTTGAGTAGTTTAAACATCCTGTTCACTGTCTTGTCTTGAAAAGTTTGGGCATCACTGTTCCCATTTCTGTTTTCAACGTAAACAACCTTGTCCCCGATAATGCCAACACCGGGGCAATAACCTTTTTGCTTGATGTAAGTCATCCTGGAGTCTGCCTTTTTATTTACAAGGATCGTATTATCATAATCTAAAATGATGGTGTCGTTATTTATACCTCCCATCTTTTTTATCAACTTGAGATTAAGTTTGTTTAAAGCCATGTTTATGCTAAAGTTATGGCTCTTTCCGTAATATTTTGAGATTATTGTTTGCTGCGGTTTTGCAAGCTCTTTTAACCTTTTTAATACGCTATCTGAACTTGGAACATTAAAGTAAGGAATTGCCTGAATGTAATTCTTGAGATTAATGGACAAATCTTCAATACAATCTCCCCCACAAAATGGAATTGCCCATAAAGAGTAAATGATGTCCTTCCAGGTATATCTGGATTGATTAGGCAAATCATACAAATATGTGTTGATTAATTGTCCTATCTGTTTGTGTTCTAAAAACTGATAAACAAAAGTTAACCCGCCAAAAGGAGTGATCTGTTGCTGTGATTTTATTATCTTCATCCCGGTAATTGTTAGCATCACCAAAATAGGTGAAATTACCGTAGCCGCAATCTTTTAATTACAAAAGTTTTGCGGCTGTTTTTGTTGATAACATGCGGATTTTAGGTACAAACGAGTATGAATTTCACAGAAACAAAAAGGGGTAACGCCCTGTCCGGTAGCAAAACAGGCCGAAACGCAGTGGAGGCCTGTTAAACAAACAAGAAGCAATAAGCTCTGAAAGAGCGACAGGTGAACTTAAATTAATTACTCAAAACCTGCGATCTTTTCGCCGCTGATCGGGTCAAAAGCATAATGGAACTCAAACTCAAGAGCCATTGACCGGGCCAGGCCATCCAGGTCGGGAAAAAGTGTGGCATTGGTGATATTCATATTATATAATTCGCGCAGGGTATGATGCCGCATCTTGTCCGTATTTAACTCAAATTTTACCAGTGTTTTGATTTCTTTTACCGTGTTTAAAATGATCTCATCTATGGTTTTATCAATCCTTGACGGGACAATAAAAGTTCCCGACTGGGCGATCAGCCTCATGTTCATCCGGTATGGCTCTCCCTGTGTAATAAATTCATAATTGTTTTTCAGGTAATATTTTTCATAATTGTCTTTTTTCCACAGCCCGATATTGTCATGGATATTTCCGGAAATTTTCAGATCGGGAAAAGATTGTTTAGAATGAAGTGCAGGCGGATAAATAGCCCAGATCGCCGCAGTTTTATGCGCACATTCCATGGCAAAAAAAGCAGCGACATAAGGCGACCACGTAAAGTCAATCAGCCGTGTGGGAGCGCCATGATGCTTCATTATGGACAGCCATTCAAAAGCATCATCATCTTTTGGAAGGTGTACCAAAAACTGATGGGCTTTTCTTTTGAATATCCTGAATATCCTGCGCTCCTGCTTGCTCCAGACTTTGGGGCTTACATTATAACCTTTCAAATAGCGGCTAAGCGTTGATTCAAGTTTCCATCCGGCGTCAGACTGCCCGCGGAAAGCCCAGCTACGGTACTCATCTCCTGCAATAATGTCCTGAAACTCTTTCCAGGAATTTATTTTTATGATTTTCAATTTCTTTTTATTTAAACAGGATAATAGGGTTTGAACCTTTGGCTAATGTACAAATAATTTGCAGACCTTTGCCGGTTATGTATAATATGATCACCATACTCGGCCCCACGGCTACCGGAAAGACCCGGCTGGCTGCAAAACTTGCGGCTTTGATCGGTGGCGAGATCATCAGTGCCGATTCGCGTCAGGTTTACACAGGAATGGATATCGGAACAGGAAAAGACCTCCGCGATTATATTGTGAACAGCAAACAAATCCCTTATCACCTTGTGGATATTGTTGAGCCGGGATATGAATACAATGTGTTTGAATTTTTGAGGGATTTTACAGAGGCTTTTCATCATATCCGGAGCAGGAACAACATACCCATTCTTTGCGGAGGTACGGGATTGTACCTGGATGCGGTGTTAAGAGGCTACCAGATGAATGAAGTTCCGGAAAACAAGAAGTTATGGGAAAAACTTGAAAAACTGTCGCATAAAGAACTCGTTAAAATGCTGAATCAATTTGGTGACCTGCACAACACAACGGAAATTACTGACCGTAACCGCACTATCCGGGCAATAGAGATCAGAGAGTATGAGAAAAATAGTCCGGAAAAAATTGTTGAACTGCCAAAAACAGAATCTGTTAATTTTGGTATCCGTTTTGACCGGGCGATAATCAGGGAAAGGATAACCCGGCGGCTTAAAACCCGGCTGAAAGAAGGGATGATAGAAGAAGTTAAGCATTTGTTGAATACAGGATTAACATCGGGGCAACTTGCTTTCTACGGGCTGGAATACAGGTATGTAACAAAATATGTAACGGGTGAAATGAATTATGATGAAATGTTCAGGTTGCTGAACACAGCCATTCACCAGTTTGCCAAACGACAAATGACCTGGTTCAGAAGAATGGAAAAGAACGGTGTAGAAATTCACTGGATTGACGGGGAAATAACCGATGAAGAAAAAACAGCAGTCATTCTGAATGATCTGAAATAAAGTTCTTTAAAAGTTTGACCAACAAAAAATTCAAAAATGATTGGATTTTAAGTATTGAAATTAAATTTTTTCCTTGTATCAAAAAGTACGCATCTTTGTAATGAACCAATTAAGTGTTATAAATCATGAAAATAGACAAAGGTAAATCGGCGAAACTTTTTTACACGTTGACCGCTTTGCCCGATGAAAAATTAATTGAGAAAGTTACCCCGGGAAAGCCGGTAACCTTTACCTTTGGAAACGGGCAGCTTGTTGAAGGATTTGAAAAAAATCTTTACGGCTTAAAGGCAGGTGACGATTTTGATTTCATTATTCATTCAAAAGATGCTTACGGGCCGGTGGACCCTTATGCGATCTTTGATGTTCCGAAAGATACTTTTGAGGTAGATGGCAAAATAGATGAAAAAATGCTCAGGGTTGGAAATTTTATCCCCATGACAGACAATTACGGGATCAAACACCTGGGGAAAATTATCAAAGTACTGGACGATGCTGTGGGTTTTGATTTTAACCATCCGCTTGCCGGAAAAGACCTGCGTTTTAAAGGACGAATTGTTGAAGTATTTGAAATTAAATAATTAAATGTTCACATCATGAAAAAAGTTTTCTTATTCAGTTTGATTGCAGGACTATTTTTAGTTGCATGCCATAACCAAAAACAAAAACAATCTTCAGAGAAGGCTGAATACAAGCCGGTTGTCATTGTTCCCGATACGGTCATTAATATTGTACTGGACGACAGCATCAGAGAGATGTTGCTCGAACGGGGAAGGAAGATTGCCGCAACTACACAATTAAAGTTAAAACAGGAACTCCGCAAAGCAATAAAAGAAGGCGGCACTGTTCATGCTGTTTCTTTTTGCAACAAAAGGGCTATGGAGATTACCGACTCCATCTCGCTGGCAGAAAAGGTTTACATAAAACGTCTGGCAAAAAAATACAGGAACCCGCTTAACGACATGTCAAAAAACGAAAGCAACGTTTTCAAAGGATACATAATCAATAATTTATCAAAAAAATGGAGCCCTGCCATGATCACCTGGAACGAAAAAGGACAACCGGTTTATTATAACCCCATAGTTGTGGATGTATTATGCCTGAAATGTCACGGAATTCCCGGAAAAGACATCAAACCGGATGTCGCAAAAAAAATTGCTGAATTATATCCTGATGATAAAGCCACCAATTTCAAGGCAGGCCAACTCCGTGGTATGTGGTCCGTTACTTTCCCTGGGTACAGGGTAACCGATGCACAATAACGACCCTAACCCTTGAAATATCCGCACCATGGGGCAAAAATGTGTGCATTGCGGAGAAGATTGCGGAAAACACCCCGTAATATATGATGATAAACCTTTTTGTTGTCATGGTTGCAAAACCGTTTACCAGATACTGGATCAGCAAAATCTGAAACAGTATTATGAAATCAAACCCATGCCGGGTAAAAAGGTGGAACAGGAAGAAGTAGGTGACAAATATGCCTTCCTTGACTTGGAAGAGATCAAAGAAAAACTGCTTACTTTTTCAGACGGTGACACCAGCAAAGTGGATTTGTTTATTCCGTCAATCCACTGCGCCTCATGCATCTGGCTGCTGGAACACCTGAATACACTGAACCCGGGGATCATATACTCCGATGTGAATTTTCCGCGAAAAACAGTAAGCATTACTTTCAAAAACAGCGAAATATCACTCAGGCAACTAGTCGAATTGCTGGTCTCCGTTCATTATATCCCCGAAATTACACTGGACAAGCTGGACCAAAAGGAATCAAAAAAAAGCGACCGTGAACTTTTGATAAAAATCGGTGTGGCCGGCTTCAGCCTGCTAAACGTCATGCTTTACAACTTTCCCGAGTATCTGCCGGGAGGGGAACACTTGAGTGAATCGTTTACCAGAATGTTCGGTTGGCTTAGCTTTATTTTATCATTACCGGTAGTGTTTTACAGCGCCAACGATTACTACCTTTCGGCTTTCAAGGGGCTGAAACATAAAATGGTGAATATTGATGTCCCCATCACCCTGGGGATATTTACACTTTTTTTGCAGAGCACTTATGACATACTCACAGGGCACGGAATCGGTTATTTTGATTCACTGGTTGGGCTTGTCTTTTTACTCCTTGTTGGAAAATGGTATCAGGGAAAAACATACCGGGCGCTTTCATTCGAAAGGGATTACAAATCCTATTTTCCGGTCGCCGTAACGAAGATCGTTAACGGAAAGGAAGAGCATATCCCTTTATCCAAAGTTACCAGAGGAGAACGTATCCTGATCAGGAACCGCGAACTCATCCCGGTGGATTCAACGATTTTAAAAGGTAAAGCAAACATTGATTACTCGTTTGTTACCGGTGAATCCATTTCCGTGCCGAAAGAAGAGGGGGAAATGGTTTTTGCCGGAGGAAGACAGGTGGGCGGAAACATTGAACTGGAAGTGCTTAAAGATGTGGAGCAAAGTTACCTTACCCAGTTATGGAACCAGAACGCCAACAAGGAAGAATCACCCTCCCATTTGAAACTGATCGTAAACAGGGTAAGTGAATATTTTACGGTGATCATTCTTTTTATTGCCCTTTCGGCTGCCGTTTATTGGTTTTTCAATAATCCTTCGCTGGCCACGTTTGCGTTTACCTCGGTACTGATCATTGCGTGTCCGTGTGCACTGGCCTTGACCGTCCCTTTTACTTTCGGCAGCACCATGCGCCTTTTTGGGCGGAACGGTTTTTATATAAAAAATACAGACGTTATCGAAAAACTCCACTCCGTTGATACCGTGGTTTTCGATAAAACCGGAACGCTGACCATAAGTCGGAGCATGCATGTTGAATTTGTCGGGGATGAACTCACGAAAAAAGAACTATCCATGATCAAAGCACTTGTAAGTAACTCAAGCCACCCGTTAAGTACTACGATAAAAGATTTTATAGCGGAAAATGCAGAGGACGAAATAGAAGATTTTCAGGAAATTCCGGCCATGGGTATTTCGGGTAAAGTGAACAATGTGAGGATAAACATAGGCTCCAAAAAATTCGTCCTGGGCAAAGAAGACGACAACCCCGACTCGACAAATGTATATGTGTTTTTAGGGAACCAGGTGAAAGGATACTTTAAAATACGGAACCAGTATCGTCCCGGGCTAAGTGAAGTAATTGAAAGCCTGAAAGACAATTACAAGCTTTATTTGCTGTCGGGGGATAATGAATCGGAACGCGAAACACTTCAGCCGCTTTTCGGCGATAATACAGCGCTTTTTTTTCATCAAAGCCCGGCCGATAAAATGAATTTCATTGAAAAACTGAAAGCTGAAGGGCGCAAAGTGTTGATGATCGGCGACGGGCTGAACGATGCAGGCGCCCTGATGAAAAGCGATGTCGGACTGACCGTGGCCGATGACATTTACAGCTTCTCCCCTGCCTGCGACGGCATTCTGGAAAGCTCACGTTTTGGAAAACTTTATCGTTTTATCCGTTTTACCAAAATTTCAATGAATATAGTTAAAATCAGCTTTTTGATCTCATTCCTGTATAATGTTGCCGGTATCTTTTTTGCAGTGCAGGGAACTCTTTCACCGCTGATAGCAGCCGTTTTGATGCCTGTAAGTTCAATCAGCGTTGTTGCATTTGCCACGCTGACCGTCAATTTATCAGGACGCAAATTCCTATAATTAAATACGGTATTATAACGCATTGATTGTTAATAAAAATCCTGTTTTTTTATTATGATAGATACGCACATATTTAAATAATTTAATATTTTTGACCCCAGTTAAAAACCAACAATCTTTATTTTTCATGTCTGTTATCCTGATCCTGATTATTCTTGGTGTACTTGTAACCGGGGGGTTTCTTGCCGGTTTTATATGGGCAGTCAGGAGCGGCCAATATGACGATACCGACTCACCGGCCGTGCGTATGTTATTCGACGATTACAAAGTCGAAAAAAAAAAGAGGGCGACGAATTAGAGAAAGATACTGAAGAAAAAGAATCAAAAAAAGAAAACAACAATAAAACTAAGTCGAATTAATTAACAAAATGCTTATGGAATTACAGAAGTTTACTTATGACAACAAGCTTTCCAAAATGTTTCTCTATGCGACGGTATTATGGGGATTCATTGCCATGCTTGTTGGATTGACCATCGCTTTCGAATTGATCTTCCCCAGGATGAGCGGAGGACTCGAATGGCTGGTTTTTAGCCGCCTGCGTCCATTACATACCAACGGTGCCATATTTGCATTTGTTGGAAACGGTATTTTCCTGGCGATCTATTATTCAACACCCCGGTTGCTGAAAACACCGATGTACAGCAAAACCCTGGGACTTATCAATTTCTGGGGCTGGCAGTTGATCATTGTGCTTGCAGCCATCACCTACCCTTTGGGACTGACACAATCCAAAGAGTATGCAGAACTTATCTGGCCTATTGACATTCTGGTTGTCATTATCTGGGTGGTTTTCGGCCTTAACCTGCTCATGACCCTGGTCAAACGCCGGGTGAAACACATTTATGTTGCCATTTGGTTTTACATTGCCACCTGGGTGACTGTTGCCGTATTATACATTGTAAATAACCTTCAGATACCCACCTCATTCCTGCACAGCTACCCGATTTATGCCGGCATACAGGATGCGCTGGTACAATGGTGGTACGGACACAATGCCGTTGCATTTTTCCTGACCACACCTTATCTGGGTTTGATGTATTATTTTGTTCCGAAAGCATCAAACAGGCCCATCTATTCATACAAATTATCTATCATTCACTTCTGGGCTTTGATCTTTATTTATATCTGGGCCGGGCCTCACCATTTGTTGTATTCTTCACTTCCCGATTGGGCACAGGCACTGGGCGTAGCCTTTTCAATCATGCTGATCGCCCCTTCATGGGGAGGTATGATCAACGGCCTGCTGACACTCCGCGGAGCCTGGGATAAAGTCCGTGAAGACCCTGTTTTGAAAATGTTTGTTGTTGGGGTTACCGCTTACGGTATGTCAACATTTGAAGGACCCATGCTGTCGTTGAAAACGGTGAATGCGCTAAGTCATTTCACCGACTGGACCATTGGTCATGTACACATCGGAACACTTGGGTGGAATGGTATGTTGACTTTTGGAATGATCTATTGGCTGACACCGCGCTTGTTTAACACAAAACTCTGGTCGAAACAACTGGCCAATGTCCACTTCTGGATCGCAACGACCGGTATGTTGTTCTTTTCCATTCCTTTGTATTTCGCCGGTTTCACCCAGGCGCTTATGTGGAAACAATTCACCCCCGAAGGATACCTTGCCTATCCTAACTTCCTTGAAACGGTTACCCAGATATTGCCCATGTATTATTTGCGTGCTTTTGGCGGCACACTCTATTTAATCGGGGCAATTTTATTCATTGTTAATGTCTGGAAAACTGCTGCCGCAGGCAATTTTGTAAGATACCAGGAAGATGCCGCACCGGCCAAACCGGCACCCAAGTCCAATGAAGGATGGCACAGGAAACTGGAAGGAAGACCATTGCAATTTACCGTTGCTTCACTGGTCGTGATTCTCATTGGCGGATTGATAGAGATCATCCCCATGTACCTTGTCAAATCAAATGTCCCGACCATAGCAAGTATAAAACCTTATACGCCGCTTGAACTGGAAGGACGTGATATTTACCTGAGCGAAGGATGCTATCTTTGTCATTCTCAAATGATCAGGCCTTTCAGGAGCGAGGTGGAGCGTTACGGAGAATATACCAAAGCCGGTGAAACGGTTTATGACCGCCCGTTTCAGTTCGGTTCGAAACGTACCGGGCCTGATCTGGCCAGGGAGGGGGTAAAATCATTACCCAATTATAAACCCAATTCATGGCATTATAATCACATGCTTGACCCGCAAAAGTTAAATGCCGAATCCATCATGCCACCTTATCCATGGTTGATCGAAAAAGACCTGGATGTGTCAAATCTTCCCTCAAAGATCAGGGTGTTGACAAGTCTGGGAACCCCTTATCCCGAAGGATATGCTGACGGACAGGCCCTCAAAGACCTGGAAGCCCAGGCCGCTAATATTGCCGCCGACTTGAAAAGTGCAGGCATTGATGTGGAACCCAACAAGCAAATCATTGCTTTGATTGCCTACTTACAACGCCTTGGTGTTGATCTGTATAGCGGAAATTCACAACGTCAATTGAGCGAACAGTAATTATCCTGTAAAATGAAAATTGTCACCCATACTTTGGAACAAATCAACGGGGTAGAGATCTATCCCATTATCTCGTTGATCATTTTCCTCGTGTTTTTTATCATCATCGGCATTCAGGTATTTAATGCCGACAAAGACTATATTGAGGAAATGAAAAACATGCCTTTGGATGACAATGATGATTTTGAGGAAAATTTTGATAATCAGTTGAAAAATTAAAATTTATAACAATGGCTTCAGAGAATATCAAACAACAAAATAATAACGGGGATTATGAAATAGACACCCTGACCAATGACCGGTTGATCAAAGATCATGAATATGACGGCATCAGGGAACTCGACAACGACCTTCCACCCTGGTGGAAATGGTTGTTTTACATCACAATTGTTTTTGCCGCAGTCTATCTTATCCGGCTTTTCGTTTTTCATCCGGACGATTTGATTCAGGACAGGGAATTTGCCAATGAGATGAAAAAGGTAGCTGTGACAAAAGCTGCTGAAACAACAACACCGGCAGCAGAATTTAAAGTTGAACTGCTCACTGATGATGCTTCGCTGGCTTCCGGAAAGGAAACATGGACCAAGATATGTGCAGCATGCCATCTGGCGGATGGTGGCGGGCTGGTCGGCCCTAATATGACCGACGATTACTGGATCCATGGAAATACGGTTGAAGACCTTTATAATGTTGTAACCAATGGTGTAATTGAAAAAGGAATGCTCCCTTATAAAAGTCAGCTTTCCGAACAAAAACGGCTGGAAGTAATCAGTTATATTCTGGTGAAACTGCATGGCACCACACCAGCCAATCCGAAAGCTCCGCAGGGTAACAAATATTAAAGTTTTCAGACCTTACTTTTATTAATCGAAAAGCCGGGTTTTATAATTCGGCTTTTTGATATTTATTTATTTTTATCGCGCATTCTTTGTTTAATAGTTAAACATGGCAAAACCAAATTATACGAAAGAAAAGGTCTATTTCCGTGATCGCCTGACAACGGTTGACAGCGAAGGAAAAAGAAGATGGATTTATGCCAGAAAACCGAAAGGGATATTTTTTAACCGTCGCAAGGCAGTAGCACTCATTCTATTATTGTTTTTCTATTTCGCTCCGTTCATCAGAGTCCACAATGAACCGCTACTGTTGTTCAATTTTCTGGAACGAAAATTTATCATTTTCGGAATGGTCTTCTGGCCACAGGATTTCCATCTCATCCTGCTCATGTTTATTACGGCTCTTATCTTTATCATTTTGTTTACCGTGATCTACGGCCGGATTTTTTGCGGATGGGTCTGCCCTCAAACGATTTTTATGGAATTCATTTTTCGCCGTATTGAGTACTGGATTGAAGGGAATGCTACCTCACAACGGAAACTGGATACCGCCCCGTGGACTTTTGTTAAAATTTGGAAAAAATCCCTCAAGCATACCGTTTTCTTTCTTATTTCATTCATTACGGCAAATATATTCCTGGCTTATATCATTGGCACCGATGAGCTTTTTGTCTATTACCGCGAAGGGCTTGCACAAAATTATAAAGGATTCGTCGGCCTGTTGATCTTTTCCGGGGTTTTTTATTTCATCTTTGCTTTTTTCCGCGAGCAGGTCTGTACCATTGCCTGTCCCTATGGCCGGTTACAGGGTGTGTTGATTGACAAGAAAACAGTGATCGTTGCTTATGATTACCAGCGTGGCGAGCCCCGGGGACCATTGAACAAAACAGACGGGGATTGTATTGACTGTGACCTCTGCGTTCAGGTATGCCCGACAGGCATTGACATCAGGAACGGCACGCAGTTGGAGTGTATTAATTGCACCGCCTGTATTGACGCTTGTAACAGTGTAATGGAAAAAGTAAAAAAACCGAAAGGACTGATCCGTTACGATTCGGAAGAAGGAATTGAAACAGGACATCATCATCTTTTTAATGCCAGAACTATTTTCTATTCTGTGGCACTTACTTTAATGATCTTTTTTGTTGCTGCCCTGTTTGCATTCAGGGGCGATTTTGAGGCTACTATCCTCAGGGTACCGGGAACACTTTATCAGGATTACGGAACCGACAGTATCAGCAATATTTATAATTATACAATCGTTAACAAGGCCAACAAACCGATAGAGATTGATTTTGAACTGAATGAACCTGAAGGAAACATACGTTTTATCGGCGGACATAATATAATACCTGAAGGTGAAGTTGGCAAAGGGCAATTTCTGGTTGTACTTGCTAAAGACCATGTTAAACATTCCGAAACACAAATAAAGATCGGACTTTATATGAACGGCGAACAAAAAGAGGTTTATCACACTACTTTTGTCGGCCCGAATGCTTTGGATAAACCAAAAAAGTAAAAGGCCGGGGCAGTCTGTTGAAACGATAACAAAAAAAGTACCGATGAAAATAAAATGGAATTGGGGAACAAAACTGACGATAGCCATTATTTTGTTCATGTCTTTGATATTTTCCTTTGTATATATGAGTACCCAACACCCCATTGACCTTGTTGAAGAAGATTATTATCCAAAAGGGTTAATCTATCAGGAACGTATTGATGAGATCAAAAATGCGGGGCCCTTTGCAAACCAGGTAAGGGCTTTTCAGGAAACTGATGTGGTTGTGATAACCTTCCCCGATATCAACCCTGATACGGGAACGATAACCTTTTACCGTCCATCGGATATAAAGCTTGACATGGTCTTCGACATCAGGCCAGACAGTACCCTGAAAATGACCTTCCCTAAAAAAGAGTTTAAAAAGGGTAAATACTACCTGAAAATTTACTGGGAAGAAAACAACAGGAAATACTACATAGAAAAACCATTTTATTTCAATTAATTTAATGAATTATAACGAACTATATCTCATCGCACTGATAACCGGACTTGTGGGCAGCCTGCATTGCATAGGTATGTGCGGGCCCATTGCCATTGGTTTACCGCTTGGTAAAAAAAGTTGGGGGCGCCGCATACTGGGGGGCATCACGTACAATACCGGCCGCATCATCACGTACGGCATCCTCGGTGCTTTGTTCGGTTTGCTAGGGCAGGGGATTGAAATGGCAGGGCTTCAAAGGGGAGCATCCGTCTTCATCGGTGTCTTAATGATACTTTCTGTCATTTTCCCTGCACTTTTCAAAGGGAAGATAAATGTGGAAGCTTTCTTCTTTGGTTATACCGGTAAAATGATCAATAAAATCAGGAAACTTTTTACCATAAATTCCTTTCCATCTCTGTTTTTGATCGGATTGCTGAACGGTTTACTTCCCTGTGGGCTGGTGTATGTTGCCATCGCCGGAGCAATAAATACAAACAATGTTCTTTTCGGTATTTTCTATATGATCATTTTTGGCCTCGGAACAATTCCTGTTATGCTGGCTATTCCTCTGATGGGAAACCTCATTGGTACCGGTTTAAGAAAAAGATACAATTACTTATTGAATTGGTTTATTGTGTTACTGGGCATTCTTTTCATTTTACGGGGGTTATCATTGGGAATACCATACATAAGTCCGCCTCAAAAAATGCTTAAACCTCATAAAAAGATGATGCAGCATGATAGTAAAAGCATGGACATGGATACGGTTGCAAGATATCGTTGAATAGATGAAAAAGAAATTGCAACATCTCTTGCATCATTTGCAACATATCTGATAGTCTTTGGGAATTTCATGTCGTATTTTTGTGTTAATGTCTTTAAACATCAAACACCGAACATCAAACATCAAACATAAATCCAGGTACCTTTTTGTTCCACGGGTCAGGGAGCGGTCAAACCGGTTGGTGAATACGGTGTGTTTTGCTCCCTGTTCTTTTTCTCTCAATTAATATTGTTTTGGCTCACTCAATCATTTCCGGGTAATCTTATACTTTAAAAATATTCTCTTGTACTTCTCAAAACCACTTGGGCACGATATGACAAATTTCATAAAACAGTCTTTAATCCTTATTTTTATTTAGTCTAAATTAGCGGCCGTGATTTCAAACCGTTAATTCAAACGATTTTAACTAATTTATGAAACAATTAATCATCCCTTTTCTGACAATTTTTTTTACCGGTTTTTCCTATTTTCTTCTTGCACAAGACCCAGGATCCACAGTATCTGCCGGTCAGCAATTGGGTGTCTTCGAACACCTTGATGAATACATCAGCAACGATCTGGTTTTCACCGATGAAAAATATGAGAAAGTAAACATCAGGGAAAGCCTGGATAAGCCCACTGTGCTGGCATTGGTGTATTATGAGTGTCCGGGTATTTGCAGTCCCTTGCTGAACGGACTGGCCGAAGCAATGGACAAAACGGATATTGACCTGGGCAAAGATTACCAGGTTTACACCATCAGTTTCAGCCCTGTGGAAAAGCCACCGCTGGCCGGACAAAAGAAAAAGACTTATGCAAAGTTGGTATCGCATGGTGATAAAGACAATGGCTGGAAGTTTTTTACCGGCGACAGTGCAACCATTCGGAAACTATTGGATGAAGTCGGATTTAAAGTTAAAAAGGATGGTGACAATTACATCCATCCTGCAACACTGATCGTCTTGAGCCCCAAAGGCAAAATTACCCGGTACCTTTACGGGAGCACCTATTTTCTCCCTTTCGACCTGAAAATGGCTATTGTAGAAGCCTGGCAGGGACGTTCGGGCCCAACCATCAACAAAGTACTGAATTATTGTTTCAGTTACGATCCCGAAGGAAAAAAGTATGTGTTCAATGCCACAAAAGTTTCGGGTACGATCATTTTGCTGCTGGCCGGCAGCCTGTTATTTACGATGGTCTTTAAAAGAAAAAAACATAAAAAACATTTACACAAAGCATAAAACATAAACTATGACTGTAGCTGCTTTACCTCAGACGAATTTTTTCCAAACCAAAAAGGGCGTATTCTCCTGGCTTTTTACGCTTGACCATAAGCGCATCGGGTTGATGTACCTGTATTCGGTCGGGTTGTTTTTTCTCGTGGCAGCCGGGTTGGGTGTAGCCATGCGACTTGAACTGCTCAACCCCGGCCGCGACATCATGTCGCCGCAAACCTACAACCAGGTATTTACACTTCACGGGGTGATCATGATCTTTTTGTTTATCATACCCAGTATCCCGGCTGTATTCGGTAATTTCTTTTTACCGCTGATGCTGGGTACCGATGATGTGGCTTTTCCTAAAATAAATCTTTTATCCTACTGGCTTTATGTACTGGGGGCATTGTTTGCCTTGTCCACCCTGGTTTACGGCAGTGGCCCGGCCGATACGGGCTGGACATTTTATGCACCTTACAGCGTAAAAACAGGAACCAATGTTACCATGGCGGTGCTGGCGGCTTTCATTCTCGGATTTTCTTCCATTCTTACCGGACTTAATTTCATTGTCACTATTCACCGTTTACGAACGCCGGGCATGGGTTTCAACCAGATGCCACTTTTTGCCTGGTCATTGTATGCCACCTCATGGATCCAGTTGCTGGCCACACCCGTCATTGGCATTACACTGCTGATGATCGTTGCCGAGCGTGTATTCGGCATCGGTCTTTTCGATCCGGCCATTGGCGGCGACCCCATTCTCTATCAACACATGTTCTGGATCTATTCACATCCTGCCGTTTATATCATGGCGCTTCCGGCCATGGGGATTGTTTCGGAGATCATTCCCACCTTTGCCCAGCGGACTATTTTCGGTTACAAAGCCATCGCTTATTCCAGCATGGCCATTGCTTTTGTGGGGTATTTTGTCTGGGGCCACCACATGTTCACTTCGGGCATGAGCGGCCCGGCAGCAATTATTTTCTCCATCCTGACATTTTTTGTCGCCATACCCACAGCCATCAAAGTATTTAACTGGGTAGCCACGCTTTACAAGGGATCTATCAATATTCAGGTACCGCTGCTTTTTGCACTTGCGTTCATTTTCAATTTCATGATCGGGGGATTGACCGGCCTGGTTCTGGGTGCCGTTGCCGCTGATATCCATGTGCACGATACCTATTTTGTTGTAGGGCATTTTCATTATGTCATGTTCGGTGGTGCCGGATTTGCCTTCTTCGGGGCCCTGCATTACTGGTTCCCGAAAATCTGGGGTAAGATGTACAACATGCGGGTAGCGAACATCGCTTTTACTATTTTATTCATCGGGTTTAATATGTTGTATTTCCCCATGCTTATTCTCGGACTGGAGGGCATGCCCAGGAGATATTACGATTACCTGCCTGAATTTCATACGTTAAATGTTGTCTCAACCGTGGGATCATGGGTATTGGTTACCGGGCTTTTGTTGATGATCGGCAACCTGATCGCCGGATACATGAAAGGTAAAACTGCTCCTGAAAACCCGTGGCAGGGCATCACGCTGGAATGGCAGACTGCCTCTCCGCCACCTCTGCATAATTTTGATAAAATGCCTGAATTGACCGAAGGCGGGCCTTATAATTATCCCAATGCCAAAAGCAACCATGAAAAATAAAAAGACCCATGATAAAAACTGATTTAACCATGAACCACGCATTTGTTTTACCCAACTCCGGCCATAAGTTTGATGCAAAAGCATCCAAAATGGGGATGTGGCTGTTCCTGTACACCGAACTGTTGTTGTTTGGCGGGCTGTTTATCGTGTATATGGCTTACCGTTACCTCAACCAGAACGCCTTTTTGCTGGCTTCTTTTGAACTCAACGTCTGGATGGGAACCATCAACACCATCGTTCTGCTGACCAGCAGTCTGACCATTGCCATGTCCATTACTGCTTTGCAAAAAGGGGATACAAAACTGTCCATTTCACTGGCGGTTGCAACTATTTTTGCAGCGCTCATATTTCTGGTCATCAAATATTTTGAATGGGGAGCCAAATTCGAGCATGGCCTTTTCCCAGGTATGGACCATTACAATTCGTTGCCTGTGGGTGAACGGCTCTATTTTTACCTCTATTTTTTCATGACCGGGCTGCATGCTCTTCATGTTATTGTCGGGGGGATATTTATAGGAATAGTCATCAGATTGATCAAAAAAGGCCGCGTCCATAAAAACCGGATTTCTCTGCTTGAAAATTCGGGCCTTTACTGGCATCTGGTTGATGTTATCTGGATCTACCTGTTCCCGTTGTTTTACTTAATTCATTAATAGCATGGAAAACAAAGAAAATATCATCTCAAAAAACCACGGGCAGGAACACATTTCCGGCTATTCGGAACTTGTCGGAACGTGGGTAGCCCTTATTTTACTGACCGGTATGACCGTTTTTATTTCGATTACCGGAGCCAACCTGCGAACTTTGACTGTGGCTACGGCATTGTTGATCGCATCAATCAAGGCACTGGTCGTCGGCTTTTATTTTATGCACCTGAAGTTTGAAGGTAAACTTTACCGTATCATGATCACAATTGTCATGGCCCTGTTCACCTTTTTCCTCATCATGGTCATTCTTGATTATTTAACAAGATAAACACGAAACTATGAATGCTTCAAATTTTGTTGAAGGAGTTGACTTTACACTTTACCTTATCCTGGGCATAAGTATCTTTTTCCTGGTTGGGATTACGGTTGTTATGGTGTATTTTCTTTTCAGATACAGAAAAAAGAAAAATCCTGTGGCAACAAACATTTCCCATAACAACACGCTGGAAGTGGTGTGGACTGTAGTGCCGACAATTCTGGTACTCATCATGTTCTGGTATGGGTGGACCGGTTATACGCCAATGCGCAATGCGCCAGACGATGCCATGGAAATAAATGCCACCGGGCAAATGTGGAAGTGGTCATTTGAATATCCCGACGGCAGATTCAGTGACTCGCTTGTCGTACCTGTTGACAAGCCCGTCAAGCTAAACCTTTTCTCAAAAGACGTTTTACACTCACTTTACATTCCGGCATTCCGGATCAAAGAGGATGTTGTTCCCGGTGGTGACAACTGGATGTGGTTTACCGCACAAAAGAAAGGCACTTATGATATTCTTTGTGCCGAATACTGCGGGCAACTCCATTCCTATATGCTGACTACAATTACCGTTCTGGATAACGATGATTACACTTCCTGGCTGAAGTCAAAACCCGACACAAGTAACGAGCACCCCGGTTTGACGCTGATGAAGCAAAATGCCTGTTTTTCGTGCCATACGCGCGACGGAACAAGGTTGGTCGGACCAAGCTTTAAAGGTCTTGTCGGGAGGCAGGAAACCGTGATTGTCAACGGAGAAGAAAAAATAATTACCGTTGACCGGGATTACATCATGGAATCCATCAAAGACCCCAATGCTTCACTTGTAAAAAGCTACCAGCCCGGACTGATGATCCAATATGGAAATGTTTTGAATGACGATCAGATCAACAAAATAATTGATTACCTTGAAACCCTTAAATAACATGAAAAATATTCCGTTGCCGGCCGTTTTGCCTGCACATACCTTCGATACTTCTCTGAAAGGTAAGTTGAAATTACTGCTTGAACTCAACAAAGTTAAGATCACATTTGCCGTGATGCTGACGACCATGGTGGGATATGTTCTGGCAGGTCATACTTTTGATGCGGGTATCATTCTACCCACGATCGGGATATTCATCCTGGCCTGCGGTTCTTCGGCACTCAATCATTTTCAGGACAGGGACAGGGATGCCTTGATGGAACGGACCAAAAACAGGCCCATCCCTGCCGGGAAAATCAGTGAAAAAGCGGTACTGGTCATTGCCATCGTTGAAATCGTTGCCGGCACTTTAATGATTTACATTGGCAGCAATTTTCTGGCTGCTGAGCTGGGTTTGCTGGCGCTGATCTGGTACAACGGAATTTATACTCCCCTGAAGCGGAAAACAGCTTTTGCAGTCATTCCCGGAAGTATTATCGGCTCCCTGCCACCAATGGTGGGATGGGTGGCTGCCGGCGGCTTGCTGACTGATCCGGGGTTGTTCCTGCTCGCCTTCTTCTTTTTCATCTGGCAGGTACCTCACTTCTGGTTGCTTATGCTGAAATACGGCGATGAATACAAAAGAGCAGGTTATCCGTCCATCACTTCCATGATCAGCAAAGAACAGATCAAAAGAGCTACTTTTATGTGGACGGCAGCCACGGCCATTGCAGCCATAATGGTTGCGCTTTCAGGCCTGATCACACTGCTGGCTTTTAAAATTATCATTGTGACCGCAGCTCTGTGGCTTATGGTTGTTTTCTCCCGTTTATTAAATTCCCGGAAACCGGATTTCAAACCGATGTTTTATTTCATGCGGATCAATTATTTTGTACTGGTGATGATCATTGTGATGAGCATTGATCCTCTTCTCGGATAGATATTGCTCAAGCCCTTTGTGCACCTTGGTGTCTTGGTCCCGATAGCTATCGGGATGGTGGCTATTTTACCAATTTCGAGTTTTCGGAATGGACTCAATCTTCCATCACTCCACCCAAATGAATGTTTGTAAATTCTTATTCCGGATATACTTTAAAAATTGTATTTTGCAGCAAAAATCATAAACCATGCACACAGAACCTATGTTCAAAAACAAAGAGCTGGACCAAAAAGTAATCGTGGTTACCGGCGGCGGCTCCGGGCTTGGGAAATCCATGTCCCGTTACTTTATGATGCTTGGCGCAAAGGTGGTGATCACCTCACGCAATCTGGAAAAACTGCAAAAAGCAGCCGCTGAAATGAAAAAGGAAACCGGGGGAGAAATTCACCCGGTAGCCTGTGATGTCCGCAATTATGAAGAAGTGGAAAATGTGCTGGCCGAAACATTGAAAATTTTCGGAAAAGCTGATGTCCTGGTCAATAATGCCGCCGGGAATTTCATCAGCCCCACCGAACGGCTGTCGTCCAATGCTTTCGACACGATCATTGACATTGTGCTGAAAGGCAGTAAGAACTGTACCCTCGCTTTTGGAAAGCACTGGATAAAGGAAGAGCAGAAATCAGCCACGGTTCTGAACATTGTAACTACTTACGCCTGGACAGGCAGCGGGTATGTGGTACCCTCGGCGACAGCCAAAGCCGGTGTACTGGCCATGACCCGTTCGCTGGCCGTGGAATGGGCAAAATACGGCATCCGTATGAATGCCATCGCCCCCGGCCCCTTCCCTACCAAAGGCGCCTGGGACCGCCTGCTGCCCGGCGACCTGAAAGAAAAATTTGACATCTCAAAAAGAGTACCTTTGAAACGTGTCGGTGAACATCAGGAACTGGCAAACCTGGCTGCTTACCTGGTTTCCGATTATTCGGCATACATCAACGGCGAGGTAATCACAATTGACGGCGGCGAATGGCTCCAGGGTGCTGGTGAGTTCAACATGCTCGAAAAAATACCACAAGAATTGTGGGACCAGCTCGAAATGATGATCCGGACGAAAAAAGAATGAGAAAAAGGGAGGATTCTCTATGTTTGATGTTTGATGTTCGATGTTTGATGTTCGATAAATCCAACATTCGATGTTTGATAAATCCAGACAAATAAACATAACGGACCGGGAAATCAAATACCTGATCTCATTTATTAGAAAAGCGTAAGATGATGTTTCCGGAGTTTTGAATTATTCATCATTCATCATTTATCATTCATCATTTATCACTCCCCCCCAACCCCCGGTTAACAAAATCTTAACATCCCAGTGCAATCCGAATAAATCATGTTGGCTAATTAAGTTAGTTATATAATTGTGATTACCTTTGTAAGCCATTGTCATTAATTTACAAAAAGATGAAAAAAATTACCCTGATCGCTGTACTGATTGCAGCCTTTTCTTTCACCGCCTTGTCACAGGCCAATTTACAAAACAACAAAAAAGACTATGCACATTATCCCTACTGGATTGAGATGATGCAGGACCCGGACGCCAACTTTTACGAAACGGTTGAAGCTTTCAACAAATATTGGGAAAACCGGGAGATCACACCGGGTAGCGGCTATAAACCCTTTAAACGCTGGGAATATTACTGGGCCACAAGAATATATCCCGATGGCACCAAACGTCCGGCTGATGAAACTTTCAAAAGTTATTTTGAATTCCGGAAACAAAATACTTCAGTTCGTGATAATGAGTTCCAGGGTGACTGGGTCAACCTGGGGCCAATTGAGCAGCCCGGAAATGCGGGCACAGGACAGCCCAATGGCAACGGACGACTGAATGCCATTGCTTTCCATCCGACCGATCCCGATATTATTTATGTGGGTGCTCCTGCCGGCGGCTTGTGGATCACAAACGATGGCGGCCAGACCTGGACCAGTTACACCGATAACTTACCTACGCTGGGTGTTTCGGCCATAGCTGTCAATTACAACAATACGGACATTATTTACATCGGAACAGGTGACCGCGATGCTGGGGATGCTGTAGGAATGGGCGTTATGAAAAGTACCGATGGCGGCATCACTTTCGACTTTGCCAACGACGGAATGGGCAACGTAACTGTCGGCTGGCTGCTTATTCATCCTGACTTTCCCGATGAACTGCTTGCGGCAACTTCGGGAGGAATATTCAAAACAACCAATGGCGGTACGACATGGACACTCGTTCAGGGTGGCAATTTCAAACACATGGCTTACAAAACCGATGACCCGGAGATCGTTTTTGCCACTTCAAACGGTGATTTTTATCGCAGCACCGACCGGGGAGACAACTGGACAAAGATATCTTCGGTGATCAGCAATTCTTCCCGGGGTGTGATAGGAGTCACGCCCGCCGACCCCAATGTGGTTTATTTTCATACGGTTAACGGCAGCGTTTACAATGCCACTTACCGTTCGGATGATGCGGGGCTGACTTTTACAAAAAAGGCCACTTCTCCCAACATCATGAGTTGGGGCTGCAACGGAGGAAACGGCGGACAGGGCTGGTATGACCTGGCCATAGCTGTTGACCCGACAGATGCCGATGTGGTTTACTCGGGTGGTGTGAACATCTGGAAATCTGTCAACGGGACTGCCAGTTGGTTTATCAGGGCTCATTGGTATGGCGACTGCGGTGTTGATGCGGTACATGCCGACTGTCATGTGATGGCTGTTAACCCCCTTAACAACAGGTTGTATGCAGGTGTTGACGGAGGGATCTACTGGACGGATGACGGCGGAGCAAACTGGACGGAGATCACCAGCGGACTGGCTATTTCACAAGTTTACAAAATAGGCCAGGCGCGGCTCAACAAAGACAAAGTCATGAACGGGTATCAGGACAACGGAACAGCTACCTATCTCGGTGAAGAAGACGGTTTCCTGACCGTAATGGGAGGTGACGGAATGGACTGTACCTATGACTTTGAAGATGACCGCTATGCTTACGGTGAATATTACAACGGCGCCGGCATTTCAAGGATTTTCAACAACATCAACCAGGGTTCCATTTCAAACAGTATCGGTGAATCGGGAGCATGGGTGACTCCGCTGGCCCTTGATCTTACAGATCCAAACAATATGTTTGTGGGGATGAAAAATGTCTGGCTCGGAAAAAATATCCAGGGTTATTATCCCGATTGGAGCAAGATAACGGATTTTAATACGAGTTCAAATCAAAATGTCGTCGAGCAAAGTGAAGCAGACCCCAATATCTTTTACATAGCCTTCTGGAATAAAAAAATGTTCATGTCCGACAATGTGCTGTCCGATAATCCTGTCTGGGAAGACCTTTCGGGTTCCTTACCTGCTGTCGGGGTTCCCACCGATATCGAAACCGATCCTTTCGACCCGGATATTGTTTATTTGACGCTTGCTTTTAAAGTATTCAAGTCAACCGACCGGGGCTATACCTGGGAAGATATTACACTGAACCTGCCCAATGCCAGTACAAATACCATTGAGCGTTACAAACTGGATGAAGGAGGTGTTTATGTCGGAACGGATGCGGGCATATATTACAAAAACGACGCAATGACTGAATGGCTGTCCTTCTCCGACGGTTTCCCCGTATCGGCGAACGTTACCGAGATCGAAATTTACTACGACAGTACCGACAGGAGCAATGATGCTGTCAGAGCCTCAACATACGGACGCGGGTTGTGGTCTTCCACAGCTTTCTACGCCTCTCCTGTTGCTGATTTCCGGTCTTCTGACACCTTGATCCCCGTAGGATGCGCCCTTGACTTTTACGACCTCTCAACAGGCGTGCCGTATGAGTGGCAGTGGACTTTTGACGGGGCTACGCCCTCCTCCTCCACCGATCAGTATCCGACAGGTATCGTTTATGACCAGGCCGGCACCTATGCCGTTACCTTAACGGTCTCCAATCCTGCCGGTTCCGATACCAAAACCATTACGGGTTACATCACCGTTGCTGAAGATGTGCTGCCGCAAATAGATTTCACGGTGAGTGATACGGTCATCTGTACCTCCAATCCGGTTCAGTTCACAGATGAAACTACCGGCTGCCCGATACAATGGCTCTGGGAATTTGACCCTTCCACAATTACCTTTGTAAATGGAACCGATCAGAATTCTCAAAATCCGGTTGTTGAATTCAACGAGAGCGGAACCTATTCGGTCACACTCACTGTTTCAAATACAGCCGGCGAGAGCAGTCTGACAAAAGACGATTACATTTATGCAGGCGGTGCCATGTTGCCTTTCTCGGAAGACTTTAACGGAAGCACATTTAACGAAATGGGCTGGTCGGTGAAAAACTTTGACGGAAAGATCACCTGGGAGCTGACAACCGTTAACGACCCGGACGGAGACATTCCGGCAAGCTGGATGAACTTTATTGATTACACTAACCTGGATTCAAGAGACCAGCTTATATCACCTTTGATGAATTTTGAAGGATTCGGCAATGTTTACATGACTTTCAAATATGCTTATGCACAAAGATATTACCAGGTTGATTCATTGCTCGTGAAGATATCCTCCGACTGCGGCGATAGCTGGACAACAGTTTATGCCAATGGTCCAAACGGCGAAGGGGTGTTTGCCACGGCTGAAAAAACGGCTGATTTCTTTGTCCCGCAAAATTACGAAGAATGGTGCGGAGCAGGATACGGTGCTGTCTGCCCGATCATTGATTTGAGTGAATGGGCCGGGCAGTCGAATATCAGGATCGTTTTCGAAACATTCAATCAATATGGAAACAATTTATATGTTACCAATGTGGAGATCAGCAATGCAGTGGGCATCTTTGACCAGGAAAGCAACATGGATAATTTTATGATCTATCCCAACCCGGCTTCCGGTTCCTTTCAAATCCGGCTGGATGACAGTGGAACAAAAGAACTGGTTCTTGTCAACATCAACGGAAAAGTCTTAAGAAGAATAAAAAGCTCTGAATCCGTTGTAACCATGGACATTACAGGAATATCAAAAGGCATCTATTTCCTGAAAGTGAAAGGGGAATCCGGAAGGGCTGTTAAAAAGCTGATTATTCAATAACAAAATGATTGTATGTATATTAAAAGATTACTAACCCTTATATTATTTCTGGGTGCTGCGGGTTTTTGCTACGCACAACCTATTGAAGGGACGAAAAACTATACCCATAAAAAAGTTACGGTAAAAATATCGTCACTGGAACAGGTAAAAGCCGAATCGCCTCCACCTATTAAGGTACCGAATAAAAACTGGAAGCCACCGTTACTGAAGGTCAGTGAAGATGAAGTGATCTATAAAGAACCACCGGGTTTCAGGAAAACCGGTATGCGCACTTTCCGGGAACAATCCCCTGCGCCGGATACCACAATTCAGGGGCTTGGTGACCCGGGCAACATCATCCCTCCCGACGTGAACGGGGCAGCAGGGCCTGACCACCTGATGATCACCCTCAACACGGAAGTGAGAATAATGGATAAACAGGGAAACAACCTGTTCACCACAACTTTGAATAACTTCTGGAATTCTTTACCCGGAAGCAGCGGGACTTTCGATCCTAAAGTATTGTACGATCCCTTTGAGCAACGCTGGATGATTGTTACGGCAAGCGGTTCCAACCCGGTCATTTCCAAATTGTATATTGGCGTCAGTGCAACATCCGACCCTATGGGTGATTGGTATATGTACTGGATTGATACGGATGCCCAGAATAAAGCGTGGTTTGATTATCCGAGCATCGGTTTCAATAAAAAATGGATCACGGTTAGCGGGAATATGTTCGGCGGGGCTTATTACAGAACGGTTTTTGTGATTGACAAGCTGGCAGCCTACAACGGGGAAGAAACCATACCTTACACACGCTTCGCAACCACACAGGCATTCACGATCGTCCCGTCCATCACTTATGATTCCACTGCCGAAGAAATGTATTGCATTGCTACAAGCAGCGGCAATTCGGGCGGATACGGATACATTAAAAAATTCAGGATCAGCGGGGAAACGGACAACCCGGTATTTGAATACCAGGGTGCTATTGGTGTTCCCGATCCATGGGACGGATGGGCAGGACAAAACGGAAACTTTCTGCCTCAACTGGGTTCCTCCGAAAAGATCAACTCGGTGGATTCCAGGATGGAAAATGTGATTTACAGGAACAATAAACTATGGGCCGTACATCATATTTTTGTCCCGTCCGGAAATCCGGTTCGAACCGATGTCCAATGGTGGAATCTGGATACAAGCGGGGTTATCCTGCAACGGGGACGTATTCAGGACACAACAAATTTATATTCTTTTGCTTTTGCAACCATTGCCGTGAACGCCCACGAAGACCTCATGATCGGCCACGGTGTATTTTCATCTTCCCAGTACGCGGGCAGCGGTTACTCATTCAAAGCGTATTATGACGACAGCAGCAGCATGCGCTCTTATTACCAGTACAAAGACGGAGAAGCACCGTACTACAAAGATTTCGGCAGCGGACGTAACCGGTGGGGTGACTATACCGCCACCTGTGTTGACCCTGAAAATGATGTGGATTTCTGGACGATCCAGGAATATGCCGCCTCCCCTCAAAACACCTGGGGGACATGGTGGGCATTTCTCAAACCCTCATTCCCCCCGGAAGCTGATTTTACAGCAGACGATACCATCATACCTACCGGTGAGACGGTGAACTTCACCGACCTGACTGCCGGTGTTCCTATTAACTGGAACTGGACTTTCGAAGGTGGCGAACCGGACTCATCAATGTTACAAAACCCGGATTCAATTCAATACAACCAGGAAGGGACGTTTCGTGTAAGCCTGATCGCATCCAATGATCTGGGGACTGATACGATCATAAAAGAATCTTACATCACGGTAAGTTCGACGATATTGCCGGATGTTGATTTTACGGCAGACAAAGAACTTGTCTGCACAGGCGAAACCGTTTCTTTTACCGATCTTTCAAAATACAGCCCCATCATGTGGGACTGGCAGTTTGACCCTTCGGACGTAACTTTCGTTGATGGAACCACCAGCACAAGCCAGAACCCCAGGGTGGTTTTTGACAAAGCGGGAAGCTTTTCGGTCACACTCACCGTCTGGAACCTGAACGGCTCTTCCGAACTGACCAAATTCAACCTTATCGCAGCCGGAGGTATTGTGCCTTATTTTAACGAGACCTTTGATTCAGTGATTTTTAATGACGGCTTTTGGACTGTTGAGAATCCGGATGATGACGTAACATGGCAATTGTTTGACCTTGTTGATGGTGAGGATCACAAAACGGCAGCCGGAGTTAATTTCAGCGAGTATTATTTTATCGGTGAACGCGACAGGCTTATCTCGCCGCCTTTCAACCTGGAGGGGTTCAGCTCTGCCTCACTTGAGTTTCAGCATGCCTATGCCCAGCGTTTCGATGGCATGACCGATTCGCTGATCGTGTATGTGTCATCCGACTGCGGCGAAATCTGGACACGGGTTTTTGCAGACGGGGAAGACGGCAGCGGCAATTTTGCCACTCATGAACCGAGCGACAACTTCTGGCCGGTCAAATACTGGGACTGGTGCATGGCCGGATGGGGGGCTTCCTGTATTGATATTGATCTGACACCCTGGGCAGGAAAATCCAATGTACGCATTGCTTTTGAGACATACAGCAATTACGGAAACCCTCTGATGATTGATAATGTTTCAATCAGTCAGTATGTTGGCGTCCAGGAATCTGATAATAAACATGATGAGTTGCAGGTTTATCCCAATCCGGCTTCAGGATCATTTCATGTGATTCTTCCTGAAAAAAACCGTTACAATGAGTTGCGTCTGTTTAACAGGATGGGGCAAACGGTTTATTCATTAAAACTTTCGGGACAAACAAGCCGGGTTGTTGTTGATCAGGAGAAAAAACTAACGCCCGGATTATATTTTATCAGTATCTCCGGAAACGGGGAAATCCTCACGAAAAAAATAATTATTTACTCAAGTTTCGCAGTTTCAAAAGTACAATAAACACTGATGCTTGAAAACAGGATT
>CAZMOS010000015.1:0-4856 GCA_964567945.1 uncultured Lentimicrobiaceae bacterium
CCGGTATCCTGACCTGTCTTTTTTTGAGTAACAATGATAAGTTTTCTGTACTTATCTGTTTGATCCGTTTTCAGATCAGAGCTTTTCAACAGGCCATAAAGCAGATCGTCTTCAATGTAAACTTCCTGTTTTAAGCCATTTAAATAATGATCTCCAAATCTTACTAACTCCATGATTTTTGAACAATCGTGCTTTATTCCCTGTCTCCATTCAAACTGTGACTTACCTTCAATATCTTTTGATTTTAAATATTCTGTAACTGAATAAACAAAATTATTTTTATGCCAGCCAAAAACAGAGAATTTTTCTTGATTGTAGAAATTTAATTCCCGGCAGGTAAACTGAGGTTTGATGTTCAGTTTGGTCACAAATAAACAGGCGTCAACAGAAGCATTAAACTCTTTTTTTGAGTCAATGTTTAGTTTTTCCGAATAACCTATCCTGTAATTATTTTTTTTCAGGTCATGTATCAGGTTTTTGACTACGGAATTCTTAATCAAAAAACCAAAATACCCATCATGATTGCTAAAGTTTTTTAGCATCAATAATGCAATGTATTCACCGATATCAAAATTTCCTTTGCCTGTAATTGCGTCAATCCCTGCATATTTTTTGAAATTTGATTTTTCAGGTAAGTTCATCGATTCTACAGAACCTAATTCTGAATTTGTTACCCAGGGGGGATTCCCGATAATTAATGTTTTATTTTTTTTCGTCTGTTCAGCAATAGCGGGAAAGTCATAATCAAAAACATTTGCATGAATAATTTCTGTTTCCGGTTTGTTTTGGTTTTGGTTTAATATAAAGAAATTTAAAATCCTGAATTTAGTTTCCCATACGTACGGCAAATAAATCTCAATACCTGTAATTTTTTTAATTCCCGGAAAATTCTCAAGGCAGGCCAGGATGAAACTCCCTTTTCCACAGGTTGGTTCTAAAATAAATTCTATATCAGAGCTGTCTTCTTTTTTTAGAATATAATTGACAACTTTTTTTGCCAGTTCGTCATTTGTCTGAAAATCTCCATATTCTCTTCTGTCTGGTTCAGATGCAAGGGTTAACTTTTCTTCAATAATATTTTTAAGTTCTGTAACTTCTTTAGTGTTATTAAAAAAATTAATAATCCCGCTCACTTCCCGAATAAAATTGTTGGTTGTTTCAAGGCTGGTAAGAAAACGATTGTTTCGTTCCAAAAAGGACAAAGTCAAATCTTCAATGTTTATTGTGTTGAATATCATTTTCTGATTTTATCAACTAATTTGTGTATTCCGTTTATTTTTTCATTTAAAGCAACGACTCTTCCGTATTGCAGTCTCCATTGCAATGCATTTGAGATGGTTAAGTATCCCTGTTCAGGTATTTCCTTCAAAATTTTATTTGCAATATTTTCAATACCAATTTCATCTGCAGGAATGTTTTTGTCGTTTAAATACGCCATTATATCCTCCTTGTTTGCCCCATCCCTGATCATTTCTCTTAACCGGAAAGTAGTTGTGTAATCACCGGTTCTGTTTTTTTCAAGAAACGAACAATTAACAAAATCGAGTATGGCTGTTTCAGTTTTCTGATCATCTGCTTTATCATAAACAAAAACAAGGAGGTTATAGCCAAGCCCGTAAATTTTTTGCATCGCATTTCTAAACGGGCAGGAAGACTGCGGTAACCTTAAGGAAGTAACTTTGATATCAGTTTGAATATCCTCACCGGGCAGATCCATTCCTTTTACTGAAGAACCTTTTTCATAAATAAACCTGTCATCCAGGTATTTTTGGAACTTATGCTCAATATATGTTCCGACAGCTTTTCCATCTGTTACTCCGTATAAGTCTTTGTTTTTAAAAGAAGATTCTGTCTCGCAAAACTCTTTTGCTGCTTTTTTTAAAAGCTCAATTGTCAGTTCGTCTTTCATTTTTTTCTTTATCTAACTTAATTCTGATCAAAAGATAAAAAACAGTAGTCTTTATCTCTGATTCATCCTTAACCTGATCTTGGTCAGCAGGTTTTTGGTGTAAAGAGGGAAGTCGGCTTTCATGATCCAATCATAATATGACGGTTCTTTTTCAAATACCTCTTCAACTGTTTTCCCTTTGTGTTTTCCAAAGTTAAAAATCTCTTTGCCTTCTTCATTGTAAATGATCTGTCCCATCAGATCGGCATTGCGGTGATGTGACGAAAAACGGTGCAGAGCATCCACATCGTTTTGTACGGGCACCATGGTGTTGCCGTCTTTGTCTGTTAATTCCACATCTTTGTATTTGTCAAGCTGGGCTTTCAGTATCTCGAAAGTGGCTCTTGTATCGGCTTCCGCAGAATGAGCGTCTTTGTGCTCCTTGTTCAGGTAGAAACGGCTGGCGGCAGAAAGGGTGCGGGGTTCCATTTTCATAAAAATGTTCTGAACATCTATCAGCTTCCGGTTTTTGAAATCAAAATCAATACCTGCCCGCAGGAATTCTTCGGCAAGCATCGGAATGTCATATTTCAGGGAATTGTAACCGGCCAGGTCGCAATGCTCAAGAAAATGACTGATCTCTTTGGCCACTTGTTTGAAAGTGGGCTTGTCTTTTACATCTTCCTGGGTGAACCCGTGGACAGCGGTAGCTTCGGGTGCGATTGGAGATCCGGGATTGACCACCCATGTCTTGCTTTCGGTGGTTCCGTTGGTGTTTATTTTTAAAATGTTGATTTCTATAATCCGGTCCTTGGCCACATTTAACCCGGTGGTTTCCAGGTCGAAAAAGGCAAGAGGACGCTTAAGTTTCAGTTCCATTTATTCGGATTTAAATTTGTTTCGAAGGTATGAAGAAAAATAAAATGAATAACAATCGTAAATGTTATTGGCAGGGATACTAGCAAAGGGATTAGCAACGATAGGGTTGGATTATATCACTGTATCCACATCGAAATTTTCCAGCAGTTCTTTCACCCTGCGGATGTACATGCCACCCAGGGCACCGTCCACGACACGGTGGTCGTAAGCCAGTGACAGGATCATGATGTGGCGGATGGCGATCACATCGCCCTGCTTTGTTTCCAGGACAACGGGTTTTTTGCGGATAGCACCGATACCCAGAATGGCTACCTGTGGCTGGTTGATGATGGGGGTGCCTGTCAGGCTGTCAAAAGAGCCGAAATTTGTGGTCGTGAATGTGCCACCGGATATTTCATCGGGATTCAGTCTGTTGGCTCTGGCACGTGAGGCCAGGTCATTCACGGCTTTTACAAGCCCCAGCAAACTTTTTTCGTCGGCATTCCTGATAACCGGAACGATCAGGTTCCCGTTTTTAAGTGCCGTGGCCATACCGATGTTTATGTTTTTCCTGTAAATGATGTTGTATCCGTCCACCGAAGCATTGATCTGCGGATATTCTTTCAGCGCTTTGGCAGCGGCATCAATAAAAATCGGGGTGAAAGTCAGCTTTTCGCCTTCCCGCTTCAGGAATTCATCTTTAACCTTATTTCGCCAGTTTACAACAGCAGTAACATCAACGTCAATGAATGAGGTTACATGAGGCGACACCTGTTTCGACATCACCATGTGGTCGGCGATCATTTTGCGCATGCGGTCCATTTCCACGATCTGGTCGCCTTCCATGGTGTTGACAGGAGGCAGGTTAATGGCCGGACCGGAAGATTTCGTCATTGCAGGTGCAGCTTCTCTTTTTTCAAGATAGGCAAGGACATCCGCTTTGGTAACGCGACCGTCTTTTCCGCTTCCTTTCAGGTTGTCAAGCTCGGCAACGCTGATGTTTTCGGCTTTTGCTATGCTTTTGACCAGCGGGGAATAGAAACGGGAAGAGGATGAAAAATCACCGGTTGGTTTTTCCTTTTCAGCAACAGGTTCCTCTGCTTTTGTTTTTTCAGGTGGAGTTGAAATTTCAGCTTTCGGCTCTTCTGCCGGTTCTGGCTGTTGGGTGGCCTGACCGGCATCTGCCGTTTCTTCACCTTCGGTTTCCAGAATGGCAATCACTTTACCAACAGGCACCACATCCCCTTCATTGAACAGTTTTTCTTTCAGGACGCCTTCAACGGGGCTGGGTATTTCGGAATCCACTTTATCCGTGGCGATTTCAACGATGGATTCATCTTCTTCAATGGGGTCACCAATTTCTTTGATCCAGCGCGTAATGGTTGCTTCTATTATACTTTCGCCCAGTTTGGGCATAACAATTTCAAACCTGGCCATATTGTTTGTTTACGATAATCTGTTATAATTCAATTTGTTCGGGTAAATATGCATTAAAGCGTTTAAAGTGCAAAAGTAGCCAATTTTTGTTATGTGGAATAAATCTAAATTGAATTCATATTTATAACTCATTTCGAAGTTTCTGACAACAAAAAGCGTAAGGCATAACTTATTGGTTATTAGACGAGAACATCGTATTTAATCCAATGCGCCGAAAAAACAAGAAAGATAATGTAATCAGTTCATTCTTAAACTTTTTTAAGATTTTTGCCTTTGCATGTGGTTTTTTTTAAAGAATTTATATTTTTGTTTGGTAAACAACCCAAACCAAAAACGATAAGAGGCAGGATGGAAGAAAAAGAAACCAAGGAAAGAAGAGAAGATATTTTTTCTCAAGCCGTGAGGGCAGGCAAGAGGACTTATTTTTTTGATGTAAAGGCAACCAGGAGCGATCAGTATTATTTAACAATTACAGAAAGTAAGCGTCGCTTTAATTCGGAACATGGAAAGTTCTTTTATGAAAAACACAAAATTTTTCTTTACAAAGAAGATTTTGAGAAATTCCGTGAAGGGCTGGAAACCGCTTTGCATTTTATAGAAACCGGTGAAAAGCCGGAGCCTGAAACCGAAACCAAACCGGAAGCAGTGCAAAAAGATGCTCCCGTTGATTCGG
>CAZMOS010000015.1:4956-29657 GCA_964567945.1 uncultured Lentimicrobiaceae bacterium
AAGAAAAAACGGAAGAAAAAACGGAAGAAAAAACGGAAGAAAAAACGGAAGAAAAAACGGAAGAAAAGACAGAAGAGAAATCCGAAGTGGATGTAACTTTTGAAGATTTAGGGAAAGAGTAATCTGCTCTTCCGATACCTGGATGGTTGTTTTGGAAAATTTCCGCTCAAAGTATTTTGAAAAATTATCAAATCTGAGCTTTTACCACAGTTTAAACACCTGTGTTAAAAGCTTTTTTTATGTTGAAAACTTCCTTATTGTCGCAATGGTCAGGTAGGTGAAAATTGTATTTTTGTAAATACACAACGAATAAACAAAAGGGTTTAAGATGGGAAAAATAATTGCGGTAACCAATCAGAAAGGCGGTGTCGGGAAAACGACAACGGCCATCAATCTGGCGGCCAGCCTGGCAGTATTGGAATACAAGACATTGCTCGTGGATGCCGACCCCCAGGCCAATGCGACTTCGGGGCTGGGTTTTGATCCGAAAAATATCCAGACCAGCATTTATGAATGTATCATTGACAACATTGATGCTCGCAACGTTATACTGCAGACCGAAACACCACACCTTTTTCTGTTGCCTGCCCATATTGACCTTGTGGGAGCCGAAATTGAAATTATCAATATGCCCAACAGGGAAAAAATGATGCGTCGCACCCTGAGCAAGATCAACGATGAATATGATTTTATCATCATTGACTGTTCCCCTTCTCTCGGGCTGATCACCATCAATGCCCTGACGGCTGCCGATTCGGTGATCATTCCAGTCCAATGTGAATATTTCGCCCTTGAAGGACTGGGAAAACTATTGAACACCATCAAGATCGTTCAGAACCGCCTTAACCCGGATTTAACGATCGAAGGCATATTGCTTACCATGTTCGATATCAGGCTGAACCTTTCAAAACAGGTTGTTGAAGAAGTGAAAACCCATTTTCAGCAGATGGTATTCGATACGATCATCCATCGAAACACACGACTTGGCGAAGCCCCGAGTTACGGTAGTTCCATCATCATGTACGATGCTTCCAGTACAGGTGCCGTCAATTATCTGAACCTGGCCCGTGAGATTTTACAGAAAAACAACATGACCAGCATGAGTAATGCTGACAAACAAATCAATTTGGCGGATGAGCAAAGGTAAACCGAGAAAGAAAGCCCTTGGCCGCGGACTGGATGCGATACTGCAAAGTCCTGATACTGACATTACATCAAACGATATTTCCGGAGGTTATGTGGCAGGAGCCATTGCCGAGATCGAATTGGATAAAATCGAGGCAAACCCGTTCCAGCCCCGTTCCGACTTTGATGAGATGAACCTTCGCGATATGGCCGAATCCATCAAAATACAAGGCATTATTCAACCGGTCACCGTACGGAAACTGGGATATGACAAATACCAGTTGATATCGGGGGAACGCCGCCTGAGAGCCACCCGGATGGCAGGGATGAAAAAAATACCGGCTTTTATCCGGATTGCAAATGATGAGCAAATGCTGGAACTTGCACTCATCGAAAATGTGCACAGGAAAAACCTGAATGCCATTGAAATAGCCATTAGCTACCAGCGCCTGATTGACGAGTGTGACCTGACACAGGAACAACTCAGTGAAAAAATCGGTAAGAACAGGACAACCATTACCAACTTTTTGCGGCTGTTGAAGCTTCCTCCCGAAATTCAGGTCGCTCTTCGTGACGGTTTTATCGCCATGGGCCATGCACGTGCCCTGATTGCCATTGAAAAAGAAAAAGATCAGTTGCTGATCCTGGAAGAAGTGATCAAAAAAGGCCTGAATGTAAGACAGGTGGAAGAACTTGTCAGGAATTTTAATAAAAAAACCGTAAAACCTTCCCCGGTAAAAAGAGGTGTCCTGCCCGAAAGGTTTAAAAATACAACCGCTGTGTTGAGCCGGAAATTCGGGACAAAAGTAAGTCTCAGGCGCAACAATAAAGGAAAAGGATCAATCGTTATCAGTTTCAGAAATGATGATGAACTCGATAAGATCATTTCGTTGATGAACGAAAAATAATTCCGGTGAAACTTTTAATCCGACAAATTGCCCGCTGTATATTAGCTTTTCTGTTTTCGGTACTGATCATCATGCCGTCATATACCCTGGCACAGGAAAAACAGATAGAAAAAAAACCGGAAAAAGAAAAGCAAAAAAAAGAAAAGCCGAAGAAGAAAACAAAAACAGGCTGGCCCTCACCGCATAAAGCCACTTTGTGGGGATTCATTCCCGGTGCCGGACAAATCTACAACAGGAAATACTGGAAACTGCCTATCGTTTATGCCGGTTTTGGCGTGACGGGTTATTTTGCTTTATCGAACCGGACGGAATATTTAAAATATAAAGAAGCATTCATTTGCTCTTCAAAAGCTGATAATGATCCTGATTTTACATGCGACAATCCGTTAGCCGAAAAATACAATACCAACGACCTGGAAACCATTACCGATTATTACAGGAGGAATATGGAATTGTCTTTCATTATCATGGGTGTCTGGTATATTTTGCAGGTTCTGGATGCTACGGTGGATGCTAACCTGTATTACTGGAATGTGGACGATAACCTGACATTGAAAGTGGAACCGGTGATCCAGCCGTTTAACATTCCAAATGAACTGCCTGCACATAACGGGATAAGGATCACTTTAAGATTTTAAAATGCCGACATGAATATTGTTATTTCAGGATATGGAAAAATGGGCAAAGAGGTGGAGAAGGTTGCCCTGACACGCAAACATACTATCATTGCAAAGATTGACACATTGGAAGACTGGGAAAAATATTCCGGGCGGATAGCTTCTGCCGGTGTGGTCATTGATTTCAGTATGCCCGGTGTGGTGGTTGACAATATATATCGTTGTTTTGATCTTGGACTGCCCATAGTTACGGGTACAACAGGATGGTACGGGCATCTGGACGAAGTCAGGAAAGTATGTGAAGAGAAGAAGGGTACCCTTTTTTATGCACCCAACTTCAGCATTGGCGTGAACCTGTTTTTTAAGGTCAATGAATTTCTTGCAAGACTGATGGCCGGCGCTGAAGATTATCGTGCCCGTATTGAGGAAACCCATCATATCCACAAACTGGATGCGCCCAGCGGGACAGCCATCAAAGCGGCGGAAGGGATTATCCGGAACAATAAAAAAATCAAAAACCGGGTTGACCATGAAACGGAAAAACCGGACGAACTGCCTGTGATCTCTTTTCGTGAAGGGGAAGTTCCCGGTACTCACGTTGTGGTCTGGGATTCGGAAGCCGACCGGATCACCCTGAAACACGAAGCCAAAAACCGGAGCGGCTTTGCGCTGAGCGCAGTGCTGGCAGCCGAATTTCTGATAGGGAAAAAGGGGGTGTTTACGATGGGGGATATGCTGAGGATCTAGCCTGCCGTGGATTAGAATAAATCAATCTAAACTGAAATAGAAAAATCATTTAGAATTATTACCTTTGTATAAAAACCATTTTTATGGTAAATATCGAAAGACAAATTGAGTATTGGATAAGCAGTCTGAAGATGATTTAAAAACAGCAAAGGTCCTTATTGAGAAAAACCGTTTATTGCATGGCCTGTTCTTTTGTCACCTTGTTGTTGAAAAAGCTATTAAGGCTCATGTTGTACAAGAGACTAAAGAAATTGCACCGCGTTCTCATAACTTGATTTATCTATCTGAAAAAGCAAATTTGGAATTTGAGGGTAAAAATGAAATTTTTCTTGGAATTTTAATGAAATATCAGTTACAAGGCAGATACCCTGATTATCATCCGGTTATTCCTGATATATCTACAGTAAGAGACTATTTAATTAAAACAGAAATTCTTTTGAAATGGTTAAAACAGAAGTTATAGAATTAATAAGAAGATATATCTTGCTTCTGAATGAAGAAGGCATCTCTGTTAACAAAGCTTTCTTGTTCGGGAGCTATTTGAATGATTCAGCATCCGAAACAAGCGATATTGATGTGTTAATAGTTTCGGATAAATATGATGAATCTGATGATCTGGCAATCGGAAAAGCATGGCAACTCACAAAAAAAATTAATACCAAAATAGAACCCTATCTGATTGGGTTTAAAAAATTTAATGAGGACAATCAATCGCCATTGTTAAGTCTTATTAAAACCAAAGGAATAGAGATTGTCTAAAACCAACCAAAGATGATATTGTTTATTTCTTTGAATCAAAACACTGTTTTCTTGTCAACCGCTGAAAATTCTTTTTAGCTTTGCTCCCTTCAAACAATTAACATTAATTAAGGAGTGTTATTCCTGAAAGATAGTACATTGCGTTCGTAATTAAAATCATATATCATGCTTGAGTTCATTTTTTTCCTTCCCCTGTCCATGACCATTCCCACCATCTTTGCCTGGGGGATATTTGAAAAAGCAGGAAGGAAGGGCTGGGAAACCCTGATACCGTATTACAATCTCTACATTTTTTTGAGGATCATTAAAAAGCCGTTCTGGTGGTTTGTATTGCTGTGGGTTCCTTACATCAATGTGTTTATGTACATGCTGATGCTGGTGGAAATTGCCAAGTGTTTCAATAAGTTCAAACTCTGGGAACAGGCCGTGGCAGTGGTTTTCCATATCTTTTACCTGCCTTATCTGGGGTGGAGCAAGGATGAGAAGTTTGTTGATCCCAACGACAGGCCACAAGTAAAGAAAAGCTGGGTGCGTGAATGGGTGGATGCCATCATTTTTGCCGTGGTTGCCGCCTCCATCATCAGGGCCTTTTTATTCGAAGCTTACACCATTCCTACTTCTTCAATGGAAAAAACCATGCTGGTGGGTGACTATCTGTTTGTGAGCAAGATCGCTTACGGACCGCGTATTCCGATGACGCCCCTTTCTTTCCCTTTTGTTCATCACACGCTTCCATTTACAAAATCAACTAAATCGTTCCTTGAATGGATCGAACTGCCTTATCACCGTATGCCCGGTCTAACGAAAGTCAAACATAATGATCCTATCGTTTTCAATTATCCCGAGGGTGATACGGTTTCCACACGTTTTCAAAGTAACAGAAGCTACTATCTGCTGGTAAGAGAATACGGACGTGACCGGGTTTGGAGTGATAAAAGAAATTTCGGGGAAATTGTGTCCCGCCCGGTGGACAAGCGTGAGAATTATGTAAAACGCTGTATTGCTTTGCCCGGCGATACTTTAAAGATCGTCAGTCGTCAGGTTTACATCAACGGAAAGGCCATCCATCCTCCTAAAGAATCACAAACCGATTATTATGTTATTACCGACGGTAGTAGCTTTAACCCGAAAATACTGGAAAACCTGAATGTTGACAATCCGATGAGATTACCCCAGCCTGGCATGTTTAAAATGAATCTGACGCTTGGGGCAAAAGAAAAGATTTCGAGTTTCAGCATTGTCAAAGACATTGAACCCGTCATTGATCCTCCCGGGCAATGGGATCCGATCACATTCCCGTTTGATTCGGCTTACAAATGGAACCGTGACAATTACGGCCCCATTTATATTCCGGCAAAAGGTGTTCCCATCCCGCTGACACTCCGTAACCTTCCCCTCTTTGAGCGACTTATTACGGTTTATGAAGGCAATACGCTGGAAGTGAAAGACAGTACTATCCTGATCAACGGCAAACCGGCTGATTCATATACGCCCAGACTGAACTATTACTGGATGATGGGAGACAACAGGCACAATTCCATGGACTCAAGATACTGGGGATACGTTCCCGAAGATCATATTGTGGGTAAACCGGAGTTAATCTGGTTCTCATTTAATAACGGAAAGATCCGTTGGAACAGGTTATTTACTTTTATTAAATAGAAATAACCTGCATTCTGATCTTTAGTATGTAGATTAATAAAATGAAGATAATCTGGCCGGGAAATCCATCTGAAAGTCAGTTTGCCGTTTCACCGGGAATGCTTTCCAATACCGAATATTGTTAACTTTGCATGGCCTAAAGTAAAGCTTCAATGCCGGAAAGATCAAATAAACGAAAAAGCAACATCCTGAAAAGAGAAGAGAAAAAGAATCTACCCAAACCTGTCGGTAAATCAAAGAAAAAGAGATCTTTGAAAAAAACCGCAGCCGGACAGGGAAACATCAGAGTGAAAAGGGTCATCGGATTTTTCTTTCTGCTGACGGCCGTCTATCTTTTTCTGGCTTTTACTTCTTATTTTCTCAATTGGTTCCAGGCGGCCTCGGGACAGGAATTCAGCGACCATACGATGATCGTTCAAAACTGGACGGGTAAATTCGGGATCATTCTTTCGGAATGGCTGGTATTAAGGGGGCTGGGTATCGGTGCTTTCTTTTTCCCGCTGCTGTTTCTGGCGATCGGCTTTTCCATGCTTTTGAAGATCAGGATGTTCAAATTATGGACATGGTTCCGCATCATCGTTTTGACCGTGTTGTGGCTGCCTATGGTGCTCAATTTCATTTTTCCTGATGGACCACTGAACATTCTGGGGGGCAAGGCAGGCAAAATAATGAATGACTGGATGATACCTTATCTGGGAACAGTGGGGCTGATCTTTCTGCTGATCTTTGTCCCGGCCATTTTTATTCTGATACGATACAGTTTCACAGGAAAGAAAAAAAGTCCCAAAACAGGCGATGATACGCAAACGGATACCCTGGCACGGAAAAACAAACCCGGTGAGGATAAATACAATACGGTTGAATTTTCTGTGGAAGACGAATCTTCAGAAAACAAACCGCCCGAAAAAGAGTTTAAGACCGAGGTGGAACCCTCAGTAAAAAAACTGACCGATGAAAAAAAGGAAGGAACAGTAAATCCCTCAAAAGAAGATGTGGAACTAACCATTGAAAAACCGGTGGAGGAGGAGACGAATGTAAAACCGGGTGATCATTTTGGTATTGATACTAAATTCGATCCCACTCTTGACCTGCCCGATTTTAAAATGCCGCCGCTGGACATTCTGAATGAATATGAAGACGAATCCGTCAGGGTGGATAAAGAAGAGTTGGAGGCCAACAAAAACAAGATCGTGGAAACGCTGGATCATTACAATATCAGCATCACCAGGATCAAAGCCACTATCGGTTCTACGGTCACGTTGTATGAAATTGTCCCGGCACCGGGCATCCGTATTTCCAAGATCAAGAACCTGGAAGATGACATCGCTTTGAGCTTGTCGGCCATGGGTATCCGGATCATAGCGCCCATTCCCGGAAAAGGCACAGTAGGTATTGAGGTGCCCAACCGGAACCCGAGAATTGTCTCCATGCGGTCCATTCTGGCCTCCGACAAATTCCGCAATAACAACTTCGACCTGCCATTCGGGCTTGGAAAAACCATTGCCAACGAAAGTTTCGTGGCCGACCTGACCAAAATGCCTCACATTCTCATGGCCGGCGCTACGGGACAGGGGAAGTCAGTCGGGCTGAATGCCATCATCACTTCTTTGCTTTTCAGGAAACACCCTGCCGAACTCAAGTTTATCCTGGTTGACCCCAAAAAGGTGGAACTCACCTTGTATTCCAAGATCGAGCGTCATTACCTGGCCAAGTTGCCCGACACCGAAGAGGCTATCATCACGGATACAAGAGTGGTCGTCAGAACGCTCAATTCGATGGGTATTGAAATGGATAACCGTTATGAACTGTTGAAAGACGCACAGGTCAGGAACATTAAGGAATACAATCAAAAATTCATCTCACGCAATCTGAATCCCAATCACGGTCACCGTTTTCTGCCTTACCTCGTGCTGGTCATTGATGAGTTTGCCGACCTGATCATGATGGCGGGAAAAGAGATCGAAGGCCCCATCACACGGCTGGCTCAACTGGCACGGGCGGTGGGTATCCACCTGATCATTGCCACGCAAAGGCCGTCGGTGAACATCATCACGGGTACTATCAAAGCCAACTTCCCGGCAAGGATCGCTTTCCGGGTCATTTCCAAAGTGGACTCACGTACGATACTGGATGCCGGCGGCGCCGACCAGCTTGTGGGCCGCGGCGACATGCTGCTTTCCACCGGCAGCGACCTGATCCGGTTGCAGTGCGCATTCATTGACACACCCGAAGTGGATGAAGTGACAAGCTACATCGGCGCACAACGGGCATTCCCTGAAGCATGGCAGTTGCCCGAATATTACGAAGAAGACACAAACAACAAAAACGATTTTGATGCCAACGAGCGCGACGAACTTTTTGAAGATGCCGCCCGAATCATTGTCCGGAACCAGCAGGGATCCACTTCGCTGTTGCAGCGGAAACTAAAACTGGGTTACAACCGTGCCGGCCGAATTATTGACCAACTGGAAGCCGCAGGCATTGTCGGGCCCTTTGAAGGCAGCAAAGCCCGTGAAGTGAAAATTGCCAACGAAATGGCTTTGGAACAATATTTGAAAGACCTTGAATTAAAAAAAGATGACATTGATAATTAAAAATATGAAAAAAACCCTCCTCATCACGCTTCTCCTTTTATTTGGAACTGTTTTCAACGCGGCTGCACAACCCGATAAAAAAGCCGAAAATTTACTTGAAGATGTGATCAACAAGATGGCATCATACAAGAATTTTAAAGCGGAACTGTCATACACGATGGTGAATGTGGAAATGGACATCAATGAGAAAAAAACCGGCGTGATCTATGTGGAAGGCGATAAATACCGTATCGAAATGGAAGGACAGATCATAATATCCGACGGGAAAACGGTATGGACTTACATTTTGGACAGTGATGAAGTAATGGTGAGCGACATGGAAGAAAGCGATGAAAGCATCTCACCGAATAAGATACTGACCACTTACAATAAGGATTACAAAGCCAAATTCGACCAGGATAAGAAATACAAAAACTCCGACCTGAAGATGATTGACCTCCAGCCCAACGACAAAAAACAGTTTGAAAAAATGAGCTTACTGGTCAACAAAAAGAAAATGACCATCGAGAATTTTTCGGTTTACGACAAAAACGGGAATGTATTTACCTACCACATCATCAACTTAACTCCCAACATTGATATTCCTGCCGATTATTTCACTTTCGACCCGAAAAAACATCCCGATGTGGAAGTGATTGATATGCGGTAAAAACTTTGGAAAAGTTTTTTATTGGTTATGTATCGCCCTTTTCTTGTGTTTATAGGTCACACCCGTAAACAGCACGATAAACCATCCGGCCAGCAGAACAAAGGCTCCGAGCAGTGAAACTTTGTCCATAATACCGATGATCAGCTTGGTTACTTCTTCGGTGGCGGTCAGATACAGACTTCCTGAAAACAAAACGGTTCCGATGACAAAGAAATAATAGCTTGCCCGCAAATTGCTGCGCGATACATACCGGTTCATAAAAGTCATAGCCAGAAGGGCTGCGGTTTGAAACAATTGTACACCAATACCCAGATTGTAAAGTGTTAATTTTTCGGCGGTTATATTTCCCAGCAAAACCTGTAACTCAAAAATAATCATGAGCATGGCCCACATACCCAGAACAGACACGGTGATCAGATATCTTTTTGTCATAATTCAAATCGTTGTTACGGCTACGAAAATAGGAAAATTAAACGGCTTTTCCCACATATCTTTTTAACGATTTTTTTAAGTTTTTAACAGTCTCAATATATTTTACCTTTGCCCTGTTCAAAACATTGAAAAATTATGAAAACATCCGCTGAAATCAGTTATTATCCTTTACATGATGAGTTTATTCCGCCGATCAAAGATTTTATTGAGCGGCTGAACGCACACCCGGAGATCAGAACCAAAACCAACGGGATGAGCACCCAGGTTTTCGGAGAGTATTTCCGGGTGATGGACATCCTGACCAAAGAGATACACAAATCATTCGAGCTGCCTCATTCCGTTTTTATCCTGAAAGTGATCAATGCGGATTTAAACGTTTACGATAGTGGACTTTAATTCTTTTTTTCAGGTCTTTTACCAGAACCTGCTGGATACTTCCCTTCTGGAGATCATTGCGGTTTTGTTCGGACTGCTTAGCGTGTGGTTTGCCAAGAAGGCCAATATCCTGGTGTATCCCACCGGCATCATCAGCGTGCTGATTTATGTTTCCATTTGTTACAATGCCAAGCTGTATGCCGACATGGGCATCAACGCTTTTTATTTTGCCATGAGCGTTTACGGATGGATCATGTGGTCGCTAAAAACCGGCAAACCGGGACACAAACACGAAAGGCCGATCACATTCAGCAGCCGGAAAGACAACCTGATCTCTATTGGGTTTTTCTTTTTCTCGCTGATTGTCATCATGCTTCTGCTCAAATACTTTAAGGCGGATGATGCGGATTACTGGGCGACAAATGTTCCTTACATTGATACTTTTACAACAGCAATTTTCATTGTAGGCATGTGGCTGATGGCTATGAAGAAAGTGGAAAACTGGATTTATTGGATTGTGGGGGACATGATCTCCGTACCGTTATATTTTTACAAAGGGTTAGTATTTACAAGTTTTCAGTTCCTGGTATTTTTAATCATCGCCGTGATGGGTTACATTGAGTGGCGGCAAAAAGCAAAACTACAAATTGAAACAGCTTAAACGCATAGCGATCACCGGCCCCGAATCCACAGGGAAAACATGGCTGGCAAAGAACCTGGCTGAATATTTCGACAGCATTTTCGTACCGGAATATGCGGTTGAATACCTTTCGGAAAACGGCCCGGCATATACTTTAAAAGATATTGAAAACATTGCAAAAGGCCAGCTCGCCCTAGAAGAGCAATATGCGGAAAAAGCCGGCCGGTTGCTTTTTTGCGATACCGATCTGCTGGTTTGTAAAATATGGAGCGAGGTGGTTTTTAAAAAAGTGCCGGAGTGGATAGAAAGAGAGACGAAGCAGCACCGTTATGACCTGTGTCTGCTTTGTTTTCCTGATGTCCGGTGGCAACCCGGCCCGTTCCGCGAAAACCCTGAAGACAGGGATTACCTTTTCGATCTGTATGAGACGGAAATGATAACCCATGGTTTCCCTTATGCAATTATTAAAGGTCAGGGAAACGAAAGACTGGAAAATGCCGTTAAATTTGTGAAGGAGATAAAATAATATTGAACCTGGAAAAGAGAAAAACCAGCAAACAAAACACAAATAACCGATTTGAAACCTTCTGAAAAAAATACAACGGTTCTGTATCTGTCGCGCTGGTATCCACATCGTTATGATCCTATGTTCGGATTGTTTGTGCAGCGGCATGCCGAGGCGGCTGCCCGGTTTTGCAATGTTGGCGTGGTTTATACCCACATCACGGAAAATGAAAAGATCAAAGGTTTTGAAACGGAATATTCTGTTACGGACGGAGTACACGTTGCCAGGGTCTATTACAACAATCAGGAAAAAAGTTTCGTACTTTTCAGATTCATAAAGTATTTCCGTGCAAATGCGGCCGGTATCCGAAAAATAAAAAAAGAGCTGGGAGAGTTTGATGTGATCCACGTGCACATCCTAACCCGCCCGGGGATCATCGCCTTGTGGTACAAATGGTTTCACGGTAAACCTTATCTGATCAGTGAGCACTGGTCGAGGTATTTACCACTAACGAGGCAATTTAAAGGAGCTTTCCGGAAATGGATCACCCGGCTGGTGGTAAAAAATGCAACACTGGTAATGACAGTCACGCAAAACCTTGCCAGGGCCATGCAAAGCCACGGCCTGAAGAATCCGGATTACCGCGTAATGCCCAATGTGGTTACGGAAGATTTTTTTGAATATCCCTTACAGAAAAAACCGGAAAAGGAAAAAACGACTTTTCTGCATGTGAGTTGTTTCGACGATAAACCGAAAAATATCAGCGGGCTGTTGCGTGTGATCAGGTCACTGGCAGACAAAAGAAATGATTTTATCTTTAAGATGATCGGGGAAGGGATGGATATGGAGAATCTGAAACAATTGGCGCATAAACTGGACCTGGATGAAAAAACGGTTATTTTTACCGGACTGCTGGAAGGAAAAGAGCTTGTGAAAGAGATGTCATCAGGCGATTTGCTGGTTGTTTTCAGCAATTATGAGAATTTCCCGGTGGTGATCAATGAATGTTTCGTGCTGGGAATTCCGGTTATTGCAACGCGGGTAGGGGGGATCCCCGAATTCGTAAACGACAGCAACGGACAACTAATAGATGCGGGCGATGAAAAGGCGTTGGAAAAATACCTGAATGACTATCTTGAAGGGAAATTGTCCTTTGACAGACAAAAGATCAGGGAGAGTTACAGGCAGGTGTTTTTCGGAGAGACGATCGGGAAGGAGTTGTGCGGGATTTATGAAAGTATGAAAAAGGAGAAGCTATAAAGGGATAAGGGTATAGGGTGCAATGGGTGGAATTGGTACAAGCTCAGTCCCCGCAGTTTGTGTCCTCACCAACTGCCTTTCAATGATTTATGTTGTTGGTGGTGACACCAACAACGGGGGAAGAGGTATTTCAATCGTTGCGTCGCTGCGTCGCCGCATCGCCGCGTGAAACCAAAAAGATATCGTTGCGCCGCCGCGTGAAACAAAAAAAGAGTGTCGCTGCGCCGCCGCGTACAAAAAGTAAAAAAAAATGATCAAAAAGGCATTAATATATTTTCTGTTCACAACAATCGTTGGAATGTCCTTGTTGTCATCCTGCTCAACCGGCAGCCACCGTCATCCCGGGAAGTCCATCTTCCGTTACAATGAAGCATCCGGCATTGTGAATCTCGATCCGGCTTTCGCCCGCGACCAGGCCCACATCTGGGTCTGTAATCAGCTTTACAATGGCTTGGTACAACTGGACGACAGCCTGAACATCCTGCCTTCTATCGCCCGGCGGTGGGATATTTCGGAAGACGGCCTGACCTACACTTTCTACCTTCGCAACGATGTGTATTTTCACGATCACCCTGTTTTCAACGGACGGAAAAGAAAGGTGACGGCAGCGGATTTTGTTTACAGCTTCAACCGGCTGACCGATCTGGCAACCGCTTCTCCCGGCGCCTGGGTTTTCGGGAACATTGAAAATAAAAACGGAAAATATGCATTCGAGGCATTGAATGACACCACGCTGGTCATCCGGCTGAAAAAGCCCTTTCCTCCGTTTCTCGGAATACTCACTATGCAGTATTGTTCGGTGGTGCCGCACGAAGCCGTTGAAAAATACGGTTCCGATTTCCGGAAAAATCCGGTGGGCACCGGGCCGTTCTACCTGCAAAACTGGGAAGAAAACATCAAAATGGTGCTGCGTAGAAATGAAAATTATTTTGAGACCTGCGACGGCAGGCAACTACCTTATCTTGATGCCGTTTCCATCTCATTTCTCATTGATAAGATGACGGCCTTTCTGGAGTTTGCAAAAGGAAATCTTGATTTTCTTTCAGGAATTGATCCGTCGTACAAAGACGAACTGCTGAATCGCAGCGGTGAGTTGAGGGCCAAATACAAAGACCGTTTCAACATCATCAGGAACCCGTATCTGAACACCGAATATTTTGGAATTTTAATGGACACTTCGCTGACCATTGTGAAAAGCAGCCCTTTGCGGTTCCTGAAAGTAAGACAAGCTATCAATTACGGATTCGACCGGAAAAAGATGATCAAATATTTGCGGAACGGCATCGGTATTCCCGAAACAAAAGGAATGATCCCGAAAGGCATGCCTGCCTTTGATGAAAATGCGGATTACGGTTACAGTTACGATCCCGGTAAAAGCCGTCGGTTGCTGGCGGAAGCGGGTTTTGGAAAAAACAATCCCGTGCCTCCCATAACCCTTGTGACCACTTCTGACTACCTCGATCTTTGCAAATTTGTCCAGGCGCAATTGCAGCAACTGGGGTTTACCGTCGAGATTGAGGTCTCGCCACCGGCAGCCGTTATTGAACGGAGGGCACAATCCAAGATCAATTTCTTCAGGGCATCGTGGATTGCCGACTATCCGGATGAAGAAAACTACTTGTCGTTGTTCTATTCAGAAAATTTTGCTCCCGGAGGGCCTAATTATACACACTTTTCCGATGCTGTGTATGATTCTTTGTACCGGAAAATATTTGACATTATTGACCGTGAAAAGCGGACAAAACTTTACCGTGAAATGGACAGTCTTGTCATGTCCCAGTCACCGGTAGTGATTTTATATTACGACCAGGCCATTCGATTCGTGCAAAAAAATATTGAAGGGATGACCGGCAATCCCATCAACCTGTTGAATCTGAAAACGGTGAGAAAGAAAAATTAAATGCAGTTTTGAAGTTTTACGATCACCTGCCTTCGTTAAGCTGACTTTTCGGATGTCTCTTTTTTAATGTATAAACGAAACCGAGATTTATTTTTGTGATCTGTGTCCATTTGGATTCGATCTCCGGATTTTCAAACAAATTGGTAAAGCCAAACGAAAACCCGAATCCTGCAGTCAGGCCGATTTGCGGGGTTAAGTTGTAGAGGAACCCGATTTGAATATTCAATCCGAAATCGGTGGCACTGAAAAGATAATTATCTGCCGAATAAAACCTTGAAACTACACCGTCTGTAGTTCCTGAATAAATGATCTCGTTGTGTCCCGGACGCAGTATTGAGTCTGTCACAAGATAAAAATCTTCAGGGGCAATATAAACGTCTTCGCCACCATCCACTTTGGTTTACAGATAAATAGAATAATATATTCCGCCTTGTACCGTTACTTTAAGCTTGTCGCTGCCCCGCTGATAAATAATGTATAAAGGGATCGTTAAATAATTCATTTTGTAATCAGCCTGGTACAAATAATAGCTTTGTAGAACTTTTCCGGTGGAATCAATAAAAGGGAAATTGCCATTGAGTTGGAAAACACGATTGTCAAAATAAAGCCCTCCGCGTACTTTAAAATCGTTTGATATATTGTACTCGGCATAACCTCCAATGCTATAACCAATTCCCGAACTGGCCTGGTAAAGGGAAGAAAAATCCCTGATATTTGTAAACTGCATGCCCCCTTCGACTCCCAGGTTAAACAAGCCTTTTTTTGATAGAACCTGTGCCTTTCCTGTTGATGGTATGGCAAAGAAAAAAACAGCAACCACAGCCAGTAAATATTTACAGATGAGTTTCATTTATTTATTAAAAGTAAATTTGTTAATAATTACTCCACAGCCAGAAAATGCCTACAAAAACAACAGCCGTCCCAGCTATTCCGTTAACAATCAGAAATACCGTATCTTTCTTTTTCTGGCTGCTGTATTTTCCAACCCAGCCGAGGATAAATGAGAAAACAACCATTGAAACGATCGTGCCGATACCAAAGCCTGTCAGATATAATACAGACTGGTAACGGTTTGGAAAAGCTAGTGTGGGCAGGATGCTTAAGATGTGTGAAAATCCGGCAAGACCATGAATGATACCGATTCCCATGGCAGCGAGGTATGTTTTTTCCGCAAATTCATGGTCGTGCTCGTGTTCCCGGCTATAACTGTGATCGTGGCTGTGAAAATGAACGAAGGAATGACCTGATTCATCTTTGTGTTTATGAATGTGCGTATGTTTGGCTTTTCTGTTAAATAGATACATCCTGAAAAATGCCCACATTCCGATGAGAATAAGAAGAATGCCAACAAGTTTCTCACTGTTTTTAGAAATGTAGTCGAATGGAATAAATTCCTTGAAATAAATAAAGAGCATCCCCAGCAACAACATGCCGACAAGGTGGCCTATGCCCCATGACATGCCAATGACCCAGGGACGGAAGCGGGTATTCAGCGCCAGGGGGCCGACAGCGGCAAGGTGGTCAGGACCTGATAAAACGTGAATGGTCGCGGCGATCAGACCGAAAAGCATAGGAAATGCAGATAAAGATTCCGACATGATTATCCGATTTCCGACAAAAATAGGTTTTATTTTGGTTTTCATACCAGAAAACAGGAGGTTTGCGTATTCCGGAATAAAGGATAGCCCGGGTGTTGTTCCTGTTGTGTTCATCCCGGTGTCGCCATGATTTTTTCGTCCTGTTGACCAATGCGTGAATACCTGAAAGTCTCCCGCCTGATCGTGGCAGACGGGAAGACAAGGAGACGGCTTACCCGGTTTTGCTACAATCGTCATGAATCTGCTCAAGTATTTTATATTATATTGCTGATGAGATTTTTTGGATTTTTTGAAGAATTGATTTATATTTGCTTATCATGTCTTTTTTGGTGGTTGAATAATTTGTTATACATTTATTTTAAAGAGGAAATCATGTTGACAAAAGAAACCAAATTCAATCGCTTCGGGCTATTTAAAATCATCATTTTAATCGCCCTAGCTTTAACAGAATCGTCCTATGGCCAGGAAAAAGCAGACCTGGTCCTTCTAAACGGAAAAATTTACACTGCGGATTCATCCAATCATTTCGCTCAAGCCGTTGCCGTGAAAGATAGTGTAATCCTTAAAGTCGGTTCCAATTCTCTTATCCAGAATTATGTAGGCTCATCAACAACAGTTTACAACTTACACGGAAAACTTGTCACTCCTGGTTTGATTGATTCCCACAACCACATGGTGACTGCCGGAGAAAATTACTATCTTACCGTGAATCTTATGCCACCCGAAGTAGCAAGCATCGGTGATATCCAACAAAAAATCGCTGCGGCAGTTGCCCAAGAAGCGGACAGTGTGTGGATTACCGGCCAGGGATTTTTCAATCTGACCGATGGCAGACAACCCAATCGTTATGACTTGGATGCCGTTGCACCAAACAACCCCGTCTATATAGTCCATATTAGCGGTCACATGGCAGTAGCTAACAGCATGGCACTGGAAATTGCCGGTGTGGATTCATCCACACAAAATCCTGCCGGGGGTGTTGTGGAAAAAGATTCACTTACCGGTGAACCGACCGGGGTTTTACTCAATCACTATGCCATGATTCTGGTCAAAGAACACATTCCTGTTTACACAACCGGGGAATACCGTCAGGCGCTTGAACCGATTCAGGAATTTTATCATGATAACGGACTAACCAGCATTCAGGATGTAAATATCGGTATGATTAATAAATTAATGGCATACAAGGAGGCTGATAGCCTGGGCATGCTCACTGTCCGAACGGCAGCCTATTTGACAGCCGAAACACCGCAAACCGTTTACAATGCATTAAACTTTTTAGCCAGCGATACAACAGATTATGAAACATCTACACTGAAATTCTCGGGATTTAAGCTTTTGGTAGACGGATACGCTCCCATGTCCTACTGTTATGAACCAACAAACGGATTTTACTGGGATATGGGGACCTGGGATCCGGATACTTTGAAAAAAGTGGTCAGCATGATTCACGACGCCGGATACCAGTTAGCTGTCCATTGCATGGGTGATCGCGCCATTGATGAAATACTGGATGCGCTCGAATACGCACTGAATAAGAATCCAAGACCGAATCATCGTCATCGTCTGGAACATTGCTTTATTCCAACCCAGGAAGCGCTGCAACGCATCAAAGACCTGAACCTGGTTGTCTCTTTCCAACCGGGAGCCCTGTACTCCAGCGGAGAATCTTACCGTTACATTTTCGGAGAAGACAGAACGGACAGGATGATGCCGATAAAGACCATGCTTGACATGGGCATCCCGCTTGCCTTCGGCTCTGACTTTCCAACAACACCGGAACTCAGTCCGCAACTGGCACTCCAGGAGGCCATTGTTCGGAAAACCTCCAAAGGCAATGAAATTGCTCCTCAGGAAGCCATTGACAGGGTTACAGCGCTTAAAATTCATACCCTTGGGTCTGCCTTTGCAGCCTTTGAAGAAGATAAAAAAGGCTCCATTGAGGAAGGAAAACTGGCGGATATGGCTGTCTGGTCCGGTGATTATTTTACTGTTCCCATTAGCCAAATCAGGAACTTAACATTTGATGCCGTTATCATCGGAGGCACCGTTTATATGCATTCCACAACCGGTATAGAAATAATACCATCCCCCGGTAAACCCAAAGGCCTTTACTTGAGTCAGAATTATCCGAATCCTTTTAATTCGGAAACCAAGGTGTCCTATTCAATTTCGAAAACAGGCTCTGCTTCTTTGGCAAAAGTGGAACTGGCAGTTTTTAACATCTTAGGTCAGAAGGTGCGAACACTGGTAAACAAGCAACAGAAACCCGGCTCCTATACTCTAATCTGGGACGGTAAAAATGATAAAGGGAAAATCATGTCAAATGGTTCTTATATTTACAAACTGACAGTAGATAATCAATCACAATCAAAAATAATGATATTGCAGAAATAAACGCTTGTAATTTATTGTAAATAAACGCATAACAACTATAATTTTAATCTAAGGCATAAGACATCTTTTATTACGAATGTGGTGTTGCCTACTCCAAATTATTTTCTAATACGATTAGCTCAGCTATTTCATAATTATACTGCAAATATTTTTTTTGATTCTCTCACGTTTCAAACCAAAAATAGACATTTCTTCAGAAATGGCAGGGGGGATAAGCACGAAAACAGGTGAAACAGTTTATCGAATAAAAATAATTAATAGAACCCGTGCATCTATCACAGATATAAGAGCGCAACTTCATATTTATAAAAACTATCAAACCGCCACAGGTGAAATATGGAAATCCGATGCTATTGAGTTAACGCAATCAGACCCTATAAGTGTTGACAAATATGACAAGAAAGATGTTGAAGCTAATTATGCTTACAGATTTCTTACCTACGAAGATTTAGATAAAAAATGGAACGACGATAGAACTCAATTCCTTCGGTTTAGAATTTTTGCAAGACATTCATTTTCTGGATTTGGTGGTTTCTTTTTTAAAAGACTACAGATTGAAACGTAACTCGATTATAGAAGGAGATTTCTCAAAAGGCGATACGTTTGAGATTGTATAGGCAGGCAAACCGACAAATCGCTCCACCTAATTACAATTCAATCCACCTATCAGCAACAACACCCCGGCAATCATTTCCCCACTTTCCTTAAATTTGGCATTTATTTCTGCGTATGCAAAGATATTTTATCCGGTTGGCTTATCACGGCGGACAGTATCACGGCTGGCAGGTGCAGGAAAATGCCCATACTGTGCAGGCCGAAATGGAAGAGAAATTATACGTGATGCTCGGAGAACAGGTCAGTATCACCGGTTGCGGCCGCACGGATACCGGTGTTCATGCCCGGGAGTTTTATGCCCATTTTGATATGGAAAAACCACTGGAGGATGAAAAAGAGCTGGCATTCCGGCTAAATGCTTTTCTGCCCGGCGACATTGTGATCTTTGATATTTTCCCCGTTGATCAGGAATTACACGCCCGTTTCAGCGCTGTCATCCGGACATACCGCTATTATATTTCCCGCAGGAAAGACCCTTTTTACCGCGACCTGCAATATGAATATACCGGCCCACTGGATATTGAATCTATGAAAGAAGCAAGCCGTTTTCTTTTTGGGAAACAGGATTTTACCAGTTTTTCAAAACTGCACACCCAGACAGCTACAAACATTTGTACGGTTACCGGAGCATTCTGGACAGAAGATGATCACCGGCTGATATTTACGATTACGGCAGACCGTTTTTTAAGAAATATGGTGCGTGCCATCGTGGGTACTTTGGTGGAAGTTGGAAAGGGAAAATTGCAACCCGGAGATGTGAAAAAGATCATTGAAGCCCGCGACCGTTCACAAGCCGGATTTTCCGTTCCGGCAAAGGGGTTGTTTCTGGAAAAGGTGAAATACGATGAATTCTGATCAATAGATGACCAGTCTTTTCCGCACGCCTGCGTTTTCTGTTGTGATGACTGCAACATACAGTCCGGGGGAAATTGCCGAAATATCCACTGTGTGTAAATCACCTTCTTTATGGAGTACCATAGAACCGGTTAAGTCATACACGGAAAAACTCGTCACGCTTCCTTCTTTTGAAGGGATATTCAAGCTTTTATGAGCCGGGACAGGAAACAAACTGACGGTTTGCTCCGGTGAATTTTCAGCTACCGACTGCAAACAAATTTCTTCCACTTCCTGCGAGTTGTTGCAACCCGGTGAATTACTGTGAATGATGATATCGCCGCCCGGATCGGCAAGGTATTCGCAAATGCTTTTTATGGCACAGGATGAAAGCACAGGGTTAAACGTGATCTCCAGGTTACCAATGGTTTGCGCTTCGATGTTGTCAAGTCCTTCCAGATTTTCCAGTGCATTGTTCTCGGTGATCCGCAACCAGCCGCGAACGGTATGCAAACTGTCCATCGGGGTTAAATCCGTCAGGTTCAGATTGTGATTCAGTTCAAAGTTTTGTCCGATGGATTTGAGATTGTTCAGTCCCTCCGGACCTGTCAGTGATTTATTCAGTTTCACAAATAAACTGCCGCCGATGGAATCCAGGTTTTCCAGCCCGTATAAACCTGTTAAACTGTCATTATTGGAAATGGAAACGGATCCTTCCACATAATGCAAGTTCTCCAGGCCTGTTAAGCTTTTGAGTGTAGCGTTGTTCAGAACAGACAACGCATCAGAAACATAACTAATACTGTCCAGTCCTGCGAGACTCATAAGCGAAGGATTGTTCGAGATACTGAAATAATTCACCTGTTTCAAATTATTCAACCCAACGAGATTCTTCAGCGAATCGTTGTATGAAATATCAAGCAGCGAACCGTTTACTTCTTTTAAATTCTCCAGACCCGATAAATCCACAAGCAGCGGATTGGAACTGATGAACAGATCACCGTCAACAATTTTGATATTATCCAATCCGTTCAGACTTGTCAATGCATCGTTTTGCTCAATTTCAAGTGCGTTCTTTATATGTGTCAACCCTGACAGCCCCAGTAAATTTTTTAAACTGCCGTTGCTTTTCACTGCCAGCATATCATCCAGCAAGGTCAGACTATCCAGTCCCGTCAAACTCTCCAGATTGTCATTTTCATCAATAATCAGGTAACCGCTGATTTTTTTTAATTTGTCGAAACCGGACAGGTCGGTCAGCGAATTGTTGTTATAAATCCTGCACGACCAGCCGATGGAATCCACGTTGTTCAACCCGGATAAGTCGGTTAATGAATTATTTTCCCAAATCCACAGATAGCTTTCGATATAAGTTAATTGGCTTAAGCTGTCAAGGTTGGTGATATCACTACCCGAAATTACTACGTAGTCTTTGGTTTTTGTGCAATTGGGATAGTCGGAGGGAAAAGCATCAATTTCGGCCTGGCTGGAAAAGATCAAACCCCAGGTGGGGATTGCGGGAAAACGTTTTCAAAATAGATTACGGATAAAAGCAAAAAGAGAATGGTTTTTTTCATCATTCAAGGAAATTGGTAAGTTGAAGAATATTATGAATTTTTTAATCTATCAAAGATAGAAAAATTGAAAGATCAACTCTACAAAAAGGTCAGCAATACGGTTAAATTTTATCCGTCAATGGCCGGACAGGTTTTTGATGTGCTACGAGCAATAATAAACGAGTCTAAAGAAGAAAAAAATCTCTGTATCTGGTATCCTGGTTCTCCAGGGTCTTTTGGGCAGAAAAAATAACCTGCTATATGACTAAATCACAAAAACCACAGAAACAATAACATAGAAAAACACAAATCCAACTGACTCACTCATTCAATATATTAGCCGGGTATGAGTTCCCGTAAAGAAAATAAGACCGGGTATTCTAAAACCCCGTTCCCACGGGGTTTAATATGAATAACCCCGTATGAAATGCGGGGAAAATCATCATAGACAACAAGAACCCCGAGGGATCGGGGTTCAATAATGTAACCGGATATTTTTTATTAAACCCCGATTCCTCGGGGTTTTTTATCATCTACCATTCCAAACCCCGCACGCTGTGCGGGGCTATTCACGTTAATCCCGTTTCCACGGGATCAATGGTTAAACCCGGTTAAAAAACCTCCCTGTTTTTGGATATGGCTTACCCCTGGGCAGGTTATCTGTATTAATGGTTGATTTAAAAAATTATGAGCACTCAGTAGCTTACATAACCAATACATAACAGACCTTTACGACTGAAAGAAGTCCGTAGGATACCTTATTTATGCAATGAATGCCCGGAATGAGTTTGCTAAATATGTCTATTCACCGGAGGATTCTTGCGAGATATTTTATAACCCGGCACATCAGGATAAAATTTTATTTCAGCACTCATCAGTATTTTTATAATAACTGACCAGTGCAACGGCTTCCTTTGCTTCTTTCACATCGTGAACCCTTAAAATGTCGGCTCCGTTCAGCAAAGCAATGGTGTGCAAAACGGTACTGCCGTTGAGGGCTGCTGATGGTATTGTCCCCAAAACTTTGTTGATCATGGATTTCCGGGACAGGCCCGCCAGCAAAGGCAAGCTGTCAACCCTTAAATTTTCAAGATGCCGGAGAAGTGAATAATTGCACTCCGGTGATTTACCAAAACCGAATCCCGGATCAAGAATGATGTCTTTTACACCTGCATCTTTCAATCTCCGTACTTTTTCCCTGAAAAATTCTGCAACAATTTGAACAGCATTTTTTTTCAGCGGGTTTGCCTGCATTGTTTGCGGTTTGCCGTAAATATGCATCAGGATATAAGGAACGCGGAGCTTGGCAACGGTTTCAAACATCTGATCATCAAAAGATCCGCCCGAGATGTCATTGATGAGATATGCACCGTTTTCAATACATTGCCGGGCTACTCCGGCACGGAAAGTGTCAACGGAAAAAAGTGCCCCCGGGAATTCTTTGGTCAGCCGTTTTAAAACTGGGATCAGACGTTTCAGCTCTTCCTCCTGACTGACTTCTTCTGCGCCCGGCCGTGAACTGACTGCTCCGATGTCAATGATATCAGCGCCTTCTGTCAGCATTTTTTCGACCTGTTCAGCCTGTTGTTTTTCATTATGATACAATCCCCCGTCAAAAAACGAATCGGGCGTCAGGTTAAGGACTCCTATCACCTTTGGTCGGGAAAAATCAAGTATTCGCCCACCACACTGAATGGGTTTGGTGGTTTTGTGAAAAGATGTATTTTTATTGCTCATTTGAGTAGAAGAAAATCACATTGGCAAATATAACACAGGAAATTGAAAATGAGTGATAAAACTGCCGGACAGTTTGAAGAAGTTATAGGTCTCTGTCGGGATGTGTTCCTGAAAAAGCAGCATGACTATGGTTCTGCGTGGCGGGTATTGCGCACTTCAAGTCTTACGGATCAGATTTACATCAAAGCCAACCGTATCCGCAGCATACAAACAAAAGGAACACAAAAAGTGAATGAAGGGATCATTTCCGAATTCATCGGCATTGTCAACTATTCGGTGATGGCGCTCATTCAACTGGAAAAAGGAGTTGCAGAAGAGGCTGACCTGGATGAAAAAACAGCCCTCGAATTGTACAACAAATATATTTATACCGCCCGCGACCTGATGTTGAACAAAAACCACGACTATGATGAAGCGTGGCGCAATATGCGGGTTTCTTCACTGGATGACATTATCCTGATGAAACTTTTGCGTATAAAACAGATTGAGGACAATAAAGGCAAGACGTTGGTTTCGGAAGGGCCGGATGCCAATTATTACGACATCATCAATTATGCTTTGTTTGCCCTCATCAAACTGGTAATTGAAAAAGAGAATGATTAAACCGCCCGAAACGAAAAAAGAAGGAGTGTTATTTGCCACCCTGCGCATTTTGCTGGGGCTCTTTTTTATTTTTTCTTCATTTGTCAAAGGTGTTGATCCCCTGGGTACGGCTTACCGTGTGGAGGACTATCTGGATGCTTACGGATGGTATGGTTTATGGCAATTTTCGCTTGCCATTTCCATCCTGCTGATCGCCGTTGAGTTTTTGCTTGGTTTTGCACTTGTTTTCAAAATAAGGGCCAGAGTGATGTCTTTCGGCGCCATGCTGCTGATGGCCTTTTTTACCGTGGTTACCTATTTTGACGCCAAATACAATATGGTTCCCGACTGTGGCTGTTTCGGCGATGCCATAAAGCTTTCAAACCAGGCGACGTTTTACAAAAACCTGGCGCTGATCGTGATAGCGGTCATCGTTTTTGCCGGAAGCAAACGGATGAAAAGAAACCTCCCGTTTTGGTTGCAAAATATTCTGCTGCTGTTTGTTGGTGTCCTGTATGTATATTTCATTTTCTATAATTATAACCACCTGCCATTGATTGATTTCCGTGAGTGGAAGGAAGGAAAAGATATGAAAGCTTCCAATCAGGAGGCGATAAAAACTTATGTTACTTATAGAAATAAGGAGACGGGAGAAACCAAAGAATTTGAGTCACCCAACTATCCCTGGAACGATTCGGTGTGGATGAGCCGGTGGGAATTTGTTGACCAGCGCACCGACCGCTCGGCCGTTAAATTAAAACATCACCTGATCATCATGGATGAAACCGGTTCGGATTATACGGATGAGATCGTCAACAACCCGGGTTATCAGTTTATCCTGATCTCTTATGATCTTGACCATGCCGACGAGGAAGGGATGTTCAGGGCGGCGAAACTATATAAAGATGTGGAAAAACAAGGCGGCAGTTTTGTTCTGGTCACGGCTTCTGCGCCCGAAACCCTCAAAAAATATAAAGATGTCCTCGATATAGAATATCCATACTATTTTGCCGATGATATTGATCTGAAAGCCATGATCCGCAGCAATCCCGGGCTTATATTGCTACACAGTGGTGTTGTGGTGGAAAAATGGCATTTCAATGATTTCCCCGAAACGATGAAAGAGGCAGTTGAGGAAGGGGAGGAGGAGTGATTAGTGATTGGTGAGTAGTGATTGGTGAGTAGTGATTGGTGAGTAGTGATTGGTGA
>CAZMOS010000015.1:29757-40744 GCA_964567945.1 uncultured Lentimicrobiaceae bacterium
TAGTGATTGGTGAGTAGTGATTGGTGAGTAGTGATTGGTGAGTAGTGATTGGTGATTTGTGATTGGTGAACGGGAAGACGGAATGGTGGATTATTGGATACTTAATACTGGATTCTTGATACTTGACCTTCCAGAGTCCGCGGTGGCGGACCTGGAAGAGTCATTAAATGGAAGAGTCACTAATAGATAGAATTTAACCTATGAAACAAATCAATTACCCGGCCATTTATGGCCGGGATAATCCCTCGAGTTAAAAACAATAGAACAATAGAATCCCGCATATGCGGGAAACAGTCGAACCATGCTAACCTACATCACAAAGCGTCTTTTATACGGCATCCTGGTGCTCTGGGGGGTGGTGACCATTATCTTTTTTCTTTTCAACATTTTGCCGGGGGATGCGGCGCGGATGCTCATGGGACAACGGGCTGATATTTCATCGGTGGAGGCCATCAGAAAGGACCTCGGTCTGGATAAGCCCCTGATGGTTCAGTATCTGAATTTCCTGAACGATCTTTCTCCTGTTTCTATACACAATGCTGCTGACAAAGACAACTTCTGGTATTTTGACCTTGAAAAATATCATCCTGCTTTCAAGCTTTTCAGCATTGGCAACGCCGTGGTCGTTTTCAAAAAACCTTATCTACGCCGTTCCTATCAAAGCAAACGGGAAGTTTCCTCCATCATCGCGGAAGCTTTCCCAAAAACACTGCTGCTGGCTACGGCTTCTATTCTTCTGGCCATGTTCATCGGTGTAGTTCTCGGTGTGTTGGCAGCCGTCAACAGGGATACGCCTTTAGACAAGTTCCTGTTGGTGTTTTCTTCTTTTGGTATGTCGGTGCCTTCGTTTTTTGCTGCCATCATCATGGCCTGGCTGTTTGCCTTTGTGCTGGCCGATTACACGGGTTTGCAAATGTTTGGCAGCTTATATTCTGTGGATGATTACACCGGCGAGGTTTACATCAACCTGAAAAATCTAATCCTGCCTGCCCTTACGCTGGGTATCCGTCCGCTGGCGATCGTTGTCAGCTTAACACGCAGTTCGTTGCTGGATGTGTTGTCGCAGGATTATATCCGTACGGCCCGGGCAAAGGGGTTGAGCAATTTCAGGGTGGTCATTCGTCACGGCCTGCGTAATGCCCTGAACCCGGTGATCACCGCTATCACAGGATGGTTTGCCTCGCTGATGGCCGGGGCTGTTTTCGTGGAGTATGTCTTTGACTGGAAGGGCATAGGCGTGGTCATTGTTGACGCTCTCGAGAAGTATGACCTGCCTGTGATCATGGGTTCCGTCCTGTTTATTTCGGTGGTGCTGATCCTGGTGAACATTCTGGTAGATTTGTTTTATGCAGTGCTTGATCCGCGTGTGCGGCTCGGATAGTGAAAAGCCCCGGAATTTGTGTTATTTTTGCCCCTTTAAAGATCAAAGGAAATGAGAAAAAAGATCGTTGCAGGAAACTGGAAAATGAATAAAACATTTGGGGAAGCCGAAGAACTGCTTGCCTTTATTGCCGAATCCCTTGATGAGAAGCCTCCCTGTGAGGTGGTGGCCTGTCCCCCGGCAATATATCTGGAAATGGCGACAGACTTTGCCATGGAATCCAACCTGCTTGTGGGTGCTCAGAATGTGAGTCAATTCGAGAGTGGGGCATATACCGGTGAGATATCCGCTGCCATGATTGAGTCCATTGACGTGAATTATTGTATCGTGGGACACAGCGAACGGAGAAAATATTTTAACGAAACCGATGAAATGCTTGCCGATAAGGTCAATATTTTACTGGATTACGGGATCAGGCCGATCTTTTGCTGCGGCGAGCAACTGGAAGAACGTGAGAAGGAAAATCATTTTGAGGTGGTACGCAGCCAGTTGAACAACGGCTTGTTTCATCTCAACGAAAATGAGTTCGACAATGTGGTTATTGCCTATGAACCGGTGTGGGCCATCGGTACGGGAAGAACCGCTTCGCCCGAACAGGCACAGGAGATGCATGCTTTTATCCGCGGGCTGGTCGCTGAAAAATACGGGAAAAAAATAGCAGAAAATACAACCATCCTTTACGGCGGAAGCTGCAATGCGGGCAATGCCAAAGAGCTGTTCTCGCAGGCCGATGTGGATGGCGGCCTGATCGGGGGCGCTTCGCTGAAAGGGGAAGAATTCATCAAAATTGCCAACAGCTTTTAAAACACGGACAAAAGGTGAATTACATTGAACTTGCCTTGCCCAGGCCTTTGGATGAAGAACAGGCGGAAATAATGATTGCCTTTCTGGCCGATTTCGGATTCGAAGGTTTTGCCGAAAATAATAACTTTATTCTAGCCTACATTCCCGAAAAAGATTTTGATAAAGAGAGGTTGCTCACTTTTGCAGATAAAATGCCCTTTTTCAAAAAAAAGGATTTTTCCATCAAACGCATCGCCGGAAGAAACTGGAATAAAGAATGGGAAAGCAACTATCCTGCGGTCTGGATTGCTGGCCGCTGTTATGTACGGGCACCTTTTCATGTCCCTCAACCTAAAGCTGAATATGATATTCTGATCAAACCGGGAATGGCTTTCGGCACGGCACATCATGAAACAACTTCCCTGATGGTGGAAAAACTTCTGGATATGGATGTAAAGGGAAAAAGCGTACTGGATATGGGATGCGGGACGGGGGTGCTGGCCATCCTGACTTTTAAAAAAGGAGCCGGAAAGATTGTGGCCGTTGACAATGATGAATGGGCTTACAACAACGTCATAGAGAACGCCGGGTTAAATGAGGTCTCTTCGATGGATATACGCCTGGGAGATGTCACGGCATTGAAACCGGATGACCGTTTCGACATCATACTTGCCAATATCAACAAAAACATTTTGTTGAGGGATATGGCATCATACATTGAAACACTCGCGCCGCAGGGACGTATCCTGTTTAGCGGGTTTTATGAAAAAGACCTGAAAGACATCCGGGAAACAGCAGAAAAATGCGGTTTGGTTTTTGTTGACAAAAAGGTGAAAAACCAGTGGGTGGTAACCGGGTTTTCCAAACAATAGAAAAAGGTTTTTCCTGTTAATAAGGTAGGGTAGAAGAAATATGAAATTGCGCAAGACGGTTTTAATCTGGTTGACATTGTTACTCGTTGTTGCCTCCATTAAGCTGGAAGCGCAGGATACCACCGCCTTGTCAAGGAATTCCGAGGAGTTTTTCCGGCAGATATCCAACATTTTGTTGAACACGCCGTCAAAAACATATCAGCAAAAATCACAGCAGACACTCGACCGGTTTTACCCCGTCTGGTCGGCAGGCCGTTTCAATAAGCAGGAAAAGCAGGCCATCAGAGATGTTATTGAAACTATGCGACATCTGAAACTGCGCACTTATCCCTATTTGTCAGATTATATTTACACGTTGACTTTGCTGGCAGAGTCCAGTCAAACACCCAAAAGCATTATCGGGTGGCATTTGTATGCCAAAAAATTACTGGAGTTAAAAAATCAGAAAAAGTTTTTAAACCTTCTTGGTTTTACAAACAGTTTGCTGGAAGACAAGAACCTGTATCACACCCGTTCGGTCGCGTGGAAATTTGACCGGGCTAAATACAGGTTTGTCGTAGATACCAGCTTTTTGGTTGCCTTTGACCAGCTCACACTGGTCTGTGCTTCCCGGAAAGACAGCTCGATTATTGCCGGAACCAAAGGGGTTTACAACTATGACTATAAAATTTGGAAAGGTCAAGGAGGAACAGTGACTTGGTCCCGTTTCGGGAAAGAGTATGAGGATGCAATTTATGCCGAACTTCAGGATTATTCGATCTATATTGAAAAAACAGCTTTTACGGCCGATTCGGCTGTCTTACATTATAAACGCTTCTTCCCCAACCCTGTTTTGGGCAGGTTTTCCGACAAGGTGATGTCAAGTCCGCCCAGTGTACGCAGTTCGTACCCGCGTTTTGAATCATATCTGTTTGATTTTGACCTTAAAAACGTATATCCCGGCGTTAATTATATCGGCGGTTTTTATTTAAACGGCTTAAAACTGTTCGGAACAGGCGGGGAGCAGAATGATGCGGTTGTTGAATTATACAGAGACAACAAACTGGAAGGCCGCCTGAAATCCGACCTCTTCCTGATGTCGGATAATAAGCTGACTTCCAAAAAATCGGTAGTGGTTTTTTACCTGGAAAACGATTCTCTGTATCACCCGGGTTTGTCCGTAAGGTTTACTGCGGACAACCGGAAACTGGAGTTGTTTAATATGGAGGCCGGAAAAGGGATCATCCCTTTCTTTGATTCATATCATCAGTTGGATATTTACAGTCCTTCATTAACATGGAATCTTGACAGCCTGAAAATGGATTTCAGCAGCATGAAAGGAGTAGCCAAAACTTCGCTGGCGTCATTTATTTCGAGCAATTATTTTTCACAGAAAGAATTTTACCAGATACAGGGTATTGACGAAATCAACCCCATGTATGTGATTCAAAAGTATCTTGAATCGTATAATGAACGTGAGATTCAACTTAACGCATTGGCTGCTTTTATGAAGAAATCACCCGACCAGGTTTCGGCCATGCTGATCAACCTGTCGGACAAAGGTTTTCTGATCTACGATTCACGGGAGGGGAAAGCCATCGTCAAAGACCGTTTTTTCGACTTTCTGGCAGCCAAGGCAGGCAATGCCGATTATGATGTGATCCGGCTTACCTCAAGAGCGCCTGCAAAAAAACCTAATGCCACGCTCAATCTTAACACGCTTCAACTGGATGTGTTTTATGTGCCCGAAGTTTTTGTAAGCGATTCGCAGGAGGTTTACATTTATCCTTATGATAAAACGGTATCGTTCAGAAAAAACCGGGATTTTACTTTCAACGGGAGAGTGAACATGGGACTTTTTGATTTTTATGCGCGAAACAGCACGTTTGTTTACGACAGCTTTATGATCAATATGAGCTACATTGACACGATGGCTTTTCGTGTTTATTCACTTGATTCGCTGGACCGGATTGACACTGTGATCAAAGTCAGGAATATCATCACCGATCTGAACGGGAAAATATACATTGATATGCCGTTCAATAAATCGGGGCTGAAAAAGTTTGAGGAGTATCCCATATTTGTGACCGAAGAGCCGGGTTATGTTTACTTCAACAGCCCGGATATTCAGGACAGTACGCTGTATCCTGAAATTTTTTATTACAAGATCGAACCTTTTGAGCTGGACAGCATTCTCACTTTCAGTACGCAGGGAATGAAATTTGAAGGCACACTGACCTCTGCGGGCATTTTCCCGCCCATCAAAGAACCGCTGGTTGTCCTTCCCGATTATTCGCTGGGTTTCAATCATAAAACGCCTCCTGACGGTTACCCGATCTACGGAGGGAAGGGAATCTTTACAAATATTATCCACCTGGGGAATCAGGGATTTACCGGTAGCGGAAAGCTGGATTACCTGGCTTCCAGTTCCTATTCCAATCATTTTATCTTTTACCCCGATTCGCTGGTTACCGACAGCGGATACCGTTTCAAAAACCTTGAAAGCCCGCAGGAATACGACTTTCCTTATGTTTACGGCGATTCGGTGCGGCTCATGTGGCTGGTTGACAGTAACCTGATGGTGATCAATATGCCTGTTCAGGATTCGTTTGATATTTACAGGGCGGCCCACATGACAGGCACCCTGGTCATGACCCCTGAAGAGTTGGGAGGAAAAGGATCTTTTTATTTTGAAAAATCGGAGATCAGATCCAAAGATTTTAACCTGAAATATTCGGAACTTACTGCCGACTCGGCTGATTTCTTCCTCCGGAAAGATTACGACACGCTTGTATTCAGGTCGAACGGATATTTTGCAAAGATTGATTTTGCAAGCCAGCGGGGTGAATTTCAGCATCTTTACGCCAAATCGTATGTTGAATTTCCTTACAACAAATACCGGTCAACACTGGATGAAGTGACCTGGGAAATGGACCAGGATAAAATTTATTTGAGAAGCAATCTGAGTGGTAACTACAAATCGCTGGATACCCTGAACGACTTTCAGTTGATTGATTACCGGCTGAGCGGCCCCGAATTTGTATCCATCGAAGATGACCCCGATTCGATATTGCGTTTTTTTGCCGGTGCGGCCAGCTATAATCTGAATTCTTTTACAATTGATGTGGACAGCGTGCGGCTCATCAAAGTAGGTGATGCTGCCATATTTCCCAACAACGGTTACGTGAAAATACTGCGTGACGGCGGAATATATACCATGCAGAATGCGGTGATCATTGCAGACACACTGAATAAGTATCACCGTATTTATGATGCGGAAGTAGACATCATCAGCAGGCACTGGTATTATGCAAAAGGCTATGCCAATTATGTGGACCGCCTGGGTACGGCACAGCCGATCTATTTTTACAGGATCATGGTGAACAACAGGGGAATAACCACCGGCTATGCGGAAATAGAAAAAAATGAAATATTCTTTTTGAGCCCCGAATATTATTATGCCGGGGAGATCAACCTGGAAGCGGATAAGAAATTCTATAATTTCTTTGGCGGTTTCAGGCTCAATGAAGATTGTGTGGGCGGGGAGGATAACTGGGTTTCTTTTGTCCGTTATCTTGACCCCAATAACATTTATTTTGAAATAGATGAGCATACAATTGATTTATCCCAGCAACCTGCAAAGTTTGGCCTGGCTTTGTCACGTGAAAGAAAAAATTTCTATCCGCTTATCCTGCAATCACTCGAAAGCCCGGGCGATGAGGTATTAATCAATGCTACGGGAGTAATTCGCTATGATACGGATAAAATGGCATTTACCGTAGGCCAGCAACTGCCTGAAGGGGTAAATATTGGCGACTCTAACTTTGTAGAGCTGAGTACAAAACGGTGTATCCTTGAGGGTTACGGAACCTTTAATTTAGGTTTTGGCAGTAAAATGTTCAGGCTGAAAACAGCCGGTGAGTTCAGCCACCTGATCGTACCCGATTCCACTTATTTACGGACGGCCATGCTCATGGATTTTTATTTCGATGAAATGGCCCTGAACATGATCATTGACAGTATGAGGTTGGTTAATTCTTACAAAAACATGAGTAGCGAAGGTTACATGCCTATTCTTATAACCCAGATGATGGGTATTGAAAAAAGCCAGCGGCTTGTCGTGGAAATGAGTCTTTACGGCCAGATGAAGAAAATGCCGGATGTAATGAAAAGCACTTTCCTTTTCAGTGATGTAAAGTTAAAGTGGGACAGCGAAAGCCGTTCATTCGTATCGCAGGGGCCCATAGGAATTAACCAGATTGCAGGGGTTCCGGTAAACAAATATTTTACGGGTTATATGCAGATCAAAAAAAGCAGGGTATCGCCGTCGCTGACATTTTACCTTCAGTTAAATAACGAGCAGTGGTATTTCTTTAGCTTTCAAAATGGAATCATGCAGGTGCTGTCATCGGATAATGCATTTAATGATTATATTGCAGAGCTAAAACCAAACAAACGGATACTGAATGAGAATAGTGTTGAAGATTATTATGAATTTGTCATTTCAACCCGGAGAAAAGTGATTGACTTTTTAAGGGAGATGGAAGCCATACAAAAACGGATCAGGTAATCCGTATTCTAACAAATCTGTTAAAAAATGGACACATTGCTACTTGTTACAGGATTTATAGTAGCCTATCTAATCGGCTCGATCCCTACCGCTGTGTGGGTGGGCAAATGGTTCTACAACACAGATGTCAGGGATAGCGGTTCTGGAAATGCGGGAGCCACCAACACTATTCGCGTTCTGGGCCTTGTGGCCGGTATTCCGGTCATCATCGTTGATATCCTGAAAGGGTGGTTCGCGGTCTGGATGATGCATTATTTTATTCCTGACGGCTGGGATAATGATATAGTTATTTATGCACAAATAATGGCGGGAGTCATGGCCGTTATCGGTCATTCGCTTCCTGTTTATGCGGGTTTCAGAGGAGGAAAAGGAGTGGCTACATTGCTCGGAATGGGCATTGCCCTTTACGGGGCACCCGTCTGGATATCGGTTGTGGTATTTGCCCTGATTCTCTTGGCAACCGGATATGTTTCCCTGGGTTCCATGTCAGCCGGTATCGTTTTCCTTTTTGTTGTGGTTTTTTATTACAAAATAACCAATCCAGCACTCGTGGGTATGGCTGTATTCGCTGCGCTGTTCATTTTATGGACACACCGCAAGAACATGCGCCGCCTGTGGAAAGGGGAGGAAAACAGGATTTTGTATAATAAAAGGGAAAAGAAGGGGGATGCCTGACCTGCTGAACGGACTACCGGGCGGGATTGCGAGAGGGAGCTTTCAGCGGGTCGAAAAATCTCAAACTACAAAAGACAAGAAACAAATAAATTCCAACTGTCAATTTCGAAAATTCAAGCCGTTAAATTAACGCTGGCCGGGATTTTAAATCCCGGCCTTTTTCCATCTAACTCTATCTGTTTGAAATAGTTGTTTTTAGCTTCCGGATTTTAAATCCAGAAGAGCAAAGTTTGATTTTGGTGATCAAGAAACCCCCGCTTTCCCTTTTTTCGACAACAAGCCGAGTATCCCGGTAATTACTGCAACTCCCCCGCCGATAGCCACAAAAACCTGGTTCAGACTTTCAATGAAATCCTGGTTGGCCAATGCAATGAATACAAACAACCCGGCAATGATCAGTACCAGCGTAGTCCTGTAACCGCGCCAGGTTCCTATGGTTTTTCCCATTTTTAACTCCAGCTTTGAAGCTTCGGCTTTATTCAGACTGTTCAGTAAAAACCGTCTGAAACTTACATTCATAAAACTGATCCGGTCACATTCTTTTTTGAGCAGGCCTTTTTCCAAAAGCCTGATGACCGTCTTTTCATTATTCGGGTTGACGATCATATCGTCTGCCACATCATATAAAACATACAACTCTTCATCGGAGCAGGATTCCAGCAGGTCTTTGTAATATTTCTCTGCCAGCGACATAATTTTGTTGATCGTGTTTTCTTCCGGATTCTGACAAAAGTGATTTTTGCATTGCGTGTCATAATAATTTATCACAGATGGTTTTAACTGTTTTAAATAATCTGTAGCAGTTACTTCCGACAGTATAAATTTTCCGGTATCTATTGCTGGCGTGGGTTGTTTGCATAATCGGACTTCGTCTTTTTGGGAATGATTATATCTGACAGGATAAGCCAGAGTAACCATTCCTGACATCAGGGATTTGAATTCGACATAAAGTTGCGATCCGGGTTCGTTTTTCTTTTTATCTGTTTTGCCTTTCCGGCCTGCTTCTCCATAATATTCCAGTATTGTTTCCGGGCTGTTTTGGAACAACAGAATGATCCGCACACCTTCTTTTTCCGTCAGATGTTTTACGGTTCTGATTTTCTCTGTGAAATCGCTGGGATTTTGAAAGTTTTTGTCAAAATGATCAATAAATATTGTCAGGGCTTGACTGATCATGGATCGAACGCCTTTTTGCTGAACCCCCTCCTCTTTTCCTGAAAGCAGAAACTCATCCAGGTTTTTTTTCACAAGGTCAGCCGTGGCTTTTACCCTGTTCATATTTGTCCAGTTGATATAAAGTGTTTCTGTTTTCTTTGAGATGTCTTTGCTGAAAAGATTGGTTTGATCAAGGGCAGAAAGCCGGTAAACCAACAGGTTGTTGTGTGCGATAAGATGATACTTTACATTATGGATAAAGGCCTGGTGTGAGTAATTTTCAATGACATTCAGGCAATACAGTCTCCGGGTTCCGAAGCGTAAAAGGAAATAAAGGATCGCCAGCAAACCAGCGACCAATATCCAGAAGATCAGGCTCAGTATTACGGCTTTAACCAGGGTGTAATCATTCGGACTGAAAGGAAGATACAACAGGGTTTTCGGAGCATGGCTTTCAATTCCGTACTCCACAGGCAACTTATGGTCAGGGTCTTCCGTCAGACTGGTATATTGAAACAGGAGCTTGCGTCCATTCGGTTGCCAGGATATATCAGAACTTTTCCGGCTGTTAAAGATCAGATACTTATTTTCAAGAATGTAGTCATCGTAAAAAGGCCGGAGATAACAAAAGAGGGTATCCCAGTAATTATTTGGTGTTCCGCCCCGGATTTCATTTTTGGTGTTGACCGGATAAAAACGGGTGCTGTCCAGAAACGAAGTGTAGATACCCAGATTTTTACGCTTTTTTAAAACAACTTCGGCTCCTTTTGAAGGTTTTATCAACCTGAAATAATTACTGATAGCCATGTTTCTTTTTTCCCGCTGTTTCATCAGCGCTATCTGGTTGTGTCTGATCCGGATGCCGGTTTCGGTATTGTAAGCCGATTCGTAGAATTTAAAAGTGGGTAAAATCCCCAGCAAAAGCAGCAATCCGATCAGGAACAGGTTGTAATTTTTAGCGTAATTCCGGTCCTCATTTTTTACCCGGCCATTCAGGAAGGTATGGCACAGCAGAATAACGGCCAGTACTGTTCCTTCAAACAGCAATACCTTCCAGAATCCCTCGCCTCCAAACATCAGATCGCCCGCCACATTCAGAAGGATAAGTAAAAACAGGTTGAAACCGGTGAACCGTTTTTTTACGGGTTTTCTTGAAATATCCGGATTAAGGATCAGGAATGAATAACTGAAAATGATAACCACAAGAATGAACAGGGCCGTGACGGCCTGCATGCTATTTAACCAGACCATAAAAGGAATGATGACAATGAAGAGGATGGCAAAAAGCCACGTCAGGTAAACATATGCACTATTGAGGTGTATTATCGGACGGGTGATCTTGAAGATGAGGTTTTTGGAAAGTTGCCATTGAAAATGCCGCTCGATGAAAAGCAGGATAATAACCTGAACAAACAACATTGAAAACAGCAATCCCATAAAGATCAGTGTTATTGTGACAACCTGTGCCTGGAATGATTTGTCGGCTTTTTTATTATAAAGGACAATGAGATAAAGAGGGAGGGGGTCCATGGGCCTGATGTAAGCCCGTTGCAGGTTGTTGTAATAATTTAC
>CAZMOS010000016.1:0-5093 GCA_964567945.1 uncultured Lentimicrobiaceae bacterium
ATATTGTATATTTGCAAGCAAACACTTACTTATGTTACGGAAAACAACAGATATAAGACAAGAAGAAATAAAAAAAGCCGTGCTTACCATTATTCACAGGGAGGGGCTGAAAAACGTTTCCACCAAAAACCTGGCTAAAGAAGTAGGTATAAGCGAGGGCACTATTTTCCGCCATTTCCGTACGAAAAACGACATTATGCTGGGCATCATTGAAGATGTGAAAGAAGGACTGATTGAAGAGTTGAGAAAAATTGCCTTGTCCGGTAAACCGGCTTCTGAACGCCTGTTTGACCTGCTTTGTAAAACGATCACCTATCTCGTGCAAAACAAGGGAATTACCATTTTGCTGTTTTCGGAAGCTTCGTATGACAATGACAAAAATATGCTGGAAAAACTGAACTATGTTTTTAACAGCCAGAAACAGTTTGCCGGTAAAATCATCTCCGACGGAATATCTGAAGGACTGTGGGATGAGACCGTATCGGTGGATGATCTGACAACCCTTTATATGGGTATTCCGATCACATTGAATATAGAAATGATCCTGGAAGGCGAAAAGTTTCAGTATGAGAACTTTTGCCACAGGATGCATGAATTGTTAATGAAAATATTAAATAAATCCTAATTTTTTTAACCAATAAGTAAAGTAAATACTTACTTACAACATAACTTTAAATTCATGTTATATACAATTGTCTTTTTCATCATTGCCATTGCTTCCTTCATCTTTGCCATGCTTGGGCTGGGAGGAGGCATGGTCTATGTGCCGGTACTGAACTGGGCAGGGTTTGATATGGTGAAAGTGGCAATTCCATTAGGTTTGTTGCTGAACGGGTTAAACACGCTACTGGTCCTGATCCCCTATGCCAGGAAGAAACTTGTGGATTGGAAAGGCGGAGCGGTTATGGCTGTTATGGCCCTGATCGCAGCGCCTCTGGGGGCGATGACCAGCGGCAGGGTTCCCGTTCAGACACTGAAACTCCTTTTTGCTGCCATGGTCATAGCCGCTGCCATCCGTATGATATGGTCTTCACAGAAAGCGGAACCCGAAAAAATGATGTCCTTTATGAAAAGGAGCGTCATCGGATTCTTTACAGGTGCTTTTGCGGGATTTGTCGGCGGTATGCTTGGGCTGGGCGGCGGATTTATCATTGCCCCTATCCTGATGATGATGGGATACCGTACCAAAGAAGCTGCAGCCACCACGGCTTTTGTGGTTACATTTTCTTCTTTTTCAGGTTACCTCGGCCACGTTGCAGAAGGAAATATGAACTGGACACTGACCATCATTGTGGTGATCGCCGTGATCATCGGCAGCCAGTTGGGGGGTATGTACATGACCAAAAAAGCCAAATCCAAACAGGTCAAAGTCATCTATGCTATTGTGCTGTTTGCCATTGCAGCAAAACTGACTTACGGCGCGCTGTCCTACAAACTCAAAACGGAAAAACCGGAACCTGAAAACAAAAACAAAGCAACGGCTCTGTTAATGAAAACGGAATTAAACAGCTGTCATCCTGGTAAAATAATGGTTGCGAACAATTATAAAAGTCATGTTTAACACGAAGCAAAACATAACGGTTTTAATCTTCCTGCTGGCACTTTCAGCAACAGTGGCAGCACAGGAAATGCCACCGCTTAATAAGGTGGAATGGCATTCCTATACACAGCTTCGTTTTGCAACCGATTTTGACAATTACAATAATTTTTCTGTTCGTCGTTTGAAATTCTGGATCAAATCGGGCCCGGCTTTTTCGAAGCACTGGTCTTTCAAAGCCCAGGCCATCTTTATGTCTGTCCAGAAAGAAAAATTCTTTTTACAGGATGTTTACGGGCAATACAATTTCGGGAATTCAAGCATCCGTTTCGGACAGTTTATCCCGCGATACAGTTTGCAGCGTTTTCAGCCCGATTATCTGATCCCGGCTACGGAAAGGGCCAGGGCGGTCAACCTGCTCATACCCGACGGCACACTCGGCGTAAGGGACATCGGCATTCAGTATAGTCTGAATGCTGCAAAAGGCAATCTGCATTTCAACATCGGGTTGTTCAACGGCTACGGCATCAGGGAATACCGTTACAACAATACGGGTATCCTGGCTACACAGAACCTGTCGTACCGTATTCCTTTCAAACACAGTTCACTTCAGCTCGGGTATTCCGTGATGTACCGCAAAGATGAAAATCTGTACCTGCCGGGTGTTTATTCCGACACCTTAAGCTATACGGGAACGGAATTCCGTTTCAATGTCAACGGAATATTCATAAGCAAAGGAATTGATGTTCAGGCCGAATATCTTCAGGCCTACCTGGATACAACGTCAGCCGGCGGTTATTATGCCCTGGCAACGGTAAAAATCAATGCGAAAAATCATGCTTATTTGATGGTTGACCATTACTCGAACGGCTATGATTCGCCTTTGAGCTTAAACAGCCCGTGGTACATCGCGGGATATAATTATTTGTTTAAAAAGTACAGGATCATGCTGACTCTCGAAACCGGTTTTCAGGAAACCGGGAGTCAGTGGAATAACCGTACAGTATTGCAGTTTCAAATGTTTTTTCACTAAAAAAGATAAAGTTATGGCAAATGCAAGAGAATGGCTCGAATTCGGGCAGATGTTTCACGGGCACAAATGCCCGGCCATGCCGAACGGCTTGCGTGCCGGCGCGGCAGCGATGAACAAATTGGGTGTGAAACGTACCGGCGACGGCGCCCTGCATGCAATCGTTGAAATCGGCAGCAACCATTGCGGAACCTGTTATGCCGACGGCGTGCAGGTCATTACAGGTTGTACATTCGGAAAGGGCAACATCGAAAAAAATCCGATGGGCAAATGGGGTTTGACCCTGATTGACAAAAAAACCAACCGTGCCGTACGGGTAGTACCGAAAACATCCATGATGAATATGACCAAAGAGTCCTCATTCATTAAGGATTACCGGAGCAAAGGTGTCCCGGCAACGCAGGTACCTCCCGAAGTCGTTGAGCCGCTCATTGAGAAAGTTATAAGCACACCTGACGATGAGATGTTCAATATTTCGGAAGTATTCACTTACGAGTGGCGCGAACCGCAGCATTCTTATGAAAGTTTCATTTGTGAAGAATGCGGCGAGTTCACTGTTATGCCTTACGGCCGCATCAAACACGGTAAAAAAGTTTGTATGGCGTGTGCTGCAAAACATTGATAATAAAATAATAACGGATTAAATAAATTTTGGAATTATGTCGGAAATAGTAGAAAGAGCATCGGGAACGGTCAGAAAGAGACAGATCAAAAAAGCAACCCTTGATATCATTTACAATGAAGGGTTAAAAAATCTTTCGACCAGGAATCTGGCTCAACATATTCATTTGAGCGAAGGAGCAATATTCAGGCATTTTCACTCCAAAAACGAGATCATCCTCTCTATTATGGAAGATGTGAAAAACGACCTGCTGGTGGAGTTACAGCATATTGCAAACAAAAAAACATTGCCCGAAAAGCGGTTAGAGGAGTTTACCTGTTACCATGTTAAATACCTTAAAAACAACAAGGGCGTTACGATCTTACTGTTTACCGAAGCAGCTTACCAGAACAATGATCTGCTGAAAAAACAACTGAATGAATTTTTCAGACTGATCAAGCAGTATTTCGGCAAGATCATCCACGACGGAATAGCCCAAAAAATGTGGAACTGCGCATTATCGGTTGACAGTCTGGCTACCCTGTATATGGGGATCCCGATTACACTGAACATTGAGCTGAATCTGAATCCGGAAGTATTTACATACAAAAATTTTTGCGGGCAAATGCTGGTTCTGATCAAACGTGCATTGGTGAATTAAAAAAAGAGTTTACGATGGACTACTTCATTAAAGATCAAAATCTGACTGAGGACAATCTGAAAGATGACCTGTTTAAAGACAGTATGTGTCTGGCGATCCACAATAAATTGCTGCGCAAAGTAGCCGTGAAAGAAATGGATAAGATCATTCATAAAACCATCATAAATGATGATATCCCATCCTATCATGCCGAAAAAGTGGAACGCTATGAATTTGTAACAGCATTATTGAGACAGGCCAGCCACAATCTTGACCGGGATTTTATCAAACCGGAAGTAGTCAAAAAGCTGTATGCCGAAGGCAAAACACTGGCAGACGGCCTCCAGTCAGCTTTCTTTAAAAAAGGAAGACAGTGGCAGAAGGATTACGGTTTTGGTAAAAAACACAAAGAGAACGTACTTATGCCCTGTTCTATCCGCGACCATTATAAGAATTTCAAAATCAATATCATCACACCAGGTGTAAAAGGTGAGGATGAAGAAGCCGAGGCAGCCCTTCATGATACCCGTTATGAAGAACTACTTAATAACTATGATGAAGAGCTGAATAATTTGAGTTTAAGGATTTTCGAAGAAAAATATGTCCTCCGTATGGTGGATGTGAGTTACAAATAATTTTTACAGGAATTTACAAACCTTTAAAATAAATTATCATGAAAAGCGTAAAACAGAGTATTTTCAAAGAGTCGGTCAACCAGGTTATATCCAACAGGTTTTTAAGGGGTATAGCTATCAAACAACTTGACAAATATTTGTATAAAAGTTTAAAGGAACTTGGCCGGCAACATCTGGAACAGGAAAAACTGGACCAGTATTATTTCACTTCCTCAATCGTTGACCAGGTGAGGAGGAACCTGGACAAAGGTTTTATCAAACCCCAGGTCATGAAAAAAATGGCAAAAGTTTTTGTCGGTGACTCCTACCAGCCCGACAGGCGCAAACGGCTGAACCCGGTCAAAGAAGCTTACAAAGAGAAATACGGCGATTATCCGCCACAGTTTCTTGTGCTTTCACCCGGCAAAGGTTGCAACCTGCATTGTACGGGATGTTATGCTTCGGCCGATTCGGCAGTAGCAGAAAAACTGGATTTTGAAACCTCGCGGCGGATCATCAGGGAAGCCCACGATATTTTCGGAAGCCGGTTCATCACCATCAGCGGCGGAGAGCCTTTTATATACAAATCAAACGGGAAACATCTGATTGACCTGTTTGAAGAGTTTAACGATATGTTTTTCCTGGTTTACACCAACGGCACGCTGATCACC
>CAZMOS010000016.1:5193-39657 GCA_964567945.1 uncultured Lentimicrobiaceae bacterium
TGAAGAGTTTAACGATATGTTTTTCCTGGTTTACACCAACGGCACGCTGATCACCAGAGAACTGGCACAAAAACTGGCTGACCTTGGTAACGTTACACCGGCCATCTCGGTAGAAGGATGGGAAGAACAAACCGACCAGCGACGCGGAAAAGGCGTTTATCAACGCATCATGAGAGCGATGACCCATTTGCGCAATGCAGGTGTTCCTTTCGGAATTTCTCTGACCGCCACCAGCCAGAATGCCGAAATCCTGTTACAGGACGATTTTTACGAATACTTCTTTAACGAACTGGGCGTTTCGTATATGTGGCAATTCCAGTTGATGCCCATTGGTAAAGGAAAAGATGTCACTGATTTGATGGTCACCCCCGAACAACGCGTAAAACTGTATAATCAATGGGCGCACCTGCTGGAAGACAAACACTATCCGGTAGCCGATTTCTGGAACTCCTCTTCACTGTCAGGGGGATGCATCGCTTACGGCAGATGGAACGGATATTTTTACATTGACTGGAACGGCAACATCATGCCCTGCGTATTTGTCCCCTATTATGTGGATAATGTAAATGATATTTTCAGTCAGGGCAAAACACTGGCGGATGCCCTGCAGTCGAAGATGTTTAAAAACGGAAGGAAATGGCAGAAAGACTACGGATTCGAGAATCCCGATCACAGGGGAAACATCCTGATGCCCTGCTCCATCCGCGACCATTACCAGAATTTCAAATACAACATTCTCACACCGGATGTAAAGGGTGAAGACGAAGAAGCCGAAGCCGTATTGCATGACCCGGAATATGAAAAAATGCTGCTTGAGTTTGATGAAAAACTCGAAAAGCTGACCGAAGGAATTTTTCATGAAAAGTATCTGAAAGAAGAACTTGTTTCCCATGAAGCCTGATCATTTTCAATCGGTTGTTGTTGAACGAAAAGACCAGATAAGGACTTTTCTGGATTTTCCTTCCTGGCTTTACCGGGATGAAACAAACTGGATAAGGCCGCTGGATGCGGAAATTGAAAAGGTCTTTGACCCGTCGCAAAACAGTTTATTCAGGCACGGCGATGCCATCCGGTGGTTGTTGTACAACTCTTCGGGTGAGCCCGTGGGAAGAATTGCTGCTTTTTACAATAATCAAAACGCAGTGAAAAATGAACAACCTACCGGAGGAATTGGTTTCTTCGAGTGTATCAATGATAAGGAAGCGGCACATACCCTTTTCGATCTGGCAAAACAATGGCTTGAAGAAAGGGGTATGGAAGCTATGGACGGGCCGATCAATTTTGGCGACAGAGATAACTTCTGGGGTTGTCTGAAAGATGGCTTTCAGTATGAACCCGTTTTCAATATGCCTTATAATGACCCTTATTACAACAACTTGTTTGAAAGTTATGGTTTCGGGAATTATTTTAACCAATATACCTACCATATCAGTGTAAAAACGGGTTTGCAATCCTCTGTTATCAGGGAGAAAGCCAACCGGCTATTGAGGGATCCGGCGTATCGTTTCGAGACTTTCGACTGGAAAAAATATGAACGGTATGCCGATGACTTTATGACCATCTACAATAAGGCATGGGCCCGTTTCCCTGGTGTCAGCCGCATCCGGAAAGCGCATGCCAAAGCTCTGCTGGATTCGATCAGGCCGGTCATTGACAAAAGGACATTGCTTTTCGGCTACCACAATGACGAACCCATTGCTTTTTATATCATGATTCCCGATATCAACCAGGTCATTAAAAAATTTAACGGAAAGATGAATTGGTTCAATAAGTTGCGTCTGTTTTTTCAGTTAAAGGTCCTGAAAAAATGCACGCGGTTGAACGGTTTGATATTCGGTGTGGTTCCCGAATATCAGAAAAAGGGGGTTGAGTCGGCCATTGTGGTAAGGTTCGAAAAAGAAACGCTGAAACGGGGATTCAAATACACGGACATTGAAATGAACTGGATCGGGGATTTTAACCCTGAAATGATGAAACTGGTCGAACAGATCGGGGCGAAGATCCTTAAAACGCATGTTACCTACCGGTATCTTTTTGACAGATCAAAAGAATTCAAAAGGGCACACAAAAACCTTTGAACGACAGATACCGGATCATTTGATTAAATACAGAAGATGCTTAAAATTAATAAAATGAACACATTATTGATCAGTCCTGTCGGATCAGACATCTACGCCAAAATGGGGGCACAACTCCCCCCTTTGGGGCTGGCTTATATTGCCGCCACGATCCGCACGCAAGGACATAATGTAAAAATAATTGACCTTAGCCTCGACAGTCAGGCACTGACACAAGAGTTGATTGACTGGGCTGATGTCGTCGGTATATCTGCCGACACCCCGCGTTATCCCGAGGCACTAAAAATAGCCGGGCAGGTAAAAAAAGCCGGTAAGATCGTTGTAATGGGAGGATACCATGTCACCTTCCTCGACAGGGAAGCGCTTGAGACAGGCATGGTGGATTTTATTGTCAGGGGCGAAGGAGAAGAAGTGTTTCTCAACCTGCTGATAAATCTGGAAAACAACGGTGATTTAAGACTGGTGACCGGTCTTTCCTATCTGGAAAATGGTGTCTATCAGCGAAATAAGGACGAAGCACCATTTCAGAATCTTGATGAAATGCCTTTCCCGGCAAGGGATCTGCTGCCCATTAAAGAATACAAAAACAATCTGAATGGCATCCCTTTTACAACCCTGATCACCAGCCGCGGCTGCCCGTTCAATTGTTATTTCTGCTCATCATCAAAATTCGGCGGGCTGAAATGGAGGGCCCGCAGCGCCAAATCCATCGTGGATGAAATCGAACATCTTTACTATACTTACAATTTCAGGGCTTTTGCTTTTATGGATGACAATTTTACTTTAAAGCCCAAAAGGATTTTTGAGTTTGCCGATGAACTGGAGAAAAGAGGGCTGACCGATATATACTGGTGGTGCTTCTCAAGAGCGGATATCCTGGTAAGGAATGAAGAAATGGTCAAAAGGATGGCGGAAGCCGGCGCCTATATGATCTTCCTGGGACTGGAAAGTACAAATGAATCCGTTCTGGACAGTTACAACAAAAACATAGACAATAATGAACAGCAGCAGGCCATTTACCTTTTGCGGAAATACGGCATAAAAATCCACGGAAGTTACATTATCGGCGACATACACGAAACAGAAGAAATGGTTTTGCAAACCATAAACTGGGCAAAAAAAGTAAACGCGAAAAGCACACAGTTTTCCATACTGACTCCATACCCCGGAACGGCATTGTATGAAGATGTCAGGAAAGAAAATCGTTTTTTACATCATAAATGGGAATTATATGATGCGCTGCATCCGGTCATCAAACTGGATCACCTGTCACCGGAACAGATAAGCAACCTGTTGGTCAAAGCTTACCGGAAAGTTTACCTGAGTCCCGCCCGTATTTTCAACTTACGGACAAACCATGTGAACGGGAATAAAATGCCTAAAGAACCTGTTGGTGAAAAATTAAAAAAAACTGTCAAAGCTGTTCACTCTTTAATGGCACTCCGGCACCAGATCTATCAGGATAACCCGGTCGGAGCGCATTACAAATAAAACGCATTGAACCATGGAAAGACTATCAAAAATAACAGTAAAATACAAGTGGACAATATTCTTTATTGTACTGATACTTACTGTTTTCTTCGGTTATCAGCTTAAATTCATTCAGGTTGACTCAAACATCGTTAACTCGCTGCCAAAAGATGATTCGATTGTCCGGATATTTAAAGAGGTGGGCAAACAGTTCGGTGGAAATGAAATGGGAATGATCATCCTGAATGATGAAAATGTCCTTGAACCGAAAGTGTTGAACGACATTCAGATGATCACCGATACGTTATCGGAAACGCCTGGTGTTCTTTCGGTGACCAGTCTGACCAATATCATGAACATTGACGTTCAGGGGGATAATTTTCAGGTGGACAAGCTGATCAACGACGACAACCGGCCGAAAAATAAAAAGCAGGCAGATAGTCTTTTAAAAATTGTGACAGCCAACAAAATGGTCAGCGGCAACCTGATCTCCCGTGACGGATCTGCCGCCATCATCCTGTTCACTTTTGACGGTGATGACGACATTCATGCCGTGGCAAAAAAGATTATGGGAAAAATTGATAACCTGACACTGCATGAAAAACATTATTATGCGGGAGCGCCATTCATGACATTATACGTTTCGGATGTGATCTCGGAAGACCTCATCAAGCTGATACCCATTTCCTTTTTACTGATCACCTTCATTCTCTTTTTAAGTTTTCATTCCGTCAGGGGTGTGGTTTTGCCATTGTTAACGGCCGGTTTTTCCATTATCTGGTCGCTGGGCATTTTCGTGATGGCAGGGTTTAAACTCTCAATGGTTTCCAACAATGTTCCCATCATCATCCTGGCGGTGGGCAGCGCTTATTCCATTCACGTGCTGAACCGCATTAACCAGTGCAGGGAAAAAAATACGAAAATAGCCATTGCCAGGGCCTTGTCATTTATGATCGTCCCGGTGATATTGACGGCACTGACGACCATGGTCGGGTTTTTGTCCTTTATCGTCGGATCATATCTGACCATGATCCGTGATTTCGGATTACTTGCCGCTTTGGGTACTTTCTTTTCCGCAGTCCTTGCCCTGATCTTTGTTCCGGCTATGATCGCCATTTTCCCGGCCAAAAGGGAAAATGGCGGAGGACTTGTTTCGGGCAGCAGGAAATCGTTACTGACAAAATACATTCTGGTACCATTGAGCGTGATGGTGATAAAAAAACGCTATACGGTGTTGTTCGTCTGGATCCTGCTTTTTTCCGTCAGCATCATCGGTATTTTTATGATCAAACGGAGTGTAAGCGTCAGCAAATATTTCAAACCCGATTATCCGGCAAGTATTGCCGACAGGATCATGACGGAGAAATTCGGTGGCTCAAAGCCTGTATTTGTGGTTTTCAAGGGCGATATGCAAAGCCCCGAAGTGTTGAAAGGAATGTATGATCTTGAAAAGTATATGAAAAAAAGTCCATATATCGCAGGTACCCAGTCCATAGCCGATGTCGTGGCCAAACTCAGTGAAGCTATGGGCGGCGGTAAAGGCATCCCTGAGGACAAAGCCATGATCCAGCAACTCTGGTTTCTGATCGGCCAGCAGGAAAACATGAGCCAGCTTGTCACAGCAAACCTGGATGAGGGAATCGTCATTGCCAAGTTCAATGACCACGGACGTTTCGATATCAAAAAGTTTAGCGATGACATGCAAAAATATTTGAAGGAAAATCCGTTAAAGAATTATTCCATCGAGATCACCGGAATGCCGTTTGTGAACAAACAGCTCGACAAAAGTCTTTTGCGAAGTCAGCTTGTGAGTCTGGCCATTGCCATTGTGCTCGTCATTGCTATTGTCAGTCTGATACTGGCATCATTTACCAAAGGAATGTATGCCAGTTTTCCCATTCTGGCTACGATTGCCATTCTGTACGGCATTATGGGTCTGACCGGCATTCCGCTGAATATTGTAACCGTTCTGGTGGCCAGCATCGCCATGGGGATCGGAATTGATTATTCCATTCACTTTATTTCGCATTTCAACAACGCCATCAAAAAACATGATTCCATTAAAACAGCAGTTGAAGAAACCATGCTGACCAGCGGGAAGGCCATCATGATCAATTTTATCTCCGTTTCGGCTGGCTTTCTCGTGCTGGTCTTTTCGGAACTGGTACCGATGATCTGGTTCGGGATACTGATTGCTTTCAGTATGCTGGGCTCAAGTATGGGCGCGCTGACTTTGCTGCCTGCCATCATTCTGATCGAAAACAAAAAGTACACAACTAATAATGGCAACACACTGCCAAAAAAGGATCACAAGAAAGGAGATTAAAAATGAAAACAAAAGCCCTTTTATTCATTACCGGAATATTTTTACTGTCTGTCACAAAACTGACGGCACAGGAAGACGCAAAGGCCATTCTTTCCAAAATGGATCAGGTCATCTATTCGATCAAAGACAAATCGGCTGATCTGAAAATGGTCCTGATCAATCTGAAAAACGGAAAGGAGAATATTAAAAAAGCGATGATCCTGCAAAAAGGCCATAATAAAAAGCTGTTCAGATACATCTATCCCAAAGCGGACTCAGGCATTGCCACTCTTACCCTGCCGGACAATGAGATTTACCTGTATCTTCCTTTGTTCAAATCAGTTAAAAAAATAACCAGTAACAACGACGGCGGGGCATTCAACAAATCGGACTTTTCGCTGAAAGATACGCCCACAAAACCCTATTCCGACCTGTACACACCGCAACTGAGTGAAACCAATGATACGGCTTACATTCTGACCCTGGTTCCGAAAGCCGGCAATACGGATTACAGTAAACTTATAGCCGTTATTGATAAAAAAAATTACTATCTTGACAAACTTGAATATTATAACCCGAAAGGACTGAAACAAAAAGAAGCTGTTTATCATTACCGGAAAATTGACGGACTCTGGGTGGCGGATAAGGTTACGATGACAGATTTAAAAAAGAACCACCGGACGGAGATCATGATGACCAATATCAAAATAAACACCGGTTTGTCAGATGATCTGTTTACAATGGAAAAATTGACCGGTAAGCAAAAAACCTGAAAACAACGATAGATGGGGGAACAGGCAACCGGGCAAATCGGTTTAATTTATGGATCAAAAAATAAAATACGGTACCGGGGTTTCCCGTTGGTTTTTTCGCCTGGTTCATTTTTTCATCCATTTTTCATTCGGCACGGCACAAAAACGGATATCACTGAGCTGGCATCTGACAAAAAGAGAAGTGCAGATTCTGACCAATGCGATAGATAATCCCCAAAACCAAAAAGAGTTAAAACGTTTAAAAGCGCTGATGGCATCTATGAATTAACAGAACTCCTAATCCCCGGGTCAATAATTAGTATCTGTCTGTTAAACAGGATTTATCGAAATTATTGACAAGCGTAAAAACATAAGGTATTAAGGTTAAACTGTAGTTGGATTTCAGGAGCTACTAAGGTTTTTTTTTCGATAAGGTTTTTTTGTGCCTGGAATTGAGGAGATCAGATAAAAAGTTATTTGCAAACTAAAAAAGTGTTAAAGATTATTGATTAACAAAAAACATAACGTACTTTGCCAGGAAATCACTTACTTATGTTACAAAAGACAACAGCTATCAGCCGGGAAGAATTCAAGGACATGAAATCAAAGTTATTCAATCTTTGTTTAATTTTCGGCGCCAAAATTTTAAGCAAAATCATGGCGGCTTCATAACACTAAAAAGTACATTTACTCAATGGAAAGACTGGCAAATATTGCAATCAGATACAGGTGGACGATCTTTGTGCTTGTCTTGCTTTTTTCTTTGTTTTTCGGTTATCAGCTCAAGTACCTGCAGGTTGATTCAAATATTGTGGACTCCCTGCCCAAAGACGACACGGTTGTTAAGCTTTTCAAGGAAGTAGGCCAGCGATTCGGGGGCAATGAGATCGGAATGATCATTCTTGAAGACACCAATGTTCTGGACCCGCAGGTTTTAAAAGACATTCAGCGGATCACCGATACGCTTTCGGAAATGAAAGGCATACTGTCGGTAACCAGCCTGACCAACATCATGAACATCAAAGTGGAAGGTGATAATTTTGAGGTCGGGAAACTGATCAACGACAACAACCGGCCCCAAAACAGTCAACAGGCCGACAGCTTGCGGAAAGAGGTGACAGCAAACAAAATGGTGACCGGAAACATTATCTCAAAAGACGGCACCGCCACCATCATTCTGTTTACTTTCCAGGAAGATGATGACATTCACGCGGTATCGCAGGAAATTATGGACAAGGTCGAAGAGATGAACCTCGGGGAGAAATACTATTTCGGCGGTTCATCTTTTCTGACTTTATACGTGGCTGATGTCATTTCGGATGACCTGGTCAGGTTGATCCCCATTTCGTTCATTCTCATTTCATTCATCCTGTTTTTAAGTTTCCGTTCCATTCGCGGGGTTGTACTGCCCATCCTGACTGCTGCACTGGCCATTCTGTGGGCGCTGGGCATTTTTGTGATGTTTGGTTTAAAGCTTTCCATGGTTTCGAACAACGTCCCCATTATCATACTGGCTGTCGGCAGCGCGTATGCCATTCATGTGCTCAACCGGATCAACCAGTGTAAGGAAAAAAACACACGAATGGCTATTGTGAAAGCCTTGTCATATATGATCGTCCCGGTGGCTTTGACGGCGCTGACCACAATGGTCGGTTTTTTATCATTTAGTTTCGGCGCATATCTTTCGATGATCCGTGATTTCGGGCTGCTGGCCGCTTTGGGTACTTTTTTCGCAGCTTTGTTTGCGCTCATTTTTGTTCCGGCGATGATCGCCATTTTCCCGGCAAAAAGAAAAAAAGGGGGGGGCGCCGTTTCAAAACACGAAAATCCTTTTATGACAAAATATCTCTTGCAGCCTCTGAGCAGAATGGTCATCAAAAAACGTTACATTGTGTTGATCGTATGGATCGCCCTTTTTACCATCAGCATTATCGGTATATTTATGATCCGGCGCAGTGTGGACGTGAGCGAATATTTTAAACCTCATTACCCGGCAAGTATTGCCAACAGGATCATGGCTGAAAAATTCGGCGGTTCAAAGCCGGTCTTTGTTGTTTTCAAGGGCGATATGCAAAGTCCCGAAGTGCTGAAACGCATGTTCGATCTTGAGAAATATATGAAAAAGAGCCCTTACATCACAAATACACAATCCATTGCTGATGTGGTGGCCAGGCTCAATGATGCGATGGGAGGAGGCGACAGCATACCTGACGATGAAGGCAAGATACAGCAACTCTGGTTTTTGATCGGACAACAGGAAAATCTTGGACAGCTTGTCACCGATGACCTGGACCAGGGGGTAATTATTGCAAAATTCAATGACCATGGTCACAGCGACATCAAGTTGTTCAATAACTATATGCAAAAGTATTTTCAGGGACATCCTTCCGATAATTATTCTATTGAGATCACAGGTATGCCCTTTGTCAACAGCCAGCTCGACAAAAGTCTTTTACACAGTCAGTTGTTCAGCCTAGCCATTGCCATCGTGCTGGTCATCACCATTGTAAGCCTTCTTTTCAGATCTTTCCTCAAAGGATTATATGCCAGTCTGCCCATTCTGGCTACCATTGCCATCCTTTACGGCATTATGGGATTAACGGGCATCCCGCTGAATGTCGTCACGGTTCTTGTGGCCAGCATTGCGATGGGTATCGGGATCGACTACTCCATTCACTTCATTTCACATTTCAACCATTCCGTCAAACAGTTTAACTCTGTCAAAAAGGCTGTGGAAGAAACCATTCTTGTCAGCGGGAAAGGCATTATGATCAACTTTATCTCGGTGTCGGCCGGTTTTCTGGTGCTGGTCTTTTCGGAACTGGTACCCATGATCTACTTTGGAATACTTATTGCGTTGAGCATGCTCGGATCAAGTATGGGGGCACTGACATTGCTCCCCTCGATCATTTTGATCGGAACAAAAAAGTATAAAACGAATACGGTTGTTAAATTTACAAGAACATCAGAACAAACAGAAAAATGAAAACTAAAGTAATATTGATCATTACCGGATTTTTATTTCTCACCATTACAAAAATCACGGCACAGGAAGATGCCGGGGCCATTCTTTCCAAAATGGATGATGTCATTTTTTCGATCAAAGATAAAACGGCGGATGTAAAAATGATACTGGTCAATATGAAGAACGGAAAGGAAAATGTAAAAAAAGCGGTGATCATGCAGAAAGGCCATTCCAAAAAGCTGTTCAACTACATTTATCCCAAATCGGATTCAGGCATTGCCACACTGACCCTGCCCGGTGATTCGGTCTATCTCTACCTGCCGTTGTTTAAATCAGTGAAAAAAATATCAAGCAATTCCGGCGGCGGTGCTTTCAACAAATCCGATTTCTCTTTGAGGGATACCCCCACCAAACCCTATTCCGAACGCTATAAGCCTCAATTGAAGGGTACAAACGACACAGCTTACATCCTGACACTAATTCCCAAAGCAGAAAAATGGCCTTACGGCAAACTGGTCGCCACCATTGATAAAACTCATTTTTATCTTGAAAAGCTGGAATACTACGATCAGAAAGGGAAAAAGATCAAGGAAGCGGATTATCACTATAAAAAAATTGAGGGCCACTGGGTACCAGATCGGGTTACAATGACAAATGAGATGAAACAGCACAAGACTGTGACCATTATGACAGACATCAAAATAAATAAAGGATTAAAAGACGATCTGTTCACCATTGAAAACCTGAAGGATGGCAATCATAAAAAGAAACAATAATTTAATAATTCACCAACTGAATGGAATCCAAAGAAAAACTTGACCGGTACATAAACAGTTTACAGGCTGCAAAAAACAAATGGGCTACAACTTCCATTGACCGTAAAATATCCCTCCTAAAGGAATTAAGAAAAAACCTTGGCCACCATGCCGGACAGTGGGTTGAACTTTCGGTAAAGCACAAGAAAATTGAAAATTCCCCTTCACTGGCGGGTGAAGAATGGAGCACCGGGCCGTGGGCAGTGCTGAAAGCGATCAATGCTTACATCGAAACCCTTGAGCAAATCCAAAAGGGTCATCCTGAAAAACTTATAAAGAAAATCACGCAGCGTAAAAGCGGGCAACTTAAGATCAACGTTTTCCCCAATGATGTATATGATCAGCTTCTTTTCAACCAGCTAAAAGCCGAGGTATGGATGCAGCCGGGCATCTCAAAAAACAACCTGGCAGATCACATGGCTGTTTTTTACAAGCAGAAAAAACCAAAAGGCAAAGTGGCTCTGGTTCTCAGTGCCGGAAACGTCAACGCTATTTCTCCGCTGGATGTACTCTATAAACTGATCGTTGACGGTGAAGTGGTACTGATGAAGCTAAATCCGGTAAACAGTTATCTTATCTCCCCCTTCAAAGAGATCGCTAAAACGTTGATTGATGAAGATTTCCTGCGTATTGTGGATGGCGGCGCCGAAACCGGCGAATACCTCACACGACATCCCGGCATTGATACAATACATGTAACAGGCAGTTCAAAAACATTCAGCGCCATTGTTTTTGGCAACGGCCACGAGGGGGAGAAACGAAGAAAAGAAAACCGTCCGGTGCTGGATAAAGGAAAGACAATCACCGGTGAACTTGGTAACGTGGGGCCCCTGATTGTTGTCCCCGGCCCGTGGACCAGGGCCGATATCCGCTTCCAGGCCGAAAACATCGTGACAGCCAAACTGCACAACAACGGATACAACTGTGTGGCAGCCCAGGTTCTGGTGTTGCCTGAAAAATGGGTTCATTCGGAAGCCCTGCTGGATAAAATCCGAAAACTGATGAAGACCGTTCCGCCCCGGGAACCCTTTTACCCGGGAACGCAACAGCGGCAACAGAAATTTATAAAAGAATACGATAACGTTGAACAAATCGGAGAACAAACGCCCCGGACAATGGTCGCCGGCCTGAAACCGGGAAATGAAAAAGAATATGTTTTCATGCATGAATTGTTCGGGCCCATGCTTGCCCAGACCTGGATCGGGGGTGAGAACCCTTCGGAGTATCTTGGAAATGCCATTAACTTTTGCAATGAAAAACTGTACGGAACGCTCGGGGCGACTATCCTGATCCACCCTCAAACCATCAGGGAGCTGGGTGACGAATTTGAAGATCATATTGCAAAACTAAAATACGGTGCTATTGGAGTAAACGTTTGGAACGCAGTCACTTTTTTGCTACCTCAATGTCCGTGGGGCGCTTATCCGGGGCATACTTACGATGACATTCAAAGCGGCATTGGTGTGGTACACAATAGTCTGATGCTGGAAAAAACAGAAAAAACGGTGCTTTACGGGCCATTCCGTACCCTGCCGCGGGCGCTGAACCTGGCGCCGCCCAGGTTGCCCTGGTTTGTCACAAACAAAAGGGCTGGTGTCACTTTGAAAAAGATCACCCAATTTGAAGCCGACGGAAAGATATCCCGCCTGCCCGGAATCCTGGTGTCGGCTTTGAGGGGGTAAAAAATATCAGCACTGGTTACTATAGTTGCAACTATTGCTGGTCGGGATTTGAAATCCCGACCCTGGTACAAATAATATAAAAAGCTTCCGGATTGTACCTGCCCGACTGCGCTGGTCAGGCGGGAATCCGGAAAAGCAGTACTGATTACAACCCTGTAAGGAGCGAAGCGGAATGCGGGGTAACAAAATAAGTAATGACCCGTTTTGGCGGGATTTTCGATGGCGCAGCCGAAAATCATGACAAAACATAATTTGTTGAATATCTTATCAAAATAAAGGTATAAACACATGAAAAAACTCTCAAACGAATACAACTACGTCATCATCGGATCAGGTTTCGGCGGGTCGGTATCGGCGCTGCGGCTGACAGAAAAAGGCTACAAGGTGCTGGTCATTGAAAAAGGAAAATGGTTTTCGGGAGATGACTTTCCCAAAACCAACTGGAACCTGAAAAGGTGGATGTGGCTGCCTTCGCTGGGCTTCCACGGCATTTTCAAACTCACCTTTTTCAGGCACGCGGGCGTTTTGAGCGGCACAGGCGTCGGTGGTGGATCGTTGGTGTATGCCAACACCCTGCCGCGTCCCAAATCCTCCTTCTTCACCAGCGGCAACTGGAAAGGACTGACCGACTGGGAAAAAGAACTGGCCCCGCATTATGCAGAAGCCGAACGGATGCTGGGCGTAACCCCAAATCCCAAGTTCTTTGACGCCGACCTCGTGCTGAAAGAAGTAGCTAAAAACCTCGGAAAGGATAAAGAATTTGAAGCTCCGAATGTGGGTGTCTTTTTCGGGAAAAACGACGGCGTGGACGAAGAGGAAGTGCCCGACCCTTTTTTCGACGGAGAAGGTCCTTCGCGCAGGGGATGCGTTTTTTGCGGACAGTGTATGACCGGCTGCCCGAACAACGCCAAAAACTCACTCGACAAAAATTACCTGTACCTGGCTCAAAAACGAGGAGCGGAGATCCTGGCGGAAAGCAAGGTGACAGAAGTGAAACCTGCCGGTGCCGAAGATGGCTCGGAAGGTTACCTGGTGCGTTTCAAAAGTTCAACAAAACACTTCGGCAGACACCAGACCGTGAAAGCCAAAGGGGTGATCTTTTCAGGCGGCGTACTGGGAACGGTACGGCTGCTGCTGGATATGAAAGAGAAAAAACAGCTTCCCCGCCTTTCATCGCAGGTGGGCGACCACGTCCGTACCAACAACGAAAATCTTTCCATGGTGCTTACTTCGCGAAAGGATTACAACTTCTCCAAAGGCATCGCCATCGGTTCCATCTTCCCGCCCGACGAAAACGGCCACATCGAACCCGTCCGTTACGGCGAAGGATCAGGCTTCTGGAAAATGTTCGGAATGCCCATGGTTTTCGGCGACACTTTTTTGAACAGGGCAGGCAAATTGCTGAAACAACTGTTCACACGTCCAAGGAGCTGGTTCAAAGTATATTTCACGAAAGACTTTTCACAACGCTCCGTCATTCTGCTGTTTATGCAGCACCTCGACAGCACCATCAGATTCAAACGGGGCTTGTTCCGCCTGAGATCAACGATGTCCACCGGCCAGAAACCCACGCCGTTTATGCCTATGGCCAAACGGCTGGCGGAAGAAATGGAAAAGGTGATTGACGGCCACTCATTCATGCTCAACGCTGATGTGCTGACAGGAGCACCTTCCACAGCGCATATTCTTGGCGGAGCTGTCATCGGCGAAAATCCTGATAAAGGGGTTATTGATACCGATCACAAGGTTTTCGGCTATAAAAATATGTATGTCTGCGATGGCTCGGCCGTGTCGGCAAATCCGGGAGTAAATCCTTCCCTGTCCATCACCGCCATGGCGGAACGGGCAATGAGCAAGATACCGGCAAGAAAATAAACTTACAATGAAAAAAAAGAACATTTCTTTTTATTTCTTGTTACTTACTCTCACCGTGTTTGCCGGTTGCTCATCAACGGTTAGCTTTTTTTACGGCATTAAAAAGCCTCAATTCCTTGATGAAAATCAGATCCTTTATTATGCAAAAAAGTTAAACCTGCCCAACGAAGACATTTTTCAAATTGATACCGCATATTTCAATTTCATTGTTTCAACAGATTCGATAAAACACAAAGAATCACATAAAAATCATTACCAGCCACTTCAGGTTTTGTATTACGGTCAAGCCGGTCAATTGGTCTCATTTCACGTAAATTGTTATGCCGGCGGGTTCCCGAATCTGAAATGGAACAGGGAGGGCAGTTTTGATATTTTTCCGCCAAAAACACAGGCACCTGTTGACAGCATATTGCCACTAAAAAAGCTACTGGGTTTTTTGAAACCTTTGGCTTCTTCTCAAAAAATTCATACGGAACAGTATGACTACTTTGTTTTCGTTTTCTGGAACAGGTTTATGAAAAGGCAAAGCAAACGGCTGATACGGACGGTTCAGCAAAACTGCCGGATGAAAAAAAATAAAACAATCAGAACCATTTATGTAAATGATGACAATTTGTTTGCTGAATGAATAATGTCCGCAGGACCTGTGTCAAAGGCACTCCTTTGGAGGAAGAGTGTTTTAGAAGAGTGTTTGTGAATATCAAATATCGGATGAGAAATAAGGAATGACGAATATCCTTCCGCACCCCCGACCCCTACCTGTCCGTCCAAAACGTAGTGATGGCGGAAAGGGGCGGGCAGGCGCAAAATGGCTTGTATTAACTGTGGGCAGGTTTCCCTTTTAGGGGACCAAGGGGGAGCAAAGGCAAGACCAACAATTCACAAATCACTAATCACAATTCACAAATCACTAATCACAAATCACAAATCATTCCCCCTTTCTTTCCAAAATAGATACTTTTGCATTATGCATATCGAAACCCATCCCTTTGCATCCGCCGTTAACGAAGATGACCTTTCGGGGAAAACCGTAGTGGTCATTGATGTGTTGCGGGCCACTTCGGTAATGATCGCAGCCCTTGAAAACGGCGCCAAAGCGATTGTTCCGGTGCTGACGGAAAAGGAAGCAATGCGAGAAGCCAAAAAGTACAAACCGGGGACATTTCTTCTGTGCGGTGAACGCAAGGCGAAAAAGATCAGGGGATTCGATTTGGGAAATTCACCGTTGGAGTTTACCCGCCCCGTGGTTGCAGGGAAAACACTGATTATGACCACCACCAACGGAACCCGCGCCCTGAATGGCTGCCGCAAGGCAAAAAAGGTCCTGATCGCCGCCTTCCTCAATGTGGATGCAGTTGTTGAAAAGATAAAACACAATTCCGGGGTGGTGCTCCTTTGCTCGGGCACCAACGGCAGATTCTCAATGGATGACGGGCTGTGTGCAGGAATGATCAGTGATAAACTTTCGGGAAACCTGCCTGTGAAAACTGATGATCTCGGTCAGGTTCTGTTAAAAACCCGGCGAAGCGGAAACGGAGATCTGAAAAACGGATTACGTCATTGCGGTCACCTGAATTTTCTGGTGGAAAACGGTTTTGAGCGTGATGTGGAATATTGCCTTCGGCAAAATAGTTCTTCGGTTGTTCCGGTTTACTATCCGAAAAAAGGATATATTGCTGTCTGATAATTGAACAATACCCTGTACAAAAGCGAACACATTTTGGAGAATATCTTTTACGTCAAATTTGTAAATACTTGAATATGTTTATAATACAACATACTGCACGGTTTTTGTTAAACAGAAAGCCGTTTTTAATCACAATCAAAAAATAACAACAACTCAAAAAATTGAATTTTATGAAAAAACTGATTTACTTATTTGTGGGAATATTGTTTGCTTTCTCACTGACAGCCCAGGACCTTTCGCTGGATGAAATTCTTGACAACTATTACCAAGTCGTGGGGCTTGACAAACTGGCAGAAGTCAAAAGCATGGAAATCAAAGGAAAATCGTTTAACCAGGGCATGGAATACGATTTTACGATGATCGTAGTACCTCCGAAACGTTATCGCATTGAGGTGCCCATCCAGGGACAGCAAATGGTACAGGTTTACGATCAGGGCGAAGCATGGATGATCGCTCCGTGGACCGGAACACTGGCACCCAAAGACATTACGGGCGACCAACTCAAAGGAATGAAAAAACAGGCGGACATTACCGGCGAACTTTACGATTGGAAAGAAAAAGGAAATACCGTGGAATTGCTGGGAAAAGACGACATGGAAGGTTCCGACGTTTACAAGATAAAGCTGACGGATAAAAACGGTGACGAAACCATCTATTTCATTGATGCGGAAAATTTCGTGATCCTGAAAACGGAAAACATTACCACCATGCGGGGTGAGCCGGTAAAAACAGAATCCACAATGAGCGATTACAAACCTGTAACGGAGGGCATTATCATGGCTTATAGTTCGGCTACAAGCTACAACGGCCAGGTAATGAATAATATGACCATTGACACGGTAATACTGAACCCCGAAGTGGATCTCACAATATTTGAAAAACCGGAAGTTCCGGAAGTTGATTCCACACAGCAACAGAACAAATAATACGGTTTGTAGTTAATAACAATGATTTTTCACCTTTGTAACAATGTAATTATCAAAAACATCTAAACTTCCAACTATGAAAAGATCAATCCTGTTACTTTTTCTGGCAGTCCTGTTCGCCCAACCGGGTATCAGTCAGAAACCGGTCAAAATAGACAAAAACACGTTCGGGCAATTGAGAGCCCGCAGCATAGGCCCTGCCGTGATGAGCGGACGTATTGCGGCGCTAGATGCCGTGAATGAAGACCCGCGTATTTTTTATGTGGGGTCCGCCGGAGGAGGCGTCTGGAAAACAACAAATATGGGGACCACCTTCAAACCTGTTTTTGAAAAAGAAATACAGGCCATCGGCGCCATTACCATTGACCAGCAGCATCCGGACACGGTCTGGGCGGGAACAGGCGAGCCGTGGACACGCAACAGCACTTCTGTCGGTAAGGGCGTTTTTGTGACTTACGATGCCGGGAAAAACTGGAAATACAAAGGACTCGACAGTACCGAAAGAATTGCGAGGATTGTGATCAATCCTGACAATCCGGATATTGTCTATGTGGCAGCCCTCGGCCCGTTGTGGAGTGCCAGTCCCCACCGCGGATTGTACAAAACCGAAGACGGTGGCAAAACGTGGAAAAAGATTCTTTTTGTGGATGAGAATACGGGATGCAGCGGCATTACATTGGATCCCGAAAACCCTGATCTGCTTTATGCCGGTATGTGGGATTTTCGCCGCACAGGATGGAATTTTCGCTCGGGCGGGCCCGGCAGCAGCTTTTACCGTTCGGAAGACGGCGGCAAAACGTGGACGAACATAGAAAAAGGCCTGACCCTCAAGCCGTGGGGTCGGGTATATGTGGATTTCAGCCCGGCAGACCCCGATGTGGTTTACCTGCTCATTGAGGCCAAAAAGACATCACTTTACCGCTCACCTGACAAAGGCAAAAGCTGGGAATTGATGAACAACACCAACGATGTGAACGAACGTCCGTTTTATTTTGGTTTTTTCGTTCCCGATCCGGTGGACACCAACAGCATTTATAAACCCGGTTTCCGATTACAGATGAGTGAAGACGGCGGGAAAAAATTCATGTCTCCTTCTGTGATGGGTGGAAATTTCCACAGCGATGTACACGGTGTATGGATTGACCCGAATAACAATCAATTGATCTATCTTTCTACCGATGGTGGTGTTTACATTTCGGTTGACCAGGCCAAAACATGGTCATTCTGCCGTAACTTGCCCGTTTCGCAGTTTTATCACGTGAATGTGGATAATGACAAACCTTACAATGTGTTCGGCGGATTGCAGGATAACGGCTCCTGGATCGGCCCTTCAAAGGCGGCAGGCGGTGTGACCAACGCCAGTTGGAAAAATGTGGGCTGGGGCGACGGGTTCAATGTTTTGCGAGACCCCAAAGACGACAACATCATGTACTGGCAGTGGCAGGGCGGCAAACTGCGGCGACTTTTCCTCGACACCAGGGAAAACAAAGACGTGATGCCCTATTCCGAAGATGGGACCAAACTGCGCTGGAACTGGAACACACCGCTCGTCATTGGCGCCGGCAGCAAAGACCTCTATACCGGCAGCCAGTTTTTGTATCGCTCATCCGACAAGGGTGACAGTTGGCAAAAACTTTCTCCCGACCTGACCACCAACGACCCGGCCAAACAACAACAGGAACAAACCGGCGGGCTGACTATTGACAATTCAACAGCCGAAAATCACTGCACCATTTACACCATCGGCGAATCACCGCTGAATGACAACATCATCTGGGTGGGTACTGATGACGGGAACTTACAAATGACAAAAGACAAAGGACAAACATGGGAAAACCTGACTGCCAATGTTCCCGGGCTGCCACCGGCAACCTGGGTTTCCTATGTGGAGCCCTCGCCTTATGACGAAGCTACGGCCTGGGTTACATTCGACGGGCATACACAGGGCGATATGAAACCGTATGTTTTCAAAACGACGGATTTCGGAAAAACGTGGACAAACCTGGCAACAGATAAAATTGAAAGTTACTGCAATATTATCAAACAGGACCTGAAAAATCCGGACCTGCTGTTCCTCGGCACGGAAGGCGGATTGTACATCAGCATTGACGGCGGGCAGCAGTGGGCACGCTTTACCGGGAACCTGCCGAAAGTCTCCGTCAGGGATATGGTCTTTCAGACACGTGAAAACGACCTGGTGCTGGCCACTCATGGACGGGGGATCTACATCATTGACGACCTGACGCCTCTGCAAAATCTGAAAACGGATATGTTGAACGAAAATCTGGTTTACCTCGGCTCAAGGCCTTATAAATTAGGTACAATGGGCGGCATCCAGGAATTTAACGGAGATGATGATTTCCGGGGGTCCAATCCGCCGGAGGCGGTAAGCATCAATTATTACCTGAAAAAGCGCCATATCTTCGGCAATATGTTTGTGGAAGTGTACAATCCCGAAGGCGAAATGATCAAAAAACTTCCCGCAGGAAAACGCAAAGGCATCAACAGGGTATCGTGGAGGATCCTGATGAAAAAACCGAAAGTGCCATCGTCGGTGCAACTGCTGGGATGGGCTATGGTCGGGCCTTCATGCCCTCCGGGAGATTACCTGGTGAAGATCATCAAAAACAAAGATACCATTCAGGGAACGGTTACGGTGGAATATGATGACAACCCGCATCATACACCTGCCGACCGTGACGAAAGATACAAATACCTGATGAAAGCTTACAATATGTTGCAGGACCTGGCTTTTCTGGACAATCAGATCACCGGCATCAGGGATCAGGCAAAAAGCAAAGCCGATTCCACAAAAGGCAGTCTGCACAAAAAGCTGGTGAGTTTATCCGGTGAAATGGCAGACCTGCGGCTGAAGATCGTTGCCACCCGCGAAGGCAGGATCACAGGTGAAGAAAGATTGCGTGAGAAGATCGGGAATATTTACGGCGGGCTGCTGGGATACCAGGGCAGGCCCACCAAATCACAAATTGACGGACTGAAAGAGCTGGAAGACGAAATGAAAACTTATCAGGACCAGGTTGATGTTGCCGTGCAGAACACTTTACCGGCGTTGGACAAAAAACTGGAGAAAACCGGACTGAAACCGTTTAAACTGACGGACAAGAAAACTTTTTTGGAAAAAGAAAGCTCCTGAGCAACTTCCTATGGAATAATTTGTCAATTTTGTAGAAGATATACAATAACAGTTCACGCAGAGACGCAGAGGCGCAAAGGTGTCATGTCGGTTTTTATGATTGTCTTTCGTTGCGCCGCCGCGTCGCCGCCTGCCCGACTATATCGTTCAGGCGGGCGTGAAAATTGATTTATTGATCACTTCCATTCATTAACAATAAAAAAATGAAACGACTTTTATTATTTTCCATTGCTTTCCTGCTCCTGGCCGGGATTGCTTTTACCGCTATGAACCATAAAACCGGTCGCGAAAAGTATGAAGCATTCCTTTTGAAAAAAGCAGCACAGTTCAGGGAACAGATTTCCGGTGAACCGGCAGAACTAAAAGCTCCCGATCAGCCGGATATGGCAGCTTTTCAGGAATATATAATGACGGCAGATCCTGCTTTGGGATATGTTCCGAAAGAACGGCTCTGGAAAGCATATCAATATACACAAAGCCTGACGGATGCTCAAAAGGCAAGCCGGGATTATGAACCACCTGTTGAATGGGAAGGCACCGGAGCCAATATGGGCGGCAGGACAAGGACGATCATGTTCGATCCCAACTCCACCAAAAAAGTGTGGGCAGGAGGTGTGACCGGTGGCCTGTGGTACAATGATGACATAACCGACCTGTCAGAGGAATGGATTCCTGTGGGAGATTTCTGGCCTGATCTGGCTGTCAGTTGCATGGCTTACGATCCGGATGATCACCAGACCTTTTATGTGGGTACGGGCGAGGCCCAGACAGCACGTATCATTTACCGTGAATCATCAGGATTGGGTGCCGGTATTTTCAAAACCGAAGATGGTGGCGAAACATGGAACCTGCTTGAATCAACTTCCGGTTTCAAATACATTACCGACATTGTTGTACGTGATGAAAACGGTACAGGGGTGATCTATGCTGCTGTGGCATCGGGAACCTACATGGGCGAAGACCATGAAAGCGAACCCAGCGACGGTTTATACCGCTCGGATGACGGTGGCCAGTCATGGGAGCAGGTCCTGCCGCCAATACCAGGCTTTACGAACGATCCTTATACTCCGGCTGACATTGAAATCGCCGCCAACGGAAGGATATTTGTCGGAACGATGGAAAACCTGAACAAAAAAGGAGGCGCCACCGTGCTTTACTCCGATACGGGTTTGCCGGGAAGCTGGACAATATATGACCATTACAATATTGTGATCAAAAATGAAAGCTATTATAAAATCCCGGCAAGAACCATTGTTGCTGTCGCTCCATCGGATTCAAACAGGGTGTATGCCCAGTTTGCTGCAGGCTACAATAACGGGTTTACTTATTACAGGGGCAGATACATTGCCAAATCTGTTGACGGAGGCGCCACATGGACACAGGTCACACGTCCCGATAACAACTGGTCAACACTGGCCTGGCATGCTTTTATCCTGCAGGTTGACCCTTCTGATCCGGACGTTATTTTTACCGGCGGGCTCGATCTTTGGAAATCTCAAAATGCCGGGAGTAGCTGGAAACATGTGTCAGACTGGAGCCTGATGTACTGGGGCGGAGGTGATGAATATGTCCATGCCGATCAGCATAATATTCAATACAAACCTGATGCGCCGACAACAGCTATTTTCTCTTGTGATGGCGGCGTTTTTCTGACCAATACGGCAAACCAGAGTTCTCCGGTTTTCATTGAACGAAACCAGGGGTACAACACGCTGCAGTTTTACACTTGCGCCATCAGCCCCACGCCGGGTGCGAAAAAATATATTGGCGGATTGCAGGATAACGGTACGCTCTATTACAACAACGCCCCGCTGGATATCAACGACATGATTGACGGCGGTGACGGGGCTTACTGCTTTTGGGACAACAATCAGTCATCCATTTTTATTACTTCCTATTATTACAATCGTTACACAATCTTTGTCAATGAAAATCCCGTAAATTACATTGACGAACAATCGGGAACTTTCATTTCTCCTGCCGATTATGATTACAGGAACAACATATTGTATGCCAACGCTGTTTCTTTCTTCGGAGATCATCTCGACCGACTGTTGAGATCCACGGGAATACCGAACAGCATTTCCAATGAGTTTATTCCGTTGGGGACAGGTTTGTCAACTGCTTTTTCGCATGTTAAATATTCCAGGTTTTCACCAACCGGCACATCCACACTTTTTGTCGGTACTACTTCCGGGCGTCTTTACAAAGTCACCCATGCCGAAGACCTGCCTGAAACAGTAGAGATTGACAGCCCTGATTTTCCCACTGCAAACATTTCCTGCGTTGCACTTGGTAGCAATGAAGATATTATCCTTGTAACCTTTTCAAATTATGGAGTTTCATCCGTTTGGCTGACAACTGACGGCGGAGAAACCTGGCAGGAAAAAGAAGCCAACCTGCCCGATATGCCGGTACGGTGGGCCATTTTCCATCCTGACAATAACGACCAGGTCTTACTGGCAACGGAGACCGGGGTTTGGGCTACCAACACCCTGATGGAAACGCCTACCGAGTGGGCTCCGGCTGTGGACGGTATGGCCAATGTAAGGGTGGATATGCTTCAGATCAGGACGGCTGATGACATCGTACTGGCAGCTACTCACGGCAGGGGGTTGTTTACTGCCGAATATGTACTGGATATTTACGATGCTTTGCCGGAGGCCGGGCAGGAAACGGCAGGTTTTAATATTTATCCTAATCCTGCTTCCGGTCATTTTAATATTTCAATTCCGGCGGATGGTGAGCAAACCGTTCATATCAGCCTGTTTGATCTTTCGGGAAAGCAGGTTTTTAAAGAAGAATACGAAACAACAGCGGGGAAAACAACCAGGCAAATCGGTGTTGAAAATCTTGCAGACGGGATTTATACAGTCAGGTTAACATACAACGGAAAAACCGAAAGCAGGAAATTGCTGATTCGATAAAGTTAAAAAACGTGAATTATTCAGGGCCCGCCCGTAAGATTTTATACCGGACGGGCTTTTTTTCATGTTCCCTTATTATCTTTGCCAAAATCTAATTCTGATTTTAAAATGAAAAAGCACATAAAATTCAGGGGAGGCAACCTGAATTACAGGATCACCGGACAGGGTTCGGGTCTTGTATTTTTACATGGTTTTCTTGAGGATTATACCATCTGGAACGACTTTGCCGATCGTTTGTCCGACCGGTTTAATGTTATCCAGGTTGATTTGCCGGGTTTCGGGAAAAGCGAAGTCATAGATGATGTTCACACCATGACATTAATGGCCACGGCTGTTAAACATGTGATGGATCATGAGAATATGGATCAGTGCATCATGACCGGCCATTCGATGGGAGGATATGTTACCCTGGCATTTGCAGAACTCTTCCCCGAAACCTTAAAAGGGCTTGTGCTGTTCCACTCCCATGCCGCTGCCGACGATGAACAAGGAAAACAGAACCGCAACCGTACTATTGAAATTGTTAAAAAAGACCATAAAAATTTCATCATTTCGTTTATCCCTCTTTTGTTTGCCGTGGAAAATGTTGAACGTTTTTCAAAGGAAGTAAAGCTATTGCAAAAGCTGGCCATTAAGACTTCATCCGAAGCCGTTGTTGCGGCACTTGCCGGTATGCGCGACAGGGCTGACAGAAGGGAATTGCTTTCCAAACTGGATATCCCCGTTTTGTTCATCATCGGGAAACAGGATTCACGCATTTCTCTTGATACTATTTTACCCCAATTAAGTTTGCCGAAAAACTGTGAGGCCATTATCCTGGATAATGTGGGGCACATGGGATTTATCGAAGCCGAAGGTATTACGTATGCCTCACTGGAACATTTTATCGAAAGGAATCTGGATTATTGAAGTGCCGTTTTATAAAATCAATTTCAGATAATGGGAAAAAACAGAAAAGAAAAGAAAGAGCGTAAGAAGGAAGAAACTGACAATAAAAGGACAAACAAAGTCCTGCTGAACAGACTGTTTTACCTGGGTCTGATCATCATGGCATTTGTACTGTATGCCAACTCGTTATCAAACAGATATTCGTTTGGTGATGAATTTATTAAACTAAAAACGCAGAAAGGCTACTCGCCTGTCATTAAAGATATTCCCGGTATTTTTTCCACTGTTTACGGTGAACAAAAAGGGGCATTCAGAACATACCGTCCGTTGACGCGCGCCTTGTTTGCTTTTGAATACCAGTTTACGGGCCATTCCAAAAAAGTGCCGCAGATCAGTCATTTTATCAACTTGTTGCTCTATCTTTTCGGCGTATTGCTTTTGTTTGGATTGTTGAGAAGGTTATTCAGAAATAATAATCCCTGGTTTCCGTTTCTTGTGGCTTTGTTTTTTCTGGCGCACCCCATTCACACAGCAGTCGTGGATAATTTAAGGAACAGGGACATTCTGCTGGCTTTCATTTTTGGGATTGCGGCTATGCGGCTGTTTATCCGCTGGGTTGATAAACACGAGAATAAAGACCTGTTCCTGGGTTCATTCGTTTATTTTCTGGCTTTATGGTCACATGAGCAGGCAGTGAGTTTTGTGCTGTTGTTTCCCCTGGTGCTTTATTTTTTTACGGATGCAAAAAAAAGACAGATATGGACATTGTTCTTTTCCCAGATTATCATCGCACTTTTTGCTTTGTTCCTGCCGTATCTGTGGCTGCCATCTGACAATGCCCCGCTTGAGTTTGTGGAAAACCCACTGGTGGAAAACGGAGGTTTTTTTACAATGCTTGGAACCGCTGTTGTCACAACGGGATGGGCGTTTAAAATGCTGGTATCCCCATATCCTCTCCGGTTTTATTACGGATATAACATGATTGAAACCGGATCACTCAACAATGCCTGGATGTGGATCAGCCTGGGAATTATCCTCGTATTATTATGGATTGCCATCAAAGGATTTCGTAAAAAAGACCTTTTATCTTTCGTGATACTCTTCTTCTTTTTGAGCTTTATCGGTTATTCCAACCTGTTTGTGCTAATACCGGGTATTGTGGACGAACGGTTCCTTTTTATTCCTTCGCTTGCCTTTGCCATATTGATCACATGGCTGATCTTTTCCATTTTCACGGCTGAAAAAGGCGAACCTAAAAGAATGATCGGTGTGTGGATACTTTCCTTAATTATCCTGGTTCCCTATACGGGCCTGACCATTGCCAGAAACAGGGACTGGCAGACGGAAAAGACAATTTTTGACCATGACCTGCATTTGCTGGAAAAGTCAGCGTATGTGAATAATATGTATGCCGCCAAGCGCCTTGAACCCATTTACAACGCCATGAAGACAGATGCCAGTCCGTATAAATTCATTCTTCCGGTCATTCAGGAAGTGGAAAAATATACCTGGAAGGCATTGGATGCTGACACAACTTACATTGATGCGTGGATCCGGTTGGGTTACATCAATGCTGAATTTCATGGGAATCAATCATTAAGGCGTGTTGCCAGTTTTGAAAAATCGGGGAAAAAGGATGAACTCCAAAAGGAAAAACTAAAAGTCACCGGGTATTTCACCAAAGCTGATTTTTATTACGACAAAGCGCTTGAATACGGCCCGAAAGATTCGGCTTATATCTATTATCTAAAATCGGAAGCGGCTGCATTGCAGCAATTACGGGACAAACAGGCGCTTGACTTGATGAAAGCCATTAAACTGGCCCCGGATAACAGGAAATACCAGGCAAAGCTTATCGAAGCATTTATGTACGGCGGACGGTTCCCCAATGCCCTTGCTGCCATTGAACGATACAGAAGGCAATTTCCCGATAGCGATGTTCCTTATGTGAACCTTGGCGGATACTATTACTTCAAAGGAGATACAACCAGGGCAATTGTAAATTACAAGATCGCCATTGAAAAAGGGACAAAGCCGGAAGTCGGCAAGTTGCTGGCCAAATATTACACTGATCGCGGTAACATTGACTCGGCCAATTATTTCCTGCAAAAAGCTTATGAAGCCAGCCGGACGTACGACCCGGAGAGGTATTAGGGTTCCGTGGTGCGGGATATTCAGTCGGCAATCTTCAATCACCAATCACTAATCACTAATCACCAATCACAACTCACTAATCCCTTTAAATCCTCATTGCTCTTTCAAGCACTTCACCGATCAGCCGCTCCATGCTTGCATGATAATTCTGGTTGAATTCACCTGTGATGCGGTTGGCTATGATGTCGCAGACCGTGACGGCATGATGATCCAGCATGGCCGCCAGCAGGTACAACGCAGAGGTTTCCATCTCAAAATTCGTGACCTGATCTCCGGAATATTTAAAATTCCTTGCACGGTCAATGATTGTATTGTCCGTAACTTTCAGGCGCAGTTCCCGTCCCTGGGGCGCATAAAAACCCGGGGCGGTCAGGGTGATTCCTTTGCGCCAGTCACCACCGATAATTTCAAGCAACTTTGATGAACCTTTCACAGCATAAGGCCTGGGCAGGTCTTTATCCCAGTCCATCTGATTGATGAAGCTGGAGGTGAGTTCCCTTTCCATGACCAACGGGCCTTTTTCGTAAAAATAAGCCAGTCCGTCCAGTCCGAGGCCGTATTTTGAGACAATATACGAGTTGTTCACCGGAATATCAGGTTGTAATCCTCCGGAAGTCCCGATTCGGATCAGATTTACGGAAACAGTTTCCTGCTTTGGCAGTTTGGTTTCAAAGTCAATGTTAAAAAGAGCATCCAGTTCGTTTATTACAATTTCAATGTTGTCGGTACCCATTCCCGTGGAAATGACGCTCATCCTTTTTCCTTTATAATATCCTGTAAACGTATTGATCTCCCGGTTACTTTGCTGATATTCAACTTCATCAAAAAAAGTGGAGATGATTTTAGCCCTGGCCGGGTCGCCAACCAAAAATATGATTTCGGCCACATCACCGGGTTTTAATTTCAAATGATAAACCGTTCCGTCTCCCTGTAATACCAGTTCTGCTTTTTTCATGTCGTATCTTTCTGTATTTTGAATATTTTTGTAAAAATAAATAAACAATAATATAAAATGACCAATTCGACTCAAACTGTATTAATAGCCATTGACCTGGAAGACAAAACTCTTCCCAGGCTTGAACTTTCATATCCTAATTTAGCACATTTGGCCAGTAAAGTAATTTTGCTTTATGTGATTGAAAAAGACAAGATTGACGATTACGGTGAAGAAGAGAGAAACCGTATGATTAAAGAAAAAAACGAACAGCTCGCTGCTTTTGCATCAAATATTCAAAAGAAAACAGATCTTCCGGTCATGCCGGTACTTCAAACCGGCCATCCGGCAGAAGAAATACTGAAAGCTGCCATAAGTTATGGTACTGACCTGATCGCTATGAGTACTCACACGCATCCGGAAGATGACTATCCTCAAAAAAATTCGCTGGGGGCAACGGTTAAAAAAGTACTCCATCAGTCACCGGTCCCTGTTTTTACTTTTAACAGTAATGTCCCGTTGAAAAAGATTGGGAAAATATTACTCCCTCTTGACCTTACTGCCGAAACCCGGCAAAAGGTAACCAATGCCATCGAGATTGCTCACAAATTGAGAGCAAGCATTCATATCGTTGCTGTATTTACATCGGTTTATGATGAAATCAGGGAACAACTGGAAGAACAAATGGCACTTGCCGGGAATTTTATTAAAGAGGCAAATATTCCGGTTACCACCAAACTGATCACCTCGGAAAAAGGCAACCGGCATGTGGCTTTCAGGACATTGGAATATGCAGAAGAAATTCATGCCGACCTCATCATGATCATGACACAGCAGGAAACACGCATCGAAAAGTTTTTCATGGGATCGGCTGCCGAGACAATTCTGCGGTTTGCCAAAATTCCGGTCATGTCAATCATACCAAAAGACCTCAGTACCGTTATTTTGGGTGCCTGATCATGAAAGCTGAAATCATCAGTATTGGTGACGAATTACTTATCGGGCAGGTGGTCAACACCAATGCTTCCTGGATGGCGGCTGAGTTGAACAAGTCAGGTATTCGTGTTGTCCACATAGCCACCATCCCCGATCAGGAAAATGATATCAGGAAAGCTCTGGACGATGCTTTGGAGCGTGCCGATATCGTATTGATGACCGGGGGGCTTGGTCCAACAAAAGATGACATCACCAAACTGACCCTTGCCCGGTATTTCGGTGTGGGAATGGTATTTCACGAGCCCACTTACGAAAAGGTCAAAGCCTTTTTTGCTTCGATGAACATAGGCATGACCGATCTTAACCGGAAACAGGCGGAGATACCTGAAAATTGTACTCCCCTTGAAAACAACAACGGTACCGCTCCGGGGATGTGGTTTGAAAAAAACGGCAAGATCATCGTATCCATGCCGGGTGTGCCTTTTGAAATGAAACCCATGATGACGGATCAGGTATTGCCCCGACTGAGGGAAAAATACAAGCTGGGATATATTATTCACAAAACCATTATGACGACGGGAATGGGGGAGTCCTTCATGTCGGAGATCATCAAGGAGTGGGAAGACAGCCTGCCGGAACACATCAAACTGGCCTATCTGCCACAACCCGGTATTGTGCGTTTACGGCTGACAGCATGGGGAAAAGATAAAAAAGCCCTGAAAAAAGAAGTTGAAAAATATTGCCGGGCCCTGCATAAGTACATTCCCAAACTCATTTACGGATATGATGAGGTGACACTGGAGGAAGTAGTCGGCAACATGCTTGTGGAAAGAAAGCAGACCGTTTCCACTGCCGAAAGCTGTACCGGAGGGTATCTGGCTCATCTGATCACCAGCATTCCGGGAAGTTCGCGGTACTATGTCGGTTCGGTGATCTCTTATGCCAATGAGGTTAAGATGAATGAATTGGGAGTCAGTAAAGAAAAGATCGAAAAATATGGTGCTGTCAGTCAGGAAGTTGTGGAACAAATGGCTCGTGGGATTAGAAAAAAACTCGGCACCGATTACAGTATGGCTGTTTCGGGAATTGCGGGTCCTGACGGCGGGACGAAAGAGAAGCCGGTGGGAACGGTATGGATCGCAGTTGCTACCCCTGAAAGTGTCAGATCCAAATTGTTTCATTTCGGTGAACACCGTGGGCGGAACATCCGCCGGTCGGCACTGGCTGCCCTGAATATGTTGCGGCTGGAGATGCTGCGCGGTAAAAGCGATGGGGTATCCTGCTAAATCTGATCTTCTAATCTCATCCAAAGCTCTTCCGGATTTGCAATCCGGAAGGTACTAAACAAATGATTATTAATTTGAGTTCGGGATTGCAAATCCCGAACAGCGACGTGATGTAAAGCTTAAAGCGTGGACCCTTTAAGCGGGAAAAATTCAGGTCTTCCTGAATTATTCCAGCACGTGAATGTTTTTTGCTTCACATATCTTTTTCAGTTGATCCGGCCAGACAGAGACGGTCACTTCACCGAGATGCGCCGTACGCAGCAGGTACATATATGTCCTGCCCTGACCGATACCGCCACCTATGCTCAACGGGATCTTATCATTCAGAATGGCCTGATGATAAGGCAGTTTCAGAAAGTCAAGCTGACCCGACATTTCAAGCTGCTGCTTCATGGTTTCTTTGGTGACACGGATGCCCATTGAAGTCAACTCGTGGCGACGGCGGGTTACCGGGTTCCACACCAGGATATCGCCGTTCAGACCGTGCATTTGTATCCCGTTTTTGGTGATGGTCGGGGTGACCCAGTCGTCATAATCGGCTGCACGCATTTCATGTGGATAACCGTCCTTAAGCACCCAGCCGATGCCAATGATGAATACAGCCGGATATTCCTGTAAAAGTTTGGTTTCCCTTTGTTTTCTGGGCAGGTCGGGATACCTGTCCAGCAACTCCTCGGCATGGATAAATGAGAGTTCTTCCGGGAAATCGGGATATTTCGGATCCCTTAATTCAGGAAACTTTTCCCGGACCAGTTCTCCTGCGCCGTAAATCACTTTCCATATCTTTTTCACTGTGTCTTTCAGGAAATCCAGGTTGCGCATATCCGCGGTGATACGTCTTTCCCAGTCCCACTGGTCCACATAAGAAGAGTGGTCGTGATCGAGAAAATAATCTTTCCTTACGGCGCGCATGTCGGTGTTGATCCCTTCACCCACTTCACATCCGAACTGTGCCAGCGCCATCCTTTTCCACTTGGTGGCTGCCTGAACCACCTGGGCAGTGATCGGTTTGGGAAGTCCCAGTCCGCAAGGGAATTCAACGGGCGTACGCGAGCCGTCGCGGTCGAGGTAGTCGTTAACACCGCTCTCTTTGCTCACGATCAAAGGCACCTGTACCATTTGCAGGTTCAACTCCTCGCAAAGGTGCTTTTCGATATACTCTTTGATCATATAGAGCGCTTTCATACGTTTGAGCGGAGACAAAAGGGCCTTGTAATCGTTGGGAAGAATCTTTTCAACTTCTTCATACGTGCTGATGCCGGGACCGGCAAGATCTGCTTTTTTATCTGATTTTTCGGACATGACTTTAACTTTTTGGTTTGATAAAACAGGTTTTTTAAAGAATCGTGAAAAGTACTTCAATTATAACTGAATGTCAAGAGAGAAATGTAATTTAGACGCTGTCTATCCGGCAGTTGGGTTATTGGAATATTCCATTAAATTAACCGTTTTCCTGTAACCCATACAATATCCTGATCTCTTCTTCCCAAAGGTCTGTATTCGGGGTTTCCAGTATCAGTGGCATGTTATCAAACCGGGGATCGTTCATTATCCGGCGGAAGGGTTCGATGCCCAGCAGGCCTTTGCCGATGCTGTCGTGGCGGTCCACACGGGAAGCCAGTTCTTTTTTGGAATCATTCAGGTGCATTCCTTTCAGGTATTGAAAACCAACGATTCGGTCAAACTCTTCAAATGTAACATTGTATCCTGCTTCCGATTTGATATCGTAACCGGCGGTGTAAGTGTGGCAGGTGTCCAGGCAGACGCCCACCCGGCTTTTGTCTTCCACCAATTCGATGATGGCGGCCAGGTGTTCAAACTTGTAACCCACATTACTGCCCTGCCCGGCCGTGTTTTCAATGACCGCTGTCACGCCGTTTGTTTTGTCCAGGACCATGTTGATGGATTTGGAAATCACCTGCAGACACACGTCTTCGGAGATTTGTTTCAGGTGGGAACCGGGATGAAAATTGAGCATCTTTAGTCCCAGTTGTTCGCAGCGCTGCATTTCATCCAGGAATGCCTTGCGTGATTTTTCCAGATTTTCCGGCACCGGGTTGCCCAGGTTGATGAGGTAACTGTCGTGAGGTAAAATATGATCGGGGCTGTAACCGTATTTTTCACAATTGGATTTGAACCTGTCAATGTTTTCTTTGGTAAATGGTTTTGAGAACCACTGTTTCTGATTTTTAGTGAACAGGGCAAAGGCTTTTGCTCCGATTTTATGGGCATTTTCGGGTGCGTTTTCAACACCACCCGATGCACTGACATGAGCACCAACGTATTTCATGAATCTTTTGTTTTAATTTGATGACGGATTCAAAACTAATGTTTTTTTTACATGCTGCAACGGAAAGCCTCATTGAATGATTAAGCCAGCAAATCAAAATTTTCGTAATCTGAAATCTTTTGTCTGATCAGCGATGCAATGCCCTCAATATCCTCATCAGTCGTATCCCATGAACACATTAACCGCACTTCACTTTTTGCTGCATCCCAGATATGGAAGAAATACTCTTTCTGTAAACCGGGGATCAAACCGGGTGGCATAATGCAAAAAACGCCGTTGGCTTTTACCTCCTGTGTAATGGTCAGTTGTGGAAATTGTGAAAGTTTGTCAGCCAGCTTTTGAGCCATCCGGTTGGCGTGTGTAGCATTCTTTTTCCAGAGGCCGTCCGTAAGGTACCGGTCAAACTGGACGGCAATGTAACGCATCTTGGAGTGAAGTTGCATGCCCTGCTTTCGCAGATATTCAAAATCCCTGGCCTTTTCCTTTCCGAAGAAAACCACCGCTTCGCCAAACATCATTCCGTTTTTGGTGCCGCCGAACGACAATACGTCCACCCCGGCATCCACCGTAAAGCTTTTGAAGCCGCTGTCCAGTGCCACGGCAGCATTGGCGATGCGTGCGCCATCCATGTGCAGGTACATATTATTTTTATGGGCGAAACCGGCAAGAGACTTTATTTCTTCCGGTGTGTAAACCGTTCCCATTTCGGTAACCTGGGAAATGGAAATAATTTTCGGTTGAGCATGGTGCTGGAAGCCGATACTTTTCAGAAAAGGTTCTACCTGCTCCGGTCTGATCTTCCCTTGTTCAGGTTCCAGTTCAAGTATCTTGCACCCCACAAATTTTTCCGGCGCTGCACATTCGTCTTCATTCAGGTGGGCGGTTTTGGCTGTGGCCACCGCATGATACGACCTCATCAACTGGCCTACTCCCAGCACATTGGCAGCCGTACCGTTGTAAACAAAAAACACGGCTATGTCATCGCCAAAATGTTGTCTGAATTTTTCAACAGCGGCTCCCGTCACCGGGTCATTCAACTCGCCGTATGCCTGATTGTGTGCAGGATTGACATCATTCAGGGCCTGCATGATCTCCGGGCAGACTCCCGACCAGTTATCACTGGCAAATCCTTTTTTCTTTTTCATTGTTTATCCGATATTGAAAATTCCTGAGTTTATCATGGAAATACTGTTTTACGCAAAGACGCAAAGGATATAAATGATAAATTTTGTTACTCTGAATGTCTTTTTCTTTGCATTCATCAAGACAAACTCAAAAAAGTGGAAACAAAGATAAGCTTTACAACAACTCATTTGCCAGGTTTGCCAACTCCGAACGTTCTCCTTTTTCCAGGCGGATATGGGCATAAATTTCATGATTCTTGATCTTGTCGATCAGGTAGGAGAGTCCGTTGGACTGGGAATCGAGGTAGGGTGTGTCAATCTGGTAGATGTCGCCCGTAAAAATGATCTTGGTGTTTTCACCGGCACGGGTGATGATGGTTTTTACCTCATGTGGCGTCAGGTTCTGTGCTTCATCAACAATGAATATCACGTTGGAGATGCTCCTTCCGCGAATATAAGCCAGCGGTGTGATCAGCAGTTTTTCACTTTCCACGGCATCGCTGATGCGTTTATATTCTTTGTCCTGTTCACCATACTGGTTCTGGATGAACTTCAGGTTATCCCACAACGGTTCCATATACGGATTCAGTTTCGACTGGATGTCGCCGGGCAGATAACCGATATCCTTATTGCTGAGCGGGACGATAGGCCTTGCCAGATAGATTTGTTTATAACTCCTTCGTTGCTCCCAGGCACCGGCCAGTGCCAACAGGGTTTTCCCTGTTCCGGCCACGCCCTGCAAGGTCACAAGTTTGACTTCAGGATTCAATATGGCATGCAAAGCAAAAACCTGCTCGGCATTGCGCGGCATTATGCGGGATACGGAACGTTTTTCAACACGTTCCACCCGTTGGGTAATGGGGTTATAATAAGCCAACGCCGATGCCTTGTCACTTTTCAGGATAAGGTAGTGATTGGGGTATGGTTTTTCCATACCAAAGTCTTCGAGGCTGCAAAAGCCCTGTTGATAAAGCTTGTCAATAACTTCGGAAGAAATATTTTCATGAGTTGACTTGCCTGAGTAGAGAGAATCAATGTTCTGTATTTTCCCTGTCTGGAAATCTTCGGCGGTAATGTTCAATGACTTGGCTTTTAATCTCAGGTTGATATCTTTACTCACCAGGATCACCTTTTTACTGGGATTATCCTCTTTCATTTTCAGGGCGGCATTCAAGATGCGGTGGTCCGGCTTGTCTTCGCCAAAAACGAGTTTGGCATCTTTCTTTGCTTTTTCGTTCATCACCACTTTAAACCGCCCTTTTTCGGGACCGTTTATCCGCCGCCAGCTTGTCATGGTATATTTTCCGGAAATCTTGTCCATAAACCGGATAAACTCGCGGGCTTCGAAATTTTTGGTTTCATTCCCCTTTTTGAAATTATCCAGCTCTTCCAGAACGGTTATGGGAATGGCCACATCGTTTTCTTCAAAACTGTTGATGGCGTTATGGTTGTATAAAATCACCGAGGTGTCAAGAACAAAAATTTTTGTGGATTTCTTTGACGTTACACTCTCACTCTCTGATCCGGCCATGGGCTTTCTTAATTTACTCCGACAAGAATTTCTATACAAAATTAAGGTGAATAAAACATCCTGTTTATGATTGTTTCAATATTTTCAAACATTTTAACGTTGACAAAATGTTTTGGATTTCATCGCAACTTTTTTTAACATGCAGCATTTGGCGAGGCCGTTTTTTGTGTGGCCTTTATCCCTAAATTTGGAGCATTGAAAAAAATAGCGTTCTGTTGTATTTGAAAGAGAGAGGGGTTTTATGGGAAGGGTGGAATGGTGGAAGGATGGAAGGGTGGAAGGATGGAATGATGGAAGATTGGATGGTTCGATGGCTCGATTGTTCGATGGTTCAATTGTTGAGTCCACTCCGAAAAATAAGTGTCTTGCCACGAAGGCAGAAAGGCCCGCCTGCCAAAGTAGTACGGCGGGCAGGCACGAAGGAACACCAAGTTTAAGTATAAGGATATCACCTCTTTGTGCACTTTGGTGTCTTGGCGACTTGGTGGCTATTTTACAAATTTGGAGTTTTCGGAGGGGACTCTTGGTTCAATTGTCCAATGGCCGAATAACTAATTTGCAAGACTAACGACTGCTGTCCCGATGCTCATTTCATTAGATCGGGATGCTCAGCTTCGCTTCGCAACTGCCGACTGTGGATTGCCGACTGGAGACTGAAGACTGCTGACTGGAGACTGAAGACTGC
>CAZMOS010000017.1:0-17638 GCA_964567945.1 uncultured Lentimicrobiaceae bacterium
TCTTGGTGACTTGGTGGCTAAAATGATAGATCGGAGTTTTCGGAGTGGACTCATCATTCCATCATTCCATCTTTCCCTCCCAACAAATTTTTCAAAACTATTTTACCTGTTTTCTCAAATCTTTAACTTTGCCGGTTTTAATAAAAAACATCTGCAATGAAAAAAATAGTCGTTTTCTTTTTTGCCTTCATTCTTTTCGGATTTCAGTCAGGCATTTCCCAGGATACTCTGAAAAACATCACCCTCAATGATATCTGGACAAAATATGCTTTTTATCCCAAAAGCATCCACGGACTTAAATCCCTGAAAAACGGGGAACAATTTGCCGAAGTGAAAAACAATGCGATCGTAGTTTACGATTTTAAAACAGGCGACTCTGTGACCACACTGGTTGACGGCAATAAGCTGATACCGGAAGGAAAAGAAAAGCCCATCAAAATCAGTTCTTATAAAATCAGTGAAGATGAAACCCGCTTTTTATTCCCGACGGAGACCAAAAGAATTTACCGGCATTCTACTGAATCAGTTTATTATGTCTGGAACACAAAAACCGCGGAACTTCAAAAGTTGTCGGACGGGAAACAGCGGCTGGCCGACTTTTCCCCCGACGGAACAAAAGTGGCTTTTGTCCGCGACAACAATATTTTCATTAAAAATCTGGAGACCGGCACCGAGACCCAGGTCACTTCCGACGGAAAAGTCATTCACATCATCAACGGTACATGCGACTGGGTTTATGAGGAAGAGTTCGGTTTTACAAAAGCTTTTTTCTGGGCGCCCGACGGCAGAAAAATCGCTTTTTACCGGTTTGATGAAACCCATGTAAAAGAATACACATTGACCTATTATAATGATCTTTACCCGGAACTTTATACCTATAAGTACCCCGTAGCAGGAGAAGACAACTCGCTGGTTGACATCTATGTTTACGATCTCGAAAATGAAAAGACCGTACACATGGACACCGGCGAAGAAACCGACCAGTACATCCCCCGCATAAAATGGACACAGGATCCCGATATCCTTTCCGTTCAGCGGCTCAACCGCCTGCAAAACCATTTGGAGATACTGCTTTGTGATGCCTACACGGGAAACAGCCGTGTGATGTATTCGGAAGACAATAAATGGTATATTGATATTACCGACAACCTCATTTTCCTCCCCGGTAACGAGCAATACATCATCACTTCCGAAATGGACGGATACAATCATATATACCTTTATAATATAAGGAGTGGCCTGGTCAGACAACTGACATCCGGAAAATGGGATGTGATGACAATTTACGGTTACGATGAAAACAAGAAAAGAGTTTATTTCCAGTCTGCACAAATCTCGCCGCTGAACCGCGAAGTAGCTTATGTTAACCTGAAAGGAAAAGGGAAGATCATCTCCGGTAAAGCAGGAACCAACAGGGCTACTTTTGCAAAAAACTTCAACTATTTCATCAATAACTGGAGTGATGCCAACACCCCGCCGGTGATCACCCTCAACAAAGCAGACGGGAAACTTGTCAGAGTGCTTGAGGACAATCACGAACTGGTTGAAAAGCTGAAAGGATACCGTGTGAGCCCCAAAGAATTTTTTACCATCTCCTCCCCTGCCTTCACCCTGCCCGACAGCTTGGTGGTTTCGTTAAATGCCTGGAAGATCATGCCTTACGATTTCGATCCTTCCAAAAAATATCCCGTGCTGCTGACCATTTACGGCGGACCGGGAGCCCAGACAGTGCTGAACTCGTGGGGTTACTTTAACTATATGTGGTACCAGATGCTGGCCGAGCAAGGCATTATGATCGTATCGGTGGACAACCGCGGCACCGGCGCCCGGAGTGAATTGTTCAAAAAGATGACTTACCTTGAGTTGGGAAAATACGAAACCCTCGATTATATTGAAACTGCCAAATATCTTGATTCGCTGCCTTATGTGGACAGCAGCAAGCTGGCCATTTTCGGGTGGAGTTACGGCGGATTTATGTCAAGCAATATGATCACACAGGGCGCCGACTGGTACAGCACGGCCATCGCGGTAGCTCCCGTGACCAACTGGCGATACTACGATAACATTTACACCGAACGTTTTATGCGTAAACCACAGGATAATGCATCCGGTTACGACGATAATTCACCCATCAACCACGTGGATAAGCTCAAAGGACATTACCTGCTGATCCACGGCAGCGCCGACGACAATGTACATTTCCAGAACAGTATGGATATGATCACGGCTTTGGTGAAAGCCAACAAACAATTCGACCTGTTCGTTTATCCCAATAAAAACCACAGCATCTACGGTGGCAATACACGGTATCACCTTTACAAGAAGATGACGGATTTTTTGGGAAAGCATTTATTGAATGAGAAATAGTTTGGAATTTGAAAAATAATTGTATTTTTGCCGCCCCTAATAAAATTTTTTATTAACGATTAACAAGAAAGTAGGTATTGACAATGATCATTATTCCCATAAAAGAAGGTGAGAACATTGATCGCGCCCTCAAAAAGTACAAACGTAAGTTTGAAAAAACGGGTACTATGAGGGAACTGCGTGAACGGCAGCGCTTTATCAAGCCATCCGTAAGACGCAGGGAGCAGGTTCTGAAAGCCATTTACATTCAGAAACTGCGCCAGCAGGACCAGGGTTAGAAACCCCGGGATTTTAGGGATATTTAACAAAAAGAAACTTTGATTCAATTGGTTTTTTACCTATATTTGAATCGAAGTTTCTTTTTTTAATGGCTGTAACTGATTTTATCCGATATATCTCATTTGAGAAAAGGTATTCTCAAAATACCCTGAAAGCATACGAGACCGACCTGAAAGCATTTATGGTGTTTCTTTCGGATGAATTCGAAATTGAAAATCCTGTTCCGGCTACCCAGGATATGATCCGTACATGGGTCATGCAAATGATGGATGAAGGTTACTCTCCCCGGTCGCTCAACCGAAAGATCAGCACCCTGAAATCATTTTACCGGTATCTTTATAAAGAAGGCCGTATTGAAAAGAATCCTATGGCCAATATTTCACTTTTGAAAACCCCCAAACCCCTGCCGGTATATTTCGAGAAGGAGCAAATAAACGACTACCTGAATGAGCCCGTTGACGACAAAGATTTTTCTGCTATAAGGGATAAGCTGGTCATTGACCTGTTGTATTCCGCAGGATTGCGTGAAAGCGAGCTGATCGGCCTGAAAGAATCATCTGTTAATTTTGCATCCGGCACACTGAAAGTTTTGGGTAAACGAAATAAAGAAAGAATAATTCCGTTATCAAAAAAAATGATGGGACGAATCGGGAAATATCTGGAGAAAAAAAACCAAACTTTTCAGAACCTTTCTCCCTGGCTTATCGTAACCAATAAAGGAGAACAAAGTTACCCAAAACTCATTTTTCGGATCGTGGATAAAGAACTCAAAACATTATCGGCATCAAAGAAAAGCCCGCACATTTTGAGGCACACTTTTGCCACACACATGCTGAACAACGGAGCTGACCTGAACACGATCAAAGAATTACTGGGACATGCCAACCTTTCGGCCACCCAGGTATATACACACAATTCCATCGAACAGCTTAAATCAATATATATTAAAGCCCATCCAAGGGCAAAATTAAAAAAAGGAGGTTGAAATGAAAGTTAACATCAATTCGGTACATTTTAAGACAGACCGGAAACTCGAAAATTTTATCGAGAAAAAACTTGAGAAACTTACAGGAAGAATGGAGGGCGTTATCGGTTCCGAAGTAACGCTAAAGCTTGAATCATCCGAAACACGGGATAATAAAGTTGCCGAGATCAGGTTGCTTGTCAGGGGTTATGACCTCTATGCAAAAAAACAAAGCAAGACCTTTGAGCAGGCCACTGACACTGCAATAAATGCCTTAAAAAAACAAATTGATAAATATAAAGGTAAGTATCGAAAATAAAATTTAAAAAAATCATCCTTTTCTTTGGTTATTCAAACTAAAGTATCTATTTTTGCAGACCTTTTTTCAGGGAGGTCTGCTTTTTTTATATATTGACGTTCATAATTCACTGAATTTTAAGCTCGTGCAGCCTGTCTGGGCTAAAAAAGAGCATTTTATCACGCCAGTATAGCTCAGTTGGCCAGAGCAGCTGATTTGTAATCAGCCGGTCGGGGGTTCGAATCCCTCTACTGGCTCAGTTCATAAAAATCATGAAAGGGGGGATACCGAAGCGGTCAAACGGGGCAGACTGTAAATCTGTTGGCTAAGCCTTCGGAGGTTCGAATCCTCCTCCCCCCACTCCTCTGGGTGGGGAGTTTGGAATGAAAAGTTCAAAGTTTGGAGTTCAGAGTTTGGAGTACTCAAAACTCAAGACTCAAAACTCAAAACTCATTACCCGGAACTCAAAAAGCGGAAGTAGCTCATCTGGTAGAGCGACAGCCTTCCAAGCTGTAGGTGGCCGGTTCAAGCCCGGTCTTCCGCTCACATTGCCGGGGTAGCTCAGGGGTAGAGCACTTCCTTGGTAAGGAAGGGGTCACGAGTTCAATTCTCGTCCTCGGCTCAAGATTGATAAAGAATATTAACAGTAAGAGAAAGAAAAATAACATTAATTCATTTTTAACAAGTTTTTGATATGGCTAAAGAAAAATTCGAACGGTCCAAACCGCATGTCAACATTGGCACCATTGGACACGTTGACCACGGAAAAACAACTTTAACGGCTGCCATTACCCTTAACCTCCAGGACAAAGGTTTGGCTGAGTTCAAGTCATTTGATGCAATCGACAATGCTCCCGAAGAAAAAGAAAGAGGGATCACCATTAACACAGCTCACGTTGAGTACCAGACTGATAATCGTCACTATGCACACGTTGACTGTCCCGGTCACGCCGACTATGTAAAGAACATGGTAACCGGTGCTGCCCAAATGGACGGCGCTATCCTTGTTGTTGCAGCAACTGACGGCCCGATGCCCCAGACCCGTGAACACATCCTGCTGGCACGCCAGGTTGGTGTACCCAAGATCGTTGTTTTTATGAACAAGGTGGACATGGTTGATGACGAAGAATTGCTTGAACTGGTAGACATGGAAATCCGTGACCTGCTCAACTTTTACGAATTCGACGGTGATAATACGCCCATCATCCGCGGTTCGGCACTGGGTGCATTAAATAAAGAACCCCAATGGGTTGAAAAGATCTTTGAACTGATGGATGCCTGCGATACATGGATCCCCGAACCGGTTCGTGATCATGAAAAACCTTTCCTGATGCCCGTTGAAGATGTGTTCTCTATCACAGGACGTGGAACAGTGGCTACTGGCAGAATCGAAACCGGCATTATCCACACCGGAGACCCAGTAGAGATCATCGGTATGGGTGCTGAAAAACTCAAATCAGTTGTAACCGGAGTTGAAATGTTCCGCAAAATCCTTGATGAAGGACAGGCCGGTGACAATGCAGGTCTTCTTTTAAGAGGTATAGACAAAAAAGAGATCAGCAGAGGTATGGTTATTGCTGCCCCAGGTAGTGTAACTCCCCATAAACATTTCAAAGCAGAGGTTTATATCCTGAAAAAAGAAGAAGGTGGCCGTCACACTCCGTTCCACAACAAATATCGTCCGCAATTCTATTTCAGGACAACCGACGTAACCGGTGAGATTTTCCTTCCCGATGGGGTCGAAATGGTTATGCCTGGCGATAACCTGACAATTGAAGTGAAACTGATCGCTGACATTGCCATGAACAAAGGCTTGCGTTTTGCTATCCGTGAGGGTGGACGTACCGTTGGTGCCGGACAGGTTACCGAGATCATTGAATAATAAATTCAAAAATATTAACCCTTTTAAGGTATTCCGGGTTACCGGAATACCTTTGGCATGTATAAACAAACGGGTGTAGCTCAATTGGTAGAGTAGCGGTCTCCAAAACCGTTGGTTGTGGGTTCGAGTCCTACCACCCGTGCCAAAATTCAGGAGATTATATGGCAAAATTTAGTGCAATTAGTTATTTTAAAGAAAGTTATGACGAATGGATGCATAAAGTATCCTGGCCAACTTGGAGTGAGCTGCAGAACAGTGCAATCGTTGTGTCCGTTGCTTCCCTGATAATCGCAATTGTGATTTATCTGATGGATATCACGTTTTCAACCATTCTTGAAAGGTTTTATAACCTGTTTTAAGACAGATTTGAAAAAGCATTGTTCAATTAATTATAAATAAACTGTTTAAACAATTCTCAACCCCCCTTTATGATGAGCGAACAACAGGTTCACAAATGGTATGTGGTAAGAGCCATCAGCGGAAAAGAGACCAAAGTAAAAGAGTATCTTGAAAGTGAGATCAAACGATTGAAACTCGAAGACCAGATACTCCAGGTTCTCATCCCCAAAGAAAAGGTGTACCAGATACGCAAAGGGAAAAAGGTCAGCAAAGAGCGGAATTATTTCCCCGGCTATGTGTTGATTGAAGCTGACCTTTCAGGCGAAGTTGCCCACATCATCAAGAACGTGCCCAACGTGTTGGGATTTCTTGGTACACGCGGCGCACCTGATCCCATCAGACCTGATGAAGTGAAGCGCATCCTGGGAAAAGTTGATGAGTTGGCCGAGCAGGGAGAAGAGGTTAATGTTCCGTTTATCGTTGGCGAAACCGTCAAAGTAATAGACGGACCGTTCAACAGCTTCAGTGGAATTATCGAAGAGATCAACGAGGAGAAGAAAAAGTTGAAAGTGATGGTCAAGATCTTCGGAAGGAAAACCCCGCTCGAGTTAAATTTCATGCAGGTTGAAAAAGAATAGTTTAAACGAAATTTCAAATTTTAAACATCCGGTTTAAAATGGCAAAAGAAGTAAGTGGATTAATTAAATTACAAATCCGCGGAGGAGCTGCTAACCCTTCACCGCCTGTGGGACCTGCTTTAGGTGCAAAAGGTGTGAATATCATGGAGTTCTGTAAACAGTTCAATGCACGTACACAGGGTCAGGCCGGCAAGGTCATCCCTGTCATCATTACCGTTTACAAGGACAAATCTTTTGATTTCATCATCAAAACACCTCCGGTAGCTGTCCAGATCAAAGAAGCCGCAAAGCTTCAAAAAGGATCGGCAGAACCCAACAGGGTGAAAGTTGCAACTATCACCTGGGACCAGGTGAAAACCATTGCAGAAGCAAAAATGAAAGATTTAAATGCTTTCACGGTTGAATCGGCTATGAGAATGGTTGCCGGAACGGCACGCAGTATGGGTGTCAAAGTTAAAGGCAAATTCCCTGCGGAAGTTTAAAAACAGTAAAAAGTTGACGCATCTTGTTAACAGGAGGAGAATATGGCAAAATTGAGTAAAAAATACAAAGAAGCTTTAGCCAAATTCGAAAAAGGAAAACAGTACTCCTTAACAGAAGCCGTTGAATTGTTGAAAGAAATTTCATATACAAATTTTGACGCTTCCGTTGACATGAATATCAGGTTGGGTGTTGACCCGCGAAAAGCAAACCAAATGGTACGGGGATCGGTAACGCTCCCCCACGGCACAGGTAAAGACCTGCGCGTTTTGGTTTTGTGTACACCTGATAAGGAGGATGAAGCTAAAGAAGCCGGCGCCGATTACGTCGGACTGGATGAATATATCCAGAAGATCAAAGGCGGCTGGACCGATATTGATGTTGTGATCACCATGCCCAGCGTGATGGCGAAAGTCGGACAACTGGGTAGGATTCTGGGGCCAAGGGGCCTGATGCCGAATCCCAAAACGGGAACGGTAACCATGGAAGTTGGCCAGGCAGTGAAAGCTGCCAAAGCCGGTAAAATTGATTTTAAAGTGGACAAATTCGGAATTATTCATGCTGCCATTGGCAAAATTAGTTTTGACAATGAGATGATCATGGATAACACCAAAGAACTTGTTTCTACTGTTTTGAAATTGAAACCGCCTGCTGCCAAAGGAACGTATGTAAAAAGTATTTACATATCCAGTACCATGAGCCCGGGAATTCAGCTTGATCTCAAATCATTTACTACTGCTTAAAGTTTAAAGCTTGTAATCATTATGAGAAAAGAAGACAAAAAACAACTCATTGATTCCCTTACACTGCAGTTATCTGAAAATGATAATTTCTATCTGGCCGACGTGTCCGATCTGAATGCAGAAACGACAAGCAATCTCAGAAGACTCTGTTTTAAATACGGCATTAAAATGCAGGTCGTAAAAAACACCCTTCTGAGAAAAGCGATGGAAAATGTTGAGAAGGATCTTGATGAGTTATACGTTACATTGAAAGGTAATACATCCGTTATGTTTGCCGAAACAGCAAATGCTCCGGCAAAACTGATTAAGGAATTCAGGAAAAAAGGGGATAAACCCGTCTTAAAAGGTGCATTCATCGAAGAGATGACTTACATCGGCGACGGGCAACTTGATTTTCTTGTAGCCCTGAAATCGAAAAACGAACTCGTTGCGGATGTCATTGCATTGTTGCAATCGCCGGCTAAAAACGTTATTTCGGCATTGCAATCCGGGGGTAATAAACTTTCCGGAATTCTGACAACCTTATCCGAAAAAAGTGAATAAGGTCAAGTAATTTTAAAAATTAAAAGTTAATTAATTAGAATTTCAAACATTTAAAACAGATAATAAAATGGCAGATTTAAAAGCATTTGCAGAACAACTGGTCAACCTGACAGTAAAAGAGGTTAACGAACTGGCCGATATTTTGAAAGACGAGTACGGTATTGAGCCTGCTGCCGCTGCTGTTGCAGTCGCAGGTCCGGCCGCCGCCGCCGAAGGTGCCGCTGAAGAAGTACAAACTTCATTCGACGTGATCCTGAAGCATCCTGGTCAATCAAAACTGGCTGTTGTTAAACTGGTCAAAGAGCTTACAAGCCTTGGCCTGAAGGAAGCCAAAGAATTAGTTGATTCCGCACCGAAAGCTATCAAAGAAGGCGTTTCGAAAGATGAAGCCGACGCTTTAGCAGGCCAGCTCAAGGAAGCAGGCGCTGAAGTTGAAGTGAAATAAGTTGTTTTTCTACTCTTAGTCGCAACCTCTGACCCATTTTTGGATCAGAGGTTTGCGACTATATGTTCTTTACATGTTTCTTTTTTATAACTGGTTGTTTACCAGATTTTTGTACAAACTTAAAAAATAATTGCCTTGGCTGACATTAAATCCGAAAGAATCAGTTTCGCAAGAATTCAGAACCAATTGCCTTATCCTGACTTTCTTGACATTCAATTGCAATCGTTTAAGGATTTTTTCCAACTGGAAACCAATCCCGAAAACAGAAAAAACGAAGGTCTGTTCAGAGTTTTTTCCGAAAACTTTCCCATTACCGATGCAAGGAACAATTTTGTTCTTGAATTCCTTGATTATTTTATTGATCCCCCACGCTATTCGATAGAAGAAACTATCGGGCGCGGATTGACTTACAGTGTTCCCCTTAAAGCCAAACTCAAACTTTATTGCACCGATCCGGATCACGAGGATTTTGAGACCATCGTTCAGGATGTCTATCTGGGAATGATCCCTTACATGACTCCACGGGGAACCTTTATTATCAATGGTGCCGAACGCGTCGTCGTATCGCAGTTGCACCGTTCTCCCGGCGTATTTTTCGGACAACACAGGCACGCCAACGGAACCCAGCTTTATTCCGCAAGGATCATCCCGTTCAGGGGATCGTGGATGGAGTTCTCGACGGACATCAACGATGTAATGTATGCTTACATTGACCGTAAAAAGAAGATGCCGGTAACGACTTTGTTGCGTGCCATCGGTTATGAAACCGACCGCGATATCCTGGAGATATTTGACCTGGCCGAAGAGGTAAAAGTCAGCAAAGCCGGGTTGAAAAGAGTCCTGGGCCGGAAACTGGCTGCAAGGGTAGTCCGTTCCTGGTTTGAAGATTTTGTGGATGAAGATACCGGCGAAGTTGTTTCCATCGAACGTAACGATGTGATCATCGAAAGGGAAACAGTACTGGAAAGCGAACACATCCAGCAAATTATTGACACAGGCGTTAAAACCATTCTTCTTCACAAGGACGACCCGAACCTGACCGACTATTCGATCATTTTCAACACCCTGCAAAAAGATACGACCAACTCGGAAAAAGAAGCTGTAGAGTATATTTATTTCCAGTTGAGGAATGCCCTGCCGCCGGATGAAGAAACCGCCAGAGGTATTTTTGAAAAACTTTTCTTCTCCGACAAAAGGTATGACCTGGGTGAAGTCGGAAGATACCGGATCAACAAAAAACTGAACCTGAACACATCCATGGATGTCAGGGTTCTGACAAAAGAAGACATTATCCTGATCATCAAATATCTGATCAAGCTGGCCAACCAGAAAACCGTTGTTGACGACATTGACCACCTGAGTAACAGGAGGGTCAGGACGGTTGGAGAGCAACTGTATAACCAGTTTGGTGTTGGTCTTGCCCGTATGGCCAGGACAATCCGTGAAAGGATGAATGTCCGTGACAACGAAGTGTTTACACCCACTGATTTGATCAATGCCAAGACCTTGTCTTCGGTGATCAACTCGTTTTTCGGGACAAACCAGTTGTCGCAGTTTATGGATCAGACCAACCCGCTCTCGGAGATCACTCACAAGCGGCGTATTTCGGCACTCGGGCCCGGCGGCCTTTCCCGTGAAAGAGCCGGTTTTGAGGTTCGTGACGTACACTATACCCATTATGGCAGGCTGTGTACTATCGAAACACCTGAAGGACCGAACATCGGGCTTATCTCTTCACTTTGTGTCTATGCCAAGATCAACAATCTCGGCTTTATAGAAACACCTTACCGTAAGGTAACCGAAGGCAAGATTGATTATGAGCATCTCCCAATCTTCCTCAGCGCCGAAGAAGAAGAGGACAAAATCATTGCCCAGGCCAATACAGTTCTGGACGAAAACGGGAAATTTGTCAATGAAAAGGTCAAGGTGCGTTACCTGGCTGATTACCCGATCACTCCGCGTGAAGAGGTTGACCTCATTGACATTGCGCCGAATCAGATTGCATCCATTGCCGCTTCGTTGATCCCGTTCCTTGAGCATGACGATGCCAACCGTGCCCTGATGGGATCGAACATGATGAGACAGGCCGTTCCGTTGCTCAATCCTGAAGCACCCGTCGTGGGAACAGGCATTGAAGCCAATGTGGCTATTGATTCACGGGTTCTGATCAATGCCGAAGGAAACGGTGAAGTGGAATACGTTGATGCCGAAAGGATCATCATCCGTTACGAGCGTGACCCGATGGAAAAGCTGATCAGCTTTGACGATGATGTCAAGACTTATTATCTTCCGAAATTCAAACGGACTAACCAGAACACATCCATAAACCTCAGGCCTATCGTAAGAAAAGGCGACAGGGTTATAAACGGGCAGGTTCTCTGCGAAGGTTATGCCACACAAAAGGGTGAACTGGCGTTGGGCCGCAACCTGATGGTAGCATTCATGCCTTGGAAAGGTTATAACTTTGAGGATGCTATTGTTGTATCGGAAAGAATAATCAAAGAAGACCTGTTTACATCCGTACATATTGAAGAGTTCACACTGGAGGTGCGCGATACCAAAAGAGGTGTTGAAGAGCTTACTAATGATATTCCGAATGTGAGTGCCGAAGCCACCAAAGACCTTGACGAGAACGGCATTATCAGGGTAGGCGCCGAGGTAAACGAAGGAGATATCCTGATTGGTAAAATTACTCCTAAGGGTGAGAGTGACCCCACTCCGGAAGAAAAACTACTAAGGGCTATCTTTGGAGACAAGGCAGGAGATGTAAAAAATGCTTCATTAAAAGCACCGCCTTCAATGAAGGGGGTTGTCATTTCCAATAACCTCTTCGCAAAGGTGGGTAAAGACCGACGTACAAGACAGCGTGAAAAAACCATCCTTGAAGAGCTGGAAGCAGAATTTAACAGTCAATCGGAAGAGCTAAGAGTAAAATTAATTGACAAACTCACTCAGCTGGTTAGTAACCGGACATCACAGGGTATTACAAATAATTTCGGGGAACTGGTTGTTCCACGAAAAACCAAGTTTACCCAAAAGATACTGAATAGCCTGGATTACACCAATATTAATCCGAACAAATGGACTACCGACAAGGATAAAAACGAGTTGATCAAGAAGCTTATCAACAACTATACGATCAAGTATAAAGAACTGCTTGGTGTTTACAACCGCAAAGCTTTTGTCGCTTCCGTGGGTGATGAACTGCCTAATGGCATCGTACAAATGGCCAAAGTTTACATTGCCAAAAAACGGAAACTGAAAGTTGGCGATAAAATGGCCGGCCGTCACGGAAACAAAGGTATTGTTGCCAAAATCGTTCGCGAAGAAGACATGCCGTTCCTTGAAGACGGAACCCCGGTGGACATTGTCCTTAACCCGCTGGGTGTCCCTTCACGAATGAACCTCGGACAGATATACGAAACCGTTCTCGGTTGGGCCGGAATAAAATTGGGTGAAAAATATTCTTCCCCGATTTTTGACGGTGCTACCATTGACCAGATCAATGAGCGTATGAAAAAAGCGGGATTACCTGAAAACGGCAGCACTTATCTTTTTAACGGTGAAACCGGTGAGCGTTTCGACCAGCCGGCTACGGTAGGATACATTTACATGCTGAAACTGCACCACATGGTGGATGACAAGATGCATGCCCGTAGCATCGGTCCGTATTCACTTATCACACAGCAGCCTCTTGGCGGTAAAGCACAATTCGGAGGCCAACGTTTTGGTGAAATGGAAGTCTGGGCATTGGAAGCTTATGGCGTTTCCAACATTCTCCAGGAAATACTGACCGTTAAATCCGACGACGTTGTGGGACGTGCAAAGGCTTATGAATCCATCGTCAAAGGAGAGGTCATGCCTTCACCCAATATTCCCGAATCATTCAACGTGCTTGTCCACGAGCTTCGCGGACTGTGTCTTGATGTAAGTTTCGATTAATCATTTTTTAACCTGAGTAAATCACATTCGATATATGGCTTTTAGAAAAGAAAGTAAAATACCGGCAAATTTCAACAACATCACAATCAGTCTCGCTTCGCCCGAGACTATTCTCGACCGTTCATACGGTGAAGTACTGAAACCGGAGACTATTAACTACCGGACTTACAAACCGGAGCGTGACGGTCTGTTTTGCGAACGCATCTTCGGCCCTGTCAAAGACTATGAATGCCATTGCGGCAAATACAAAAGGATCAGATACAAAGGGATCGTTTGCGACCGTTGTGGTGTGGAAGTTACCGAAAAGAAAGTTCGTCGCGAAAGGGGTGGTCACATTCAACTGGTTGTCCCTGTAGTACATATCTGGTTTTTCCGCTCATTGCCAAACAAAATCGGAGCTTTGCTGGGACTCCAGACCAAAAAACTGGAAATGATCATTTATTACGAAAGGTATGTGGTGATCAATCCCGGTATCAAGGAAAAAGACGGCGTTGAATACATGCAGTTCCTGACAGAAGAAGAATACATTGACATCATGGAAAGCCTGCCCCAGGACAATCAATATCTTGATGATAACGATCCTGACAAGTTCATTGCCAAGATGGGGGCCGAAGCCATTCATGACCTGTTGCAACGGCTTGACCTTGACAAAACTTCTTACGAATTAAGGCACAAAGCCAACACCGAGACGTCGCAGCAACGCAAAGCCGATGCCTTGAAACGGCTCCAGGTTTTTGAAGCATTTCGCGATGCAAGAAACAGGATTGAAAACCATCCCGAATGGATGGTCGTCAAAATCGTACCTGTTATACCTCCCGAACTCAGACCTTTGGTTCCGTTGGATGGCGGACGTTTTGCCACTTCCGACCTGAATGACCTATACCGCAGGGTGATTATTCGTAATAACCGTCTGAAACGACTAATCGAGATCAAAGCACCAGATGTGATCATGCGTAACGAAAAACGTATGCTCCAGGAAGCTGTTGACTCATTGTTCGATAATTCAAGGAAATCCAGTGCGGTGAAAACCGAATCCAACAGGCCGCTGAAATCACTAAGTGACAGCCTGAAAGGTAAACAGGGACGTTTCCGTCAGAACCTGCTTGGTAAACGTGTGGATTATTCGGGACGTTCGGTTATCGTTGTCGGCCCCGAGCTGAATATGAACGAGTGCGGTATTCCCAAAGATATGGCTGCCGAACTGTTCAAACCGTTCATCATCAGAAAACTACTGGAACGTGGTATTGTAAAAACCGTAAAATCAGCCAAGAAGATCGTTGAACGTAAAGACGCAGTCGTTTGGGATATCCTTGAAAACATCCTGAAAGGACACCCTGTAATGCTCAACCGTGCGCCTACCCTGCACCGTTTGGGTATTCAGGCATTTCAGCCCAAACTGATTGAAGGAAAGGCCATCCAGTTGCACCCGCTGGTTTGTACGGCTTTCAATGCCGACTTCGACGGTGACCAGATGGCTGTTCATGTGCCCTTGGGCAATGCAGCTATTCTTGAAGCCCAAATACTAATGTTGGCTTCGCATAATATCCTCAATCCGGCCAATGGGGCTCCGATCACCGTTCCTTCACAGGATATGGTACTCGGTTTATATTACATCACTAAAGAAAGAAGAAATACTGAAAATCATCCTGTCAAAGGTGATGGAATGACATTTTATTCTCCCGAAGAGGTGATTATTGCCTTCAACGATAATAGGGTTGACCTTCATGCTATTATCAAGGTAAAAGTTGATGACATAGAAGATAACAAACCGATTAAAAAAATAGTGGAAACAACAGTTGGACGTATTATTTTTAATCAGGTAGTTCCAAAAGAATACGGATTCATCAATAAACTGCTCACCAAAAAAGCGTTAAGGGATATTATCGGTGACGTATTGAAGAAAACCGGTACAGCTGTAACGACCAAATTCCTTGATGATATCAAAAATCTTGGTTTTAACATGGCTTATAAAGGCGGACTCTCCTTTAATCTTAGAAATGTTATCATTCCAAAAGAAAAAGAAGAGCTGATCAAACAAGCCAATGAGGAAGTCGAGGAAGTTCTGGCTAACTACAACATGGGATTCATTACCAATAATGAACGATATAACCAGATCATTGACATCTGGACCCATACCAATTCGGCACTTACAAATAAATTGATGTATCAGTTGTCGAAAGACGAGGATGGTTTCAATCCGATTTACATGATGCTTGATTCAGGTGCACGGGGTTCAAAAGAACAAATACGCCAGCTTTCCGGAATGAGAGGATTGATGGCTAAACCTCAAAAATCAGGTGCTACCGGCGGAGAGATCATTGAGAACCCGATTTTATCTAACTTTAAAGAAGGATTATCGGTACTCGAGTATTTCATCTCGACCCACGGCGCACGTAAAGGATTGGCAGACACCGCTTTAAAAACGGCCGATGCCGGTTACCTGACCAGAAGACTGGTTGACGTTTCGCAGGATGTCGTCATCAACGAAGAAGACTGCGGAACACTACGTGGTTTGACCATCAGTGCCCTGAAAAAAGGAGAGGACATTGTGGAAAGTTTGTACGACAGAATACTCGGTCGTGTAACACTTCATAATATTTATAATCCGATAAACGGTGAACTGATCATCTCGGGAGGTGAAGAGATCACGGAAAAGGTTGCAAGACAGATTGAAGAATCCCCATTGGAGACGGTCGAGATCAGGTCGGTTCTTACCTGTGAATCAAAACGCGGTGTGTGTGCCAAATGTTACGGTCGAAACCTCGCGACCGGACGGATGGTTGACAAAGGTGAAGCCGTAGGCGTCATTGCCGCTCAATCCATCGGAGAACCGGGTACACAGTTGACGCTCCGTACTTTCCACCAGGGAGGTACTGCTTCCAACATCGCCGTTACGTCAAAAATTGAGATCAATTACGACGGTATCCTCGAATTTGAGGAGTTGCGTACTGTTGACTTTACAAACAACGAGGGAAAAAAATACCAGATCGTTGTTGGCCGTTCGGGTGAAATGAGGGTGTTGGATCCAAAAACAGGAATTATTCTCCAGTCGAGTAATATTCCGTATGCTTCAAACCTTTATTTCAAACACGGGGCCAAAGTCAAAAAAGGCGATATTATTGCTGACTGGGATCCTTATAATGCGGTTATTCTTTCGGATGTACAGGGAAGCATTGCTTACGAAAACATCACGGAAGGGCTGACCTATAAAGTGGAATCTGATGAACAGACCGGTTATTTTGAAAAGGTTATCATCAGTTCCAGCTTAAAAACGAAAAACCCGCAGATCAAGGTACTTGGTAATGACGGTACCGTATTGAAAAGCTTTGACCTGCCGGTAGGCGCCCATATTCTTGTTGAAGAAGGGGAAAAGATAAAAGCAGGTAAAGTGCTGGTCAAAATTCCGCGTTCCTTTGGAAAAGCCGGTGACATTACCGGTGGACTTCCACGTGTAACCGAGCTGTTTGAAGCCAGGAATCCTTCGGAACCGGCTGTTGTTTCCGAGATTGACGGGGTGGTTAGTTTCAGCCCGAGATTGAAACGCGGTAATCGTGAAGTGATCATTACTTCGAAAACGGGAGAAGAGAAAAAATACCTGGTCCCGACCGCTAAACAGATCCTTGCACAGGAAAACGACTTTGTAAAAGCAGGTACGTCTTTATCAGACGGTGTGATGACCCCGTCCGATATTCTTGCCATTAAAGGCCCCATGAAAGTCCAGGAATACATTGTTAATGAAATCCAGGAAGTTTACCGTCTGCAGGGTGTAAAGATCAACGACAAACACTTTGAAGTGATCGTACGCCAGATGATGCGCAAGGTACAGGTTGAAGATTCGGGTGACACCCGTTTCCTTGAAAACGAGCTTGTCAGCAAGACCGAATTCCAGGAAGTGAATGACGAGATTTACGGCAAAAAGGTTGTTGTTGATCCGGGCGATTCGGAAAATTTCAAAAAAGGACAGATCGTCAGCGCCAGGAAACTTCGCGAAGAAAACTCTATGCTGAAACGCCGGGACAAGAAACTTGTCGAGTCCCGTGACGCACAGACAGCAACGGCAAAACAGGTTTTGCAGGGAATTACAAAAGCTTCGCTGCAAACCGAAAGCTGGATTTCTGCCGCTTCATTCCAGGAAACGACAAAGGTGCTGACACAAGCATCTATCAATGCCAAAAGAGACGGCCTTCTCGGCCTGAAAGAAAATGTCATTGTAGGCCATAAAATCCCTGCAGGAACAGGCCTTCGTGAATATGAAGACATCATTGTAGGTTCTCTTGAGGAATACGAAGCCGTGATGGAATCGGCATCGGAATCTGAAGAACATGAAGTTGAAGAAACAATAGAATAAACATTTTAAAGCGCCCCACAATAATGAGGGGCGCTTTTCATATAAATCGGGAAATTATGGACGAGAAGAAAAAAAATACAAAACAGATCAATATAGAACTGAGTGATGAGATTGCCGAGGGTATTTATTCAAACCTGGCCATCATTACCCATTCACATGCAGAATTCATCATTGATTTTGTTAAGCTGATGCCCGGAGCACCAAAAGCGAAAGTAAAGTCACGCATCATTCTCACACCCGAACATGCCAAACGGCTTTTTCACGCGTTAAGTGATAACATCCGTAAATTCGAGTCGCTGCACGGACACATCAAGGAGACCAAACCGGATATGATGCCACCATTTACAATGGGAGGGCCTACTGCGGAAGC
>CAZMOS010000017.1:17738-39425 GCA_964567945.1 uncultured Lentimicrobiaceae bacterium
GAGCACGGCATCTGCCGTTTTCATCTCTTCCCTGTATTTTCCCGGTTTGACACTTTTGGTGGAAAACATAACAAGCACCGGGCACTGAATATCGAGACCTTTTTGTAATTCTTTTTGTGCCTGGTAAATCCCATTGATCCATCCGAAATTTATCGGGAATCCTTCAACGGGTTTATAGCGCTGATCAAAATCCCATTCGCCGAAATAATCTTTATGAACACTTTCAGGATAACCTCTTTTTAACCCTTCGGGAGATATCGCTTCCGGTTTTAGCCTGCCAAAAGCAGCCATTACAGGTACGACTAACTTTTTGATTGCAGGTATATTAAAATCAAAGAAAGGGCTATTGAGGATCAATGCATCAATTTCCTTTTCCTGCCTGTGGTGATGGGCATACAGCGACGACAACAATCCCCCGGTGGAATGTCCCATCAATACGAGGGTTTTATTCCCGTCTTTTTCCCTGATCAGTTTTACGGCCTCATTGATCTCCTCAAAATATTCGGAATAGTGCCTGAACATATTGGGTTTCTGATGCTTCAGTAGAGAACGTCCATATTTCCGTAATTCCAGAGCATAGAAATTAAAGCCCAATTCGTTGGACCAGTCGGCAAGCGGAATTTGGAAAAAGTAATCCACAAAGCCATGGATATACAGGATAGCACGGTTTTTGTTTTCTTTTGCGTTCCTCTTCAGAAGGGTGGCCTCCACCCTGCCCTCGTCATCGTTTTTAAGTTTTAATTTCTCAAAATGAAAACCATTGTTAATCTCCCTGTCCATGATGATTAATTTTAATTTTATAAAATTAAAAAAAAATGGGGATAAAGAAGTACGGCCTCAATGGCACAGCAATACCCGAATTAACTCAAAAGTTCTTTTTCCAATTGAATTGCCTTGGGAAACAATATATTATTTTCCAAATGGATATGTTTGTGCAAATCCTGTTCGAATTCGTTTAGTTTTTTGTATAAAGCACGATAAGAAGAACAGGCATCTTCGGGAGGTATAAAACCATTGCTTAAATGATTTATTTCGTCCATACTCCCGCCAACAGCCACATGCTCAGATTCCATCATGCTAATCGGAGCTTCAACAGAACCGAATGGCGATGGTTCCATCACGCTGTTTTCACGTTTGGCAACAACCAGTTTCCTGATGTATGGAAAAAGTATGTTTTCCTCTTTTTGCATGTGCATATCCAGTTCATTGGCTATTATTTCAAACAGAGCGGCAATTCTAATTACCTCCGGATGATTTTCACCGTGAACATTCGCTACCTTTTCACTAACCTCAGAAAGCATGTTTACTGATTCTCTTACATATTTGTGATGTATGTTGAGTATAAAATCAATAAGAAAATCCAGTTCCCAACTGTTGAAATCCTGTTGCCTGTTTTTATCCTGACTTTCCACTTCGGTTAGCGCTGTTTCAACTTCCTTTTCATCAATTCCCTTCTCTTCACAAGCTTCTTTAAGCGATTTAGCGCCACCGCAACAAAAATCCAACCCGAATTTACTGAATATCTCCGCTTTTCTAAAATCTTCGGTTACAAGTTCTCCGATTGTCAAAGGCTTTTCGTTGAGTTTCAATTTGCTGATTTTGACTTCCCAGAATGAAGGGCCTTGTTCAAGATACTCCCATTCAAAGGTTTGTCCTCTTTCTTCTATCATTAGATAATAAAGAGGTTTGGGGTCATGATCGTTATGAATGACGAATGCCTCCCCACCGGATAAAGCATCAAATTTTTGAAAAATCACAGGATGCTTTAACCCGGGTTCAATTTGTGTTACATCTAATGTTTCCATTTCTGTTTCTTTTAAGTTGATGATAATAATTCATATTTCTGGGTGTAAAAGTAAGCAATTTTATTAAATAAAGGATATAAAGGTCTTTTATTCCGAAATAATAATTCAGTCCGTTTTATATTATTATTTCGCTAACTATCAGGAATATATTAGATTTAAGTTGTAAAGCATAAAAACAAACATCATGCAGAATATTATCAATGAAGAATTTTTAACACACGTTTTAAAAAAATGTTAATGAATTTCTTTACCGCTCGTTTCCGGAAACCAGCCCGAAAAGATATAAGGATCAACAGACTATAGGTGTGAAAATTTAACTATTTCAATGATGCAATCGCCTGTTCGATATCATTTTGCAAATCTTCGTAATCTTCAATTCCTACCGAGAAACGTACCAGCCCGTCTGTCAGACCTGTTTTTTCGCGTTCCGCTTTAGGGATAGAAGCATGCGTCATAGTGGCCGGATGATCCACGAGCGATTCAATACCGCCCAGACTTTCAGCCAGCGAAAAATATTTAAACCGGCTGATAAGCTTTTTAGTGTTTTCGAGGTTAAAATCAAATTCTACAGAAACAATTCCGCTGAAACCACGCATTTGCCGTCTGGCAATATCGTGGCCGGGATGTGATTCCAAACCGGGATAATATACTTTTCTCACTTTTGAATGCTTTTCCAGGAAACGGGCTAAAGCCATGGCGTTTTTCCCGTGGCGCTCCATGCGGACGGCAAGTGTTTTAATGCCGCGGCTACCCAGCCAAACATCAAACGGACTTGGATTTAAGCCAACAGCCATTCGTCCGAAATCCAATTTTTCTTTTATACCGGCATCGTTGGTTATCACCACACCGCCTATCACATCGGAATGTCCGCCAATGAATTTTGTGGTGCTGTGTAAAACCATGTCGGCACCCAGGTTTAACGGGTTTTGAAAATAAGGTGTGGCAAAAGTATTGTCCACAACACTCAGGACACCATATTTTCTGGCCAAAGTTGTAATGGCTTTTATGTCAGAAATTTTCAGTAGCGGATTAGTAGGCGTTTCCAAAAACAGAAGACTTGGTTTCTCTTTTAGTACGTCTTCAGCCTCTTTAAGGTTTTGCGTATTGATGGGTTTGAAAAGAATACCGTAATTGATGAAGATACGGTTTATCAAACGATATGACCCCCCGTACATATCGGCATTACCGACAATGGTGTCGCCGGCTTTCAGCATAGACAAAATCCCGCTTAGTCCGCCCAAACCCGATGAAAAAACGGTGGCATATTTTCCATCTTCCAGGGCCGCCAAGGTAGCTTCAATATTGGTAAAATTAGGATTTCCGGCGCGCGTGTAATCATAACCCTTGTGTTGAGCCGGGGCTTCCTGTACATAAGTTGAGGTCATGTAAATCGGTGGAATTATGGCCCCTGTTTCTTTGTCCGGTTTCTGACCTGTATGAATTGCTTTGGTTGAAAATTTCATGCGTTTATTTTTTATTTAGATTTCAAATCCGTTTTTGAGCATCCACTCATCGTTATAAAATTTGCTCAGATATTTAATACCATTGTCCGGTATAATTGCAACGATTACGGCCGGTCCGTTTAATTTGGCTGCAAGTTGCAGTGCGGCCCAGATATTGGCGCCACCTGTTCCTCCGCCAAGGATACCTTCTTCACGGGCTAACCGGCGTGCCATGGCAAAAGCATCCCCATCGGTAAATTGTATCATCTCATCTACAAGGCTGAAGTCCATAGCTTTGGCAATATGGTCTTCGCCTACACCTTCCACATAATAAGTGCCGATGGCGTTTGGATTAATTTTTCCGGTTTTAAAATAATCGTAATAAATTGAGCCGACGGGGTCTGGCATAAGCGTAAAAATATCTGGATTTTTTTCTTTCAAAAACCGGCTCACGCCGCTTACTGTCCCGCCTGTACTGCCTGCAGCAACATAGTGAGTAACACGTCCCCGGGTTTGCTCCCAAATTTCCGGGCCGGTACTTTTGTAGTGCGCTTCCGGATTTAACAGATTGTCGTATTGGTTGATACGGAAACTGTTCGGTGTTTCGTCCGCAATTCGTTTGGCGGTATTTACGTAATTTCCGGGCGCATCGGGCGGGGCAGAAGTTGGGGTAACCACAATTTCTGCCCCAAGTGCTTTCAGGGCATTTTGTTTTTCCTTACTCACTTTATCGGGCATGGTGAGAATGGCTTTGTAACCATATATTGCTGCTATTGTGGCAACAGCAGCTCCCGTATTGCCGGAAGTGTTTTCTACAATAGTACCACTGGGTTTTAACAGGCCTCTTTTTTCGGCATCTTCAACAATATATTTTACAATACGGTCTTTTACGCTTCCGCTCGGATTAAAGAATTCAAGTTTGGCATATAGTTCAATGTGCTTATAAGGATTAATATTCTTCATTATTACCAGCGGAGTATTTCCTATCGTATCCTTTACATCCAGTTTATAAAAGTTAAAATTTTAGTTTACAAAAATAGCTTTTTGATTTGCATAAAAACTTGTTAAACGCCACAGGACGCCTTTTAATAAAAAAGCCGCTCCGGATGAGCGGCTTTTTTCATTATTTCGTCTTATCGGGGTAAGGTGGAATCGGTGGTGGTTCTTTATAGTTTTTCAACTGTTCCATGATTACTTCTATAGCTTTATTCAATTGCTGATCAATACCCTCATATTCTTTAGCCGGATCATTATCCAATTCGATATCAGGATCCACACCATGTCCTTCAATTACCCATTTACCTTCGGTGCTGAACGGAGCAAATTCGGGTTTCCGCAAATCGCCACCATCAATAAACGGAAGGGAGCCGCGAATACCGACAACCCCGCCCCAGGTACGCTTTCCGATAACTGTTCCTATTTTTAATTTTTTGAACTGGTAAGCAAACAGGTCGCCATCCGATGCAGAATACTGATCTATCAGAAGCACCTTAGGCCCAAGCATGATCTGTGCAGGTTTAGTCGTAATGCTGTTGTTCCGTGACATACCGTATAAAGTCAGTTTACGCATCAGGCGTTCAATGATCATGGGCGACACATTCCCGCCACCGTTACCCCGGTCATCAATGATCAGGGCTTTTTTGTTAAGCTGGGGATAAAAATGTTTTACAAATTCATTCAATCCTTCCGGGCCCATGTCCGGAATATGGATATAGCCAACCTGACCGTTTGTGGCTTTACTGACTTTTTCGATGTTGTCCTCAACCCATTTATAATAGTACAATCCCGATTCATCGGCAATGGGTATAACGATCACTTCGTGGGCACCTTCTTCGGCGGGAGTAGAATTTACTGTTAACATCACCTGTTTCCCGGCCGTTCCCACAAGCATTTTGTAAATATCATCAACATCTTTGGTCGAATTGCCATTGACGGCGAGGATAAAATAGCCTTCCCTGACATCCACCCCTACTTCTGTTAAAGGTGAACGGGCATTTTTTGTCCAGTTTTCACCCGGCAGTATTTCATTGATTACAAAATAGCCCGAGTTGTCTTTGCTGATCTTTGCCCCGAGTAATCCTGTGGGAATACGTTTGGGTTTGGGTTTGTCGCCCCCTTTCACATAAGAATGGCCTATGCTGATCTCCCCGACCATTTCACCGATAACGTAATTCAGGTCATTGCGGTTTTTTACATAGGGCAGCAAAACGGCATACTTTTCACGTATTTTGGGCCAGTCAAGGCCATGCATGTTGGGGGCATAAAAGAAATCACGCATCTGCCGCCAGGATTCATTGAATATCTGCGTCCATTCCTTTTGGAAATCCACCCAGACCTTCATGTTGGAAAGATCAATATTTTTCTTGGGTTTAACAGGAACCTTGGGCAGGTCAATCACATAATATTTCTTTTGCACATTCAACAGCATTTTTTTATAATCTGCAGAAACAAGGAACGCATCCACTTTACCCAGGTCTTTTTCTTCTTTATTTTTCAGGTCGTACATTTTAAACTGCGGACCCTTGCTTTTGGCAGAGCTGTAAATGTAATAAACCACATTACCGACCGGTGTCAGGTTCCAGTAATTTCCGGAAGCCACCGGTAGTTTGACTACACGGTTACTTACCCCGTCAAAGTCAATTTTCACTTCATCTTTTTCCGGTTGTTGATCTTTGTTGTTTTTTCTTTTTTTGGGAGTTTCTTTTTTCCGTTCGTTATTTTTTATGCTTACTTCATCATTTTCAGGCTCAAATGGCGAGGGTGTACTTTTTTGAAGTGTGACAAAATAAACGGAGTTCATATCCTGATAAGCATAATTCCACTCCAACCAACTGTAGATCGGGTTAAAATCGCGGGCAGAGACAAAAAACAGGTATTCTCCGGTCGTATCGAAAACAGGACTTCCCGCATTATACCAGTTATCCGTAACCTGATGCGACTCACCTGTTTGCGTGTCATAAATATAGATGACATTAACCGTATTGTTGTGCGGAAGCGTGTAAGCAATCCACCGGCTGTCGGGCGACCATGAATAATCGCGAATCTCCCAGTCTTTGGATTTAGTAACGAGGGTTACTTTTTTTGTGGTCACATCAAGATAATTCAACCGTCCCATTTTGTCAGACCAAAGCAGCATTTTACTATCGGGAGACCATTCCGGATTATATTTGTATGTGTCAGCGTTTGTGGTTAGCTGAACAGCCGGCTCACTTCCGTCCTGAACCTGGATATAGATCTCGTCTTCGCCCGTTCGGTCACTGATGAACGAAATATATTTTCCATCGGGAGACCATTCCACATTGCGGTCGTGAACGTCTGATGATTTTGTCAGGTTACGGGTAATTCCCGATTTTGCCGGAACTGTGAACACATCTCCACGTGCTCCGAAAACCGCTCGTTTGCCATCAGGCGAAACAGACCAGGAAACAATAAACTTGCTGGCATCAACGAAAGCATTCCTTGCGGTAAGCAGGTCATTGTCAATGGTAACCGGAATTTTGGTTATCTCTCCCGTGGACAGTTCATAATTATAAAGGTAGCCCCCGTTTTCATAGACAATGGAATGATCACCCAGAGAAGGGAACTTGATATCATAATCCGTATAATCGGTCAGCTTTTTGGTATCTTTTGTGTTGACATCATACACAAAAAGATTCATTGTACGATCACGATCGGAAAGATAATATATCTTGTCGCCGTGCCACATGGGAAAGATGTCCTGATAGATGTTGTTTGTAATTTTGGTTGTCTGCCTGGTCTCAAAATCATAAATCCAGACTTCATCGGCCATGCCTCCTTTGTAATATTTCCATGTCCTGAATTCACGGAAAATGCGGTTATAAGCCATTTTTTTTCCGTCGGGCGAAAACGAACACCAACCTCCGGATGGCAAAGGCAGCTCTTGTGACATACCACCGTCAGGAGAGACTTTAAACAACTGTCCTTTAAAAGAGTTGAAAGACTGCTTTCGCGAACGGTAAATGATCTCATCATTGTTTTCCCATGCCATAACAATATTGTTGGGGCCCATTCTGTCGGAAACATCATCTCTTTTCAAAGTGGCCGTATAGGTCAGCCGTTTTGGAATACCGCCGTCGGAGGGGATGAGAAAGATCTCCGTATTACCGTCATATTGTCCCGTAAAGGCAATATTTTTTCCGTCAGGAGAAAAACGGGCAAACATCTCGTAACCTTTTTCATCGCTGGTGAGACGCCGTGCCACACCCCCTTTCAAAGGTACAATATAAAGGTCGCCTGCATAGGTAAAAACGACTTGGTCACCATGTACTGCAGGAAATCGCAGTAACCGGACATCTTCTCCGGCCATCAGCATTCCGGCAAACAGGATACCGGCAAACAGGATACCGGAAAGTAACAAAAAAATAATTTTCTTCATTTTCATTATTATTTATACTAAAACCAAACGTAACTTTATATTGACGAAACAGTTAATCCCATTCATCTTCCGGCTCCTTTACGACCGCAGCTAATCAAACCATTTTTCAAAAGCAAGCAAAGTTAAAAACTTATCATTTACTATCAAAAAGTGCATTAAGTATTCTCATCGGCAACATCGAAAACCTCAATGTTGTTGTCGAGATAAACCAGTTTCCGTCCAATATTCGAATAGCCAAGCTTCTCAAATATTTCAGCATATTGATTCACCTGCCGGATATGAGCGCCTGATCTTTCACCCGTTTTATAATCAATGATGACCAACCGCCCGTTTTTCAGCACCACAACCCTGTCAGGGCGCAAAATTTTTCTGGAATCATTTTCAACTTCAATCAGATCCACTTCATTTTTTACAATAACATCTTTTGTGAACAGGTATTTCAATTTCCCATGATTGACAACTTTCTCCAAAAGTTTGCTAATCTCATCCGATTCTTTTTCATCAATGATACCTGATAAATAATATTTTGAAACAACCTTAAAAATGTCTTCACTATGATAAATCTCCGAAAGCATGGCATGGATCAGCTTTCCATAAGTCCGGGCGGGTTTGCTGTCAATGGCTTCCCAGTAAACCTCATCCGTCCGGGCTACTTTGATCAGGTCATCCCATGACGAAGAGATCATTCTTTGGAGTAAAATCTTTTTTTCTTCTTTTTTTCTTTTGTCAGTTTCATCGCCGGCAGCTTTCCACGGCAATTCTCCCGTTTCATAAACTATCGCTCCTTCAGTTGCAATGCCTTCGCTTTTAAGGAAGGTTTTCAACGTTTTTGTGAATTTGCTTCTCCCTTTTTCGTGTCCCATGACAAACATGGCGCTCACCGCCCGGGTAAAAGCCACATAGACCATGTTGATATAATCCAGTTCGGATTTTTCTTCTTCTTCATTGTAAAGGTCTCCAAAACCCGCATCGGCAACGGATTTGTCCGAAGGCAACATGGCTACCTTCAGTTCATCCACACCCGGCAGGTTTATTTCCGTCCACAGTTCATCTTTTGTTGTGCCGTTGCGCCCGCCCGCAATGTCCACGATCACTGTTTCAAATTTGAGGCCTTTGGCTTTATGGATCGTCATCACCTGGATGGCGTTTTCATCCGGGTTGAGGGTAATGAAAGCCTTCGATTTTTTTTCTCCCCAAAGGTCAATAAATTCACTGATTGTAAAAATCCCTTTTTCATGTGCGTCGAAAATAAAATCAAGAAAATATTGCAGGTAAATATCTACTTCGGTGTTAAGTTTCAGCTCTCTGATCATCCATTCAACGACTTCATAAACCGGTTTATCTGTAACACCCGGCAGGTTTGATCGTACCCCAAGTTTTTTTAATATAATTTCCGCTCCAGCATTTTCCAGCGCCGTAAATTCCCTGAACAAAGCATCCTGATCGTCAATTCCCCCATGAATCCGTCCCCAATTCGCAGCCACTTCTGCAAGTATGACCGGAGATGAAGGTTCAGGAAGTAACCTCATCAAAGAAATGATCAGCCTTACAGATGGAGAATTCTCGATCAAAAGCGATTCGGGGGAAATAACGGGGTATCCGTTACGAAGCAGAAAAGATGCCACATCAGCAGCATTCCTGTTGATACTTGAAAGCACGCAAATGTCCCTGTTTTCATAACCCTTCGCCTTCAGCCTTTCTATGTATTCCAAAATTTTATCCAGGCGTTTGTGCATATATTCACCGCTTTTCTCCGCTTCTATCATTTCAACAGAGACATACCCTCCTTCCACATCTTTTTTCTTTCGGGGAATAAGTTGTTCGTGGTTTTCATATATTTTTTTTACCCTGTCATTCGACTCATTTTTAACCGCTTCAAAAAACCGGTTATTAAAACGGATAACCTCCTCCCGAGAACGCCAGTTTTCATTAATGATCTCAATACGGTAATCGGATTTCAGTTGCTGTTCCCGTTGCCTTGTCAAGAGGGAGCCGTCATCCGGGTAAATGTCGGGCAGGTGGACAAACAAATCCACCTCGCCGTTTCTGAAACGATAAATGGCCTGTTTGGCATCACCCACCAGCATGTTGAAATGACCATTAGCCAGCGATTCTTCAATCAGCGGCAGAAGGTTTTGCCATTGCAGAACGGAAGTATCCTGAAACTCATCAATCAGGAAATAACGATAGCGCCTGCCCAGCCGTTCATAAATGAATGGAACCGGTTGCCCGGCAATTTCACGGCTTATCCTTTTGTTAAAGTCTGAAATGTGGACTTTTTGTGTCCTGTAAGTGAAATCATCAAAAAGTGTTCTTATTTCATTGGCCAGCGACAGCGCATAAATTTTTTTGAAAACCGCCCTGAATAAAAAATATTCCTCCATGAGCTGCTGAATACGATGAAACGATCCGGTCAACTCATCATTTATGCTTTCGATCGCATGCCTGGCATGTTCACTCACTTTTGATGAAAACCATTTGTCTTCTTCTATCGTTTTCAGGACATTGTTACCGGGAATCAAGTCTTTATCAGCAGCCAATACCGAACATTTTCTAAAGTATCCTGCGATTCCGCTCTTATGCTGGAAAAAATCTGACTCACTTAAACTATTCTCACTAATTATTTGCAATGCATGACCGGCAGTGCTTTTAATTTTTTCTTTTAACTCAATATTCCTTTTCCGTATGTACTTGATAATTTTCAAAAAGTCCGCAGGCCCCAGGTTTTCAATTTTTCTCAACCACGGGAAGCTGTCCTCATTAAATTGTTTTTTAACAAACTCTTTAACAGGACGTTCCGGGTTGTAGCTTTTTTCTTCTTCGGCCAGTGACAACACAAAATGGATCAGGATATCCGTCAGATCACTATCGGAACCTACTTTATCAAAAAGTTCGGCAACAATATCGGGGACGATATCCTCCGGGTCAATCACCACTTCAAAGTTTTGAGGGAGGTCCACATCATTTGCAAATGTCCGGATAATATGATGAACAAACGAATCAATAGTACTGACTGAAAACTCGTCATAATTGTGCAGGATCAATGTTTGCAACTGCTTTGCCTGTTTACGAATCGTTTGTTTGTCTGTATCCAGATCTTTGAATAGTTTGTTGTATTCACCTTTACTTTCCGCATCACCGCTGATTATTTCATCAAGTGCTTTCAAAATGCGCCCCTTCATTTCATTGGCTGCCTTGTTGGTGAAAGTAATGGCAAGGACATGCCTGAAATCTGCCGGGTTTCTTAAAGTAATTTTAAGGTATTCGTTAACCAGGGTTGTGGTTTTCCCGGAGCCGGCAGAGGATTTATAAATGACAAGAGTCACTATTTTTATTGCTAATGGTTATTCGTTGTTTGTTATTTCAGTTATTTTGTGTAAGGTTCGGCAATTATTTTTTAATAATCAATTTTTTCGTTACCGAATATCCTTCCGAACTTATTCTGCAAAAGTATATGCCGCTTTGTAAATAGTCCACATTGATCTCAGCTATTTCACTTCCTTTGGGAATCTGTTTTTCAAGGAGTTTTCTGCCGTTCAAATCATAAAGCTCCAATGTCGCTCCCCCAACTTTAAACTTTAAACTCTGGACTTTGAACTTACTTCCGGCAGGATTGGGATAAATTACAAAATCAGCTTCATCCAATCCCTGTCCTTCGGGCACATCCAGACTTACCTGCCGTATTGAATCAACATAGTAAACGAAAAAATTCAGGTAATCATCATTTACTTCCAGAACGGGTATCTTTCCGTTTTTTGTCAGCCATTTGTATTCTGTGTATTGGCGGGTAATTGGAACGCCTGTATTCAATGTATCAAGAAAGATGCTGTCGTATTCGTCCACTTCCGACTTTTGTCGCAACACCTCAAAGGTTCCGTAGGGGGTGATCAGGGTACCCCAGCCATCCACGGTATTTACGCGCTTTTTTTGAATTTTTATGTATCCCATGCCGGGTATCGCATAATCAAGTCCCGAAGACGAAGAGTCCACATCCCCATAATTCATTGGAAAAGAATATATTCTGTCTTTCTCCGAATATTTGAACGGAACGGGAAAACCATACAGGGTAGCGGCAAACCCGGAATAGTAGTATCCCGAAGACTTATTATCATAAAACGAATATACATCTGTCATCGGAAACTCGATAAAAGAAGATGTATCGCTGAACAGGGGGCTGGCCAGGTTTGCACTTCCCAAAAAGAAAAACAGGTAAATAAGCGGTGTTTCAGTAATTGATTTAAAAGTATCCACACTTTGTGATAAGGGTATCAAACCGGAGAAATCCCAGGTATAGTTTTCACCAGTTGCTTCAAAATCATATAATTCAAAGTTCATGGCCATACTTTCCCGGATTGTATCCCCGGGTGATGACATGTCGTTTTGATCAATAGTAATTTGTGCCTGTAATGTCGTTCCCAAAATCAGGAAAACCGTTAACATTGTTGAGAATTGAATGAGTGTTTTCATTTTTTTAAAGCTTAGTTATGATTATTTATTTTTTTTCTTTTTTGATTTCGGCCTTGTTCTTCGGAAGAACTCGGCTATGTTGTTAAAATCCTTCCTGTAAGCAATTCCCGCTCCCTGTGTATAAGGAGAAACCTTATCATAAGTGTTGTACCAGGATGTAACGTTGGAATGGTTAAACGCTTTTAACATCCATCTGCCGTCCTCGGTGAGGGCATAACTCAAATCAATGTCCCCCACAAAATTACTTGCGTTTTGTTTTGACCGGTCATACGTCATTCCAAGATGTCCTTCAACAGTCAACCGGTCATTCAGTAATTGAGTTGACAAAGCTACTTCAAATTCTTCTTGTGAAACGGCATCACCCGGTTTATAATTTATCCCGATATCCACATCATCGCTGATCTTCGACAAAATGCTGCTCAACTGATTTGACAACACCGAGTAATAAGCAGAACTCATATTGATGTTTGAAGCATTGCTGTAGCTAAAGGTTCCCAAAACGAGCAGCGATATCATCTGTTCGTTCATCATAGCTTGGTTTGTGGTATCCAGTTCAGCATACACCATCCGTTTCAGATCCGGGTCAAGGCCAGGCATTTGTATGTCGAAACGGATATCAGGGTTTAACAAATTATTTTTCAGGATGACATAGCAATCCACATTCACTTTGTTTCTGAAATTGGTTGTTGAATCAATCACGATACCCAGGCTTTTCAAGCTTGTTTTCACTCTGTAGAGTCCTTTGATGTTGATATCGGCATTATAAGGGTCGCCGGTCCAGGAAATACGCCCTCCTCGTACCAGTTCAAAACGTTTCTGCACCAGGTTGGCCAGCGAGAAGTTGAACATCCCCGACTCTACGATGTAATCGCCGACAATACTGAAATCGCCATTTGAATTGGCTTTTAACAAAATATTACCATTTCCCTGCGATTCTATCCTGCCCACATCCGAAGGCAGGAAAATAGATACTGCTGCTTCGGGTGTAACTTTCATTTTAAGGCTGATATTGTATTTCTGTTTGTTTTCCTTCTCTTTTCTGTTTTTTTTCTTTTCCGCTTCCTGATCCGTTAGTGTGTCGGCATGCCGGACAAACACGATATAATCTTTATCGGATATCTCAACCGAATAATCCAAAGGCAGAAATACATAGGTGCCGGCCTGTGTTTGCACATCCATGTCAAGATGCAGGTCGTTGGGGCTGCCACTCAAATGAATATTTCCGGATGTCAGGGCAGTTCCGTAATACAGGTCATTCATCTTTCGGTTTGTATTAAAAAACAGCAACCTGTCCGTTTTTATTGTGACGTCGAAACGTGAATGTTTGAAATAGTTATATTTCAGGTTACCGTCAACACGGGCTGAGTTTCCCAATGTATCATAAATGACAAGCTTGCCGAAATCTATTCCGCCCGGTTCGAAACTGATTACATTTGAAAATGAATATTTTGTGTTCAGGTAATCAATTCTCATGGCCGAACGATGGGTATCCACATACCCGGTCAGCACAGGCTTGTCGGGGGACCCCTTTAGCTCAAGCTCACCCGACGCCACACCCTCCACATCGGAAATCAGGCCGGTGAAAAAATTCTCAATCGCTTTTAACTTAAACCGGTTGAATACCATGTTCAGATCAAAAACGTTTTCATTTCTGAACGGGAAGTATTTTCCATTGATAGAAATGACTTTTCCCGAGCCGGAGGGTCCCCGGCGGATTATGGATGATGATAATTTAATGGCCTGTAGTTGGTTATCCCACGTATTCAGAAAACGGGCATCTCCGAGATAAACTTTATTCAGCGCCAGTGAATCTATGATCAGATCACTGATAAAAGCCGTATTTTCATTGATCCTTGAAAATTCCATATCCCCCTTTATGATCCCGTCAATATCAAATCCCCACAACGCAGACAGCATATCAAAATTGGATAAGTTCCAGTTATAAAAATTTATTTTCAGAGTATCACCGTTCTGTTGAAGATATCTTCCCGCTATGCCGATCGTTGAAGACCCGCCGTGAATTTTCCAGTTTTCAAAATTTATTCCCGAGCTGTCCTGAACAATCAGGTTATCAGGGTCAATGCGCCAGATTGTATCATTCACAATCAGGTTCATTCTGTTTATCCTGAAAACAGAACAACCGTTTTTCAGGGTGTAAACACCTTCCAGATCGCACCTGTTTATCAGGGTACTGTCGTTATTATTCCAATACAAACCGTAGTTCAGACTGTCGGCGCCTGCATCAAATTTCAGGGACAGGTTGTCCAATCCGAACACCTGCTTGTTTTCGGCCGTGCTGTCGCGCAATACCGTGGATTCACAGGCAAATTTAATATTCAACCGGCCGTTGTCCGTATTGATGCCAAGTGTATTGTTTCTTAATTTAACTCCCCTGTAGTTAATGTTGCCTATATTTAATCCTGTGGCCACCGTGTTTTTATCGAAATCGAAATCAATGCTGAATGGTGCGGCATCTGAAATATGGAGCCCGGGAGCCAGTTGTTCGGCAATAATATCATCCTTCTTTAAATGGATATCGGCAGTGGCGTATTCACCCGAGGGATGGAAACCGGCAGTGTCGGGTGGAATAAAATCAAGATAATTATCAAGAAGTCCTTCAATTCTTTGAAAAAAGGTGGTAATGTGATATTTCCCCGTTAAATTCAAATCCACCATATCCGAATTCAATTGCAAAGAATGTATCCCTTTCGTATTGATACTTTTCAACAGCGATATATCACCTTCATCATACCGTTCATTCCCAAAAGTCAGGACGGTATTGGATAGTTTTAGGTTTCCGGTCATCCTGTCGGGATCAATTCCCCGCATATCCAGGTTTATTTTTGAGGAAATGCCAAAGTCCTTTTTTATCCCGATGTTCAGATCATCCAGGTTTGCCAGCCTCAGGTCAGCAGTGAGTTTAATACGAGGCGTTTTTTTCAGCAATGCAAAAACATCTGTTTTCAACATCAGGTTTTTATCCCCGACCACAAGACTTCCCCAAACCGAATCGTTGACATACTGCCCAAAATACCTCATCCTGCTGTAACGGTAATTCCCCAGGTCAAATGAATACAATGTGCCGCTGCTTTCATAGCGCAGATCATTAAAATTATGTCCTTCCGCCTGCAAATGGATATCAATCTTTGCACTACCCAGCAGGATTTCCTCTTTAAGCAGTCTTCCCAGTTGAAGCTGATCTCCCTTCACCGCAACGTTTATATAAACAGAATCATTAAGTCTGTCAAAAAACTTCACATCAGCCTCCACCTCGCCCTCTTTGCTTTGAATAGCCAGCCTTGCCGTAAAATTATTGTAAAGTCCTTTGAACCTCAATGAACCTTTCACAAGTTCATTACAAACCAGATAATGAGTAACATCAATGTTGCCGCCATTCACCGGTAGTCCGATGGTTTTCAATTCACAGGGTGTGGTTGCCATTTCCTTTATATATGCCGTGATATGGGAACTATAAAAATCAGGGAGGCCTTTAATTCTTCCGCTTATGGCAAGGCGGGTTTTTTTCCCGTAATGTATCCTTATGTTATCCCCTTTCAAATTGCTTACAGTTCCCTTAACCTTACCGGTCACTCCAACTTTATCAGGCATCTCTTTCATGATCTTATTGAAGTAGGCAATATCGGACATCATGATCTCGGAGGGCCTGATATCTGCAACAATCTCAACAGAATCTATAAAATAAGCATAAGACCGGAAAGAGTGGTAATTAAAATCCAGATCGAGATCCAAATGACTGTTGTCCATATCCAGCAAAAGTCTTTTGGCATGTAAACCCGACCTGCTGACAATAAAGTCAGTTGACATATTTGATATCCTGAAACCCGATCGTTCCCTGGTTGACAGATCGTCCACAATAAAGTTAAGGGAATCATTGAGAATATGAAAATGACTGGCGATGAGGTTAATGCTATCAAATACAATGTTATTGTAAACCATACCTGAAGTATCGCCCAACTGCCGGACTTCATCATAAAACTGGAATCTTGAATTTTTAAGGATCAATTTTCTCGCATTCAGTTTAAACTTCCCTGGTGAGGCAGTTGTGTCGGAGGATTTGAATTTATTGATAAGAATCATCATGTTGTACTCATCATCCCCTTCATAACGGGCATATCTGAATACGGCACCTTCCAGTTCGACTTTTGAAAACACCATGCCAAAAAGAGCAAAATCCATATATACCGGTTTCGCTTTCAAAGCACTGACAGCGATCATCGGGTTTCCCTTTTGATCTTTCACTGATAAATTTCTCAAAGTGATTCCTGATCTTAAATCCAGCTTGATGGCATCAATTTTCACCTCAACGTCAAGGTAATCCGAAAGGATGAATGTAGCAAGGCGGGCGGATAACGTCTGGACTTCGGGGCTGCGGAATAAAAAAGCAAGCGACGGGGGAATAAGTAAAATGACGAGCAGGATATTAAAAAGCACCGAGAGAAATCTGCGCAAAAAACTCTTTCGCGGAAATTTACCGGATTGCACAGAGTTTGTTCCGGAAGCATTTCCACCGCTTCCATTCACCGGATTTTCACCTTGACGGTCATTGTTCTCCGAATTACTATTTTTGCTGTCAGTTAAATCTTCCAAATGAGTATCTACATTTTAGGTATAGAATCTTCCTGTGATGACACCTCGGCTGCCGTGCTTAAGGACACCCGTGTTTTATCGAATGTCATTGCCAATCAGGATATTCACCGCACTTATGGCGGAGTTGTCCCCGAACTGGCTTCCCGTGCCCACCAGCAAAACATTATACCGGTAGTCGAAGTGGCAATACGTAAAGCAAAAATAACCAAAAAACAGTTGGACGCTGTAGCTTTTACACGAGGCCCCGGGCTTTTGGGTTCTTTACTTGTTGGCACCTCTTTCAGCAAGGCATTTGCCATGGGGCTTGATGTTCCTATCATTGAAGTTGATCATCTCAAAGCCCACATTCTTAGTCATTTCATCAAAGACAGGCCGGACAAAAAAGTACCTGCCATGCCTTTTCTTTGCCTGACGGTCTCGGGCGGGCATACACAACTTGTCAGGGTGGACAGTCCTTCTGAAATGAAGGTCATCGGTTCAACCATTGATGATGCTGCCGGTGAAGCTTTCGACAAAGCTGCAAAAATCATGGGATTGCCGTATCCCGGCGGCCCTGAGATTGATAAACTGGCAAAATCAGGAAACGCCGATGCTTTTCGGTTTCCCGAGTCAAGCATGCCGGGCCTGAATTACAGCTTCAGCGGCCTGAAAACTTCGTTTTTATACTTTTTGCGCGACCGGCTGAAAGAAGACGAACTATTTATCGAAAAACACAAAACCGACCTTGCAGCGTCCATCCAGAAGACCATCATCAGCATCCTGATGAATAAAGTAAAAAGAGCAGTTAAAGAAACCGGCATCAATGAAGTGGCTGTTGCGGGAGGCGTTTCGGCCAATTCAGCTTTGAGGACAGCAATGCAAAATACAGCAGACAACCTGGAATGGAATATTTACATTCCCGAGTTTCAGTACACTACTGACAATGCAGCCATGATCGCCATTGCCGGCTATTTTAAATATCTGGCCGGCGATTTTGCTTCGCAAAATATTGCGCCGTATTCCAAAAGCAGATTATGAGGAAATTAGGGAAAAGGACGAATTATTGAATTTACCGGATAATTTCTTTTAAAGTATTTTTTAGTTCAACAAGGCTACCCCGGATAATCTGCCATACTTCTTCTGCGTCAATCCCAAAATAATTGTGCGCAACAATGTTCCTAAATCCTTTTACTTTATACCAATCAATTAAATTAACTGTTACTTTTTGATCATCTTCAACACTTCAACATCATCACCTGCCTTCACCTTCAAAAAATAGATTCCTGAAGGTAAATACGCCAGTTTATTACCTACAGTGATTTCAGTAATATGGCCGGATATGTGATAAGAACCGGAATAAAGTATTTTACCCGACAGGTTGTATACCTCAACCATCACATTTGAGGTTTGTTTCTGCCTGATGACAAGATTCAATTGCGTTTCGAACGGATTGGGTGAAACCCGGATAAAATCTTCGTTGTTGTCTGGCTTATTTTCAACTGTTGTTAATATTGAATTAGCCAGTTCATAATCTGGTATTCCCCATCCCATAAGATTATCAGGATTTCCCGCATAATTACCGCTTTGTTTTAATGCTTCGTAAACCTCCATGACTTTCATGTTTGGGTTAGCCTGCCACAGACAGGCATTCATACCGGCAATGATTGGAGATGAAAAAGAAGTACCGCTTCCGTTTCCCACTGTGTCATTGCCAACTGCAACGACCGTGTTGGCTCCCAGGGCCATCACAACAGGACGAATACGTCCGTCCACTGTAGGGCCGATCGAACTGAACCCTGCCCGCTCATTGTTGTAATCCACGGCTCCTACCGAAATAACACTGTCGGCATCAGCCGGAGCGCCATTCCACGGAAAAGAACCACCCCCCGAATTACCTGCACTGTTGCATACCAGAATACCTTTGCTGGCAGCTAAATCGGCTGCAATCGTTGAAACAGCTGTATTACCGTCCAGATCATCATATGTATGATCCCATTCAGGCATGTCAAAATCCACATAACTCAGTGAGCTGTTAATGACATCAGCACCCACACTGTCGGCAAATTCTGCCCCCGACATCCAGTTGTATTCTTCTATAACATTTTCCGATTTCACATCCTCGGTATGCAACAGCCAGTAAGAAGCATGGGGAGCAGTACCGATCATCACTCCCGGCCAATTGGCTGCCATGGTAGAAAGCACATTCTTCCCGTGTTGACTCTCGACAAAAACACTACCTCCGGGATTCACGAAACTTTTGGTCCCGAGAACCTGATTGTTTGCCCAGATACTGTCAAATACCGGGTTGGTCTGTGCCCCGACAAATCCTCCGTCAAGGACGGCAATAACCATTCCCTCACCTTTATATCCTGCATTATGCAGAGGAATTCCATTGATCTGATTGATCTGGAACCAGGCTGCACCGTAATCCAGTTCCCCGGTTGACCGGGGACTCTTTGAAGCAGCCCCGGCTGGAATCCTGTTTTCAAAACTCTCATTTTCAAAAAATGCTTTTTTCCTGCCGGTACCCTTGCTCTGCAACAGCATGACACCCTCAACATAAGGCAGTGCTCTGATCTGATCTAATTTTGTTGAGTCAGTGGTATATATTGTCACCCCGTTCAACCAGCGTGTGGCATTCAGCAGTTCCACACCGATATCGGCAACACCTTGTAAATACTGGGGATTGACAGGTATATCGTTTTCCATGATGGGGATATCCTGTTTTTCGCGTCTTTGTATCGCCCTTTCCGTCAGAAACTCTTCCGGGTTATTTATTGAATAAGGGGAATTGTTTTTATCAGTAAACTGAACATAATATTTATCAGGTGCTACCTGGCCCGAAGCCTGTAGAACAACCGCAATGAATACAAAAAAAATGAGTTTAAACTTGTTCATATTTTTAAATGTTATACGAAATTAAAGGTTGTCAAAGATATTTAAGAAATGATAGGTAATTGTTAATTTATCTCCATTTGATTGTTTTCTTTGTTGATATCGGGTATTTGTTTGTTACCCAAAACAACTTTTTTGATCTTTTTATCAGGGTTTGCCTGGACGATCACTGCCGGACTTTGGGAACTCCAGACAGAAACAGACTTTTTGTAAGTTTCTTTGGTTCCATCCGCAAATTCACAGGTAACTACCACAGGAAGCGGCAAGCCCCCGTAGTTTTCAATAATGATCTTATTGTCTTTAGTCACCTTTTTTATACCCTGGTCAGCTCTTGCCCGTTCCCAAAACCATGGTTTGTAAAACCAGTAAAGCGATTTACCGGCCACGTAACTGAAGGTGTTGAAAAAATCGTACGGAGTTGGATGTTTTCCATGCCAGCGTTGAATGTATGTATCCAGTGCTTTTAAAAAAGTCTTGTCTCCCAGCGCATCTTTCAGGTAGGCGTAAGCGAGTCCGGGTCGTGTATAGGCCTGATAACGATAACTGCTGTATCCTGAAATCAGATAAGACAATGTCATCAGTGTGGGTTCTTGTTCCTGTCCGTTCATTTGCTCAAAAGAATAAACACCTCTTTGAGAATATTTTGAGTCGGGGAATTTTTCTTTTAATAATCCTGTGATCAGGTAAACTGCCCAGCCTTCATCCATCCAGGCATATTTTCTTTCGTTGGTGCCCATATAAAAAGGGAAATAAGTGTGTGCATTTTCATGGGCAAGCAGACCGATAAGCCATGCATCACTTGACGGGTCTCCGTCGTTGGTCATCATAGGAGATTCCATCCCTCCACCTCTTCTTCCATTGCAAAAAGCAGTTATGTGAGGGTAAGGAAAAGGCCAGTGCGGCATCTGATAGGAAAAATATTTGATGGATTCGCGTGATACTTTCGCGGCACTGTCAAACGACCGGGTTGAATCGGGGTAAATGGCGTCAACAAAAACCCTTCGGCCGGAAGTACTGTCCACCGTAACAGAAGTTGCATCCCAGTTAAAACGGGGAGCTGTGGCAAATGAAAAATCAGGTACTTCATTAGCTGTAAAATGCCAGTTATTCTTTTCTTTCCCGGATTTTAACACTTTATTATTACGGCTTTCCTCAGAAGTAAAAATTGTAACCACCTCATCCCCGGACCTTGCTTTATCCAAACGTCTCAATATGTGGCGGTCAAATAATTCTTTTTCATTTTTAAGTGTTCCTGTAGCCCAGACAATATAATTACCGGGTACGGTTATATTGACATCATAGTCGTTAAAATCATTATAAAACTCAACAGTTCCCGTATATTCCACCTGATCCCAACCGTCAATATCATCATAAACAGCAATTTGGGGATACCAATAGGCAATAAAGAAACGGTCATGGCCATAATTTCCCATACGGACAGGGCTGTTTTCCGAAACATGAAAATGCCATTCGGAATTTATTTCCAGAGAATCCCCCGGGAATAAAGGTTCTGTAAGAGAGATATACAGGTTTGTCGCTGAACGCGTGGCTTCTTTCTTGTTTGTCAGATCAATTTCTTTTCCGTTAACTTTCAATTGGTCAATCTGCATTCCTTCATTAACGGCATCGGGATTTAACGGCCAGCTCCTGGCATTACCTTTTTTATAAATATCAGGGTACAAACGCATAACGATCCGTTTCAATGTATCCGGGCTCTCATTAAAATAAAAAATCATTTCTTTTCCCTTCAAGTCGCTGCTTTCAGGAAGCAACTCGGCGCTGATAATATACTTCGAATGATTTTGCCAATAGTTGATACCCGGTGCTCCGGTAACAGAACGCGTTTCATTCTGATAGGCTTTCTTAATATTAAGTGGTATAAGGTTATTATTTTGTGAAAATGCAACGAACGTCAAAAAAAAGACGATAAAGCCTGTTAAACTGATTTGAAAAGGTTTTTTCATGTGTTTATTATTTTTTACCAAATATGGCAAAATTAATTTTTTTAGTTTAATGATAATATAACATGGTTTTTCCTATTTTTTTTATGTTCAGCGATGTAACTGATTTGTTTTGCTTTCGTAAACATTATCAC
>CAZMOS010000018.1:0-5808 GCA_964567945.1 uncultured Lentimicrobiaceae bacterium
GATATTTGCCGGATGACCACACTTTTTATCATCATTGCCATCATTATCCTTCTGATCATTTTATTCCAGAAAATGGTCAGAGCGTTTGAAAATCCGAAAACCAGACACGAGCAAACACCTGCCGTTTTTGACATTCCTTTTGAAGAAATCCGGTTTGAAACAGCCAACAACCGGCAATGTTACGGCTGGCTGATGCGTGACAAAAACACCTCTCCCACAATTATCCTCGTTCATGGCTGGGGCAGGAATGTGGGACGGATGCTGCCATATATTAAAAACCTGTATGGAAAAGGATACAACTTGTTGTCTTTTGATTCGCGCAATCATGGAAACAGTGATGATGACGACCATTCCACAATGAAAAAGTTTGCCGAAGACATTTCTGCCGCCATTGATTATGTTGAGAAACATTCCGGCATTACAAACAAAGATTTTGGCGTGATCGGCCTTTCCATCGGAGGCGCTGCAACCATTTATGCTGCCGGCCATGATCAACGGATCAGGTGTGCCATCACTGTCGGTGCTTTTGCCAACCCTCTGGATATGATGCGTCATCAGTTGAGCAGTCATTACGTGCCGTTTTATCCTTTCGGGTGGCAGTTACTCAGGTATCTCCAGAAACGGGTGGGTTTCCGGTTTGAAGAAATTGCTCCCGAAAAATTCATCGGGAAAACCAAAGCATCCGTTTTATTGGTCCACGGCAAGGACGACAAAATAGTTCCTTTTTCAAATACGAAACGCCTGTTTGCCGCGGGAAAAGAGAACGTTACACTCTGGGGCATTCCCGGCAGGGGCCATTCCGATTGTCACCTTGAAGAAGGTTTCTGGGAGAGGATTGAAAACTTTTTAAAAGATAATCTGACTTAGTTTCACGCTGCGGCGTGGCGATCACAGCAATAACTTTTATTGTTTTTATTTATTATTTAAGAAATAGCTTTGCGAAACTTTGTGCCTTCTTTGCGTAACTCTGCGTAATAGCCCTGCCCGTCCGGTCAGGTGGTATTTTACAAAGCGACAGGGAGGAAAATACTGATATACACAGAGAAAATTACTCAAAATTAAGATGCTGTAACTTTGAAATATACAAATCTGACTTTAACCGCAAAGCTTCAGTTCTTTTATCAGAGATCAAACATTATTTTTTGAATGACCGCCCCGAATTACTATTTTCGCACAATATGAACAAATCAGCCCCATGAAAAGGATTCATCTGTTTCTTCTTTCCATCTTATCAGGAATGTTGTTTGTGTTGGCCTGGCCTGAGCGGGGGCTCAGTCCTTTGATATTTGTTGCGTTTGTTCCATTGTTTTTTATTCAGCAATATCTTGGCGACGCAAAGAAAAAAGGCATGTTCTGGTATGCATGGCTGGCTTTTTTAATTTGGAATGCCCTGACAACATGGTGGATATGGAATTCCACCGGCGTTGGTGCCATTCTGGCTATTTTGTTGAATTCTCTGTTTGTGGCCGTCATTTTCTGGCTTTTTCATTTATCCAAAAAATTATTGTACCAAAACAAAAGGGGATTTTTTATCCTGATCTTTTACTGGATCAGTTGGGAATATTTTCACATGAACTGGGACCTGAGCTGGTCGTGGCTGAACCTCGGTAATGTTTTTTCTTCTGCTTACAAATGGATACAATGGTATGAATACACCGGAACCCTCGGGGGCACTTTTTGGGTATTTTCCGGAAATATTGCCTTGTATCATTTTATCAGGTACTTATTTTTAAAAGAAAAAAAGTCTGCCATCGTGTATGGTGTTGCCTCGTTACTGATAATATTTATCCCAATAATTATTTCATATTCTATTTATAATCACTATGTTGAAAAAGGAACGCCGGTTGAAGTGGTTGTCGTACAGCCCAATTCCGATCCTTACAATGTGCAGTATGACCTCGACCCCGACATCCTGCTGGACCGGAACCTGAAACTGGCTGAAAAAGGGATAACCGACAGTACACGGTTTGTTGTGTTCCCCGAATCAACCCTTTATGACGGCAGATACGGCATCTGGGAGGGGGCGCTGATCAGGTCTCCGTTGCTTAATAAAGTCAGAGCCTTCGTTATCAAACATCCGCAAATCAGTATTGTGATCGGGGCATCCACCTCCCGGCTGATCGGTAAAAATGAAAAAAAAAACCATGCCGCACGTAAATTCAGAAACGGAACCGGATATTACTATGTTTACAACACCGCTTTTATGATAGGCAGCAAAGGTGTGTTTCAGATTCATCATAAATCGAAACTGACACCCGGTGTTGAGATCATGCCTTCGTGGGGTATATTGAAACCGCTTGAAAAGCTGGCAGTAAACCTTGGCGGCATGACCGGCACATTGAAAAAAGATGACTCAACCGTTGTATTTTTTGATAAGAAGGGTGTTGGGGTTTCCCCGGTAATATGTTACGAATCCATTTACGGGGAGTTTGTTGCCAAAACCGTCCGCAAAGGATCTGGATTGATATTCGTAATTACAAACGACGGATGGTGGGGCAATACACCCGGCTACCGGCAGCATTTTCTCTTTTCGATACTCAGGGCCATTGAAACCCGCAGAGATGTGGCGCGTTCGGCCAATACGGGCATTTCGGCTTTCATCAACCAGCGGGGCGATGTTTTCCAAAAAACAAAATACTGGGAACCGGCGGTCATCAGACAAAATTTACAAGTCAACACCGAAGAAACCTGGTACGTAAAACATGGTGATTACATTGCCAGAATATCTGTCTTTATTAGTATTTTCATCTTTCTGATTGCGTTGGTCAGGGGATACCTCCGTAAAAAAAAGAGTTTGTTTTAAATACCGGACTATAAGCTTCAAGCGTGTTTAATTCAATATTGATTTCACAAAATATTCTGATCAGTCAAACGTTTACAAGCAAAACTGTTTTTGTTTTCCTGCCAAAAATGAGTAAAAATGGCAGCTAAAATACAGCAGGCATTATAATTGCAAAGTGATTATTTGTAATTTTGCAAACGATATGGAAGACGAAAATTTCAAAAAGGATTTAGATGAATTGTTCCACCTGTTCAAGAAGGTGGTCGAGAATCGTGACCTTGCTGACGTGCCGGGAGTTGATAAATTTATGTTGCAACAATTGCAGTTTCTTTTCAATAATTACAGCCTGATGAAGGACAAAATTGCAGAGCAACTGGAAGGACAGTTCGGCGAATCCATTAAGGAAATGGTTCATGGTTTGGTAGTGCAATTACGTGAGGAAGTGGGTGAAGTTGAAATGCTGTCCGGCAAAAAAGAAGAACCCAAACCCGAAATTGCCATCAATGAACGGGAGAACGATATTGCTAAAATTGACGAGATGCTCAAAAACCAGAACCTGACCGAAGAACAGGTCAATAAACTACTGGACCGCAGGGCGGAACTGGGCTCCTGATTACTATCCAAAACCCTTTAACCTTAAATTTATGGCATTCAATCCCAGGGCCTATCTTATCAATTATTTTAAAAGGAAAAAACCTTTTACGATCATCACCGATATTTTATTTATCGTCCTGATTGTCCTTCTGATCATTCCCGGTACACGGAAAGAGGTCTCATCATTTTTTATCCGCCTGACATCTTTTCCCCCTTCTTCGCTTGACGCAGACGAACAATACAGTGTGGATCAGGCGGCTTATGCCTGGGAAATATATGATGAGAACGGCCATCCGGTAAACTTTGGCAAATTAAATGAAAAACCGGTTTTTCTCAATTTCTGGGCTACATGGTGTCCTCCCTGTATTGCAGAGATGCCCGGCATAGCCGAATTGTATGAAAAATATAAAGATGACATAAATTTCGTTTTCGTAACCAATGAGAAACCGCAGACTGTTGAAAAGTTTGCGCTCAAGCATAATTATACAGACCTTCCTTTTTATTTTACCGGTTCGGTTCCTTCCGTTTTTGCGAGCAACAGCATCCCGGCAACGTTCATTATCAGCAAGAAAGGAAAGGTAGTGCTGAACAAAAAAGGAGCCGCCCGGTGGAATACGGGAAAAACGGAAAGACTATTAAAACAATTGATCGAAGAATAAGCCGTTATAAGTTCAAATATTATCTTTGCCTGTTGAAATATGTCATGAATATGAAAAAGATAAAAGTTATTTTACTTCTTATGGCCGTAATGATCCTGTCGCAGGGAATTATTGCCCAGGTACTTAGTGAAAACACCAAACGGAAATTTACCGTGGGAGTTAACCTTTACACCACATGGTGGCAAACCCAATTCACCAACCCCATTGTGAAAACCCGAACCATTAATCAGGGGGTGGACGTCTTTTTCATGTATAATTTAGCATTGAAGGAAAACAGTTTGAATTCTTTTTCCGTTGGATTGGAAATACGAAATGAGAACATGTACACCAATGCAACCATCAATGACATCAAAGCCGATACAATTGTATTTACCCCCATTGAAGATAATTACAAAAGGTCAAAAATTAACATGACTTATATCGGCCTTCCGGTAGAATTGAAATTCAGAACAAAAAACGGGTTCAAAACGAACATCGGTTTCAAGGTGGGCTATAAGATTGACAGCAAGCAGTTATATGTCGGTAACCGGCCGGGTGATCAGAAAAGCGTTAAAGTAAAAACGAAAAAAATCAATAAGATGGAAGACGTTTCGTACGGCCCTTTCCTCCGTATTGGTTACAAATGGATCACCGCTTATGCTTACTATGAATTGTCCAAAAAATTCAAAACCGACCTGGGGCCAAAGGTTTCGGCAGTTTCGCTGGGTATTTCGGTTACTCCTTTTTAATCATTATAAACCACCCAAAGCAATACCGTTCCGGTAATTTTCAGGCTTTCTTTGTCAATGACCGACATGTTATCGCCGGTGGTGTGCCAGTATTCGAAAAACGTTCCGTTTGAACTTTCAGGCCGAAGGTCAATGATATCAATTGAAGGGACTTTTAAATATTCATTCACAAATACATGGTCATCGCTAATGGCAGGGCCTTTCTTATCAATAAAATATTCATCAAACCCAAGATCCTGTGCTATATTCCAGACTTTATCCTGGTAATAACGGGCATATTCCATAGAATAAGCTTCTTTGGGAAAGATGGGATTGCCTGCCCCCACCATGTCGAGTAAAATGCCAAACCGGGCGGAATAGCCGTAAACGTGAGGATTTTTTGCCCAGTACTGTGACCCCAGTCCCCAATACTCTTCATTGTACAGTTTTAAGTCGGCAGGAGGCCCCCAGTCTTCCAGGTCAAACAAAACAATGTCAACACCCACCTTCGGGTTTTTTAAATGAAGCTGCCGGGCTGTTTCCAGCAACACACCTACTCCGCTTGCCCCGTCGTTGGCCGCATCAACGGGTGTGCGCCGTTTAGCCGGGTCAGGATCATGATCGGCAAAAGGCCTTGAATCCCAGTGCGACATGAGCAATATTCTTTTTTTGTTCCCCGGATTGAATGAAGCGATGATATTGGCACCATTCCGTGTAATTTTATCATACGTGCGAGCCTTGAAATTCTGTATGATAACAGTATCGCTGTATTGTTTGAGTTTTCCGGCAATCCAGTTCAAACATTCGTTATGTGCTTTTGTTCCCGGCACCCTGGGGCCGAACGAAACTTGCTTTTCCACAAAATAATAAGCCGAATCGGCATTAAATTCCGGAACTGATACAACTCTATTCTTTGCAGATTTGTTTTTGGTTTGTGTGGTATTATGCCCCTGGTCACAGGAACTCATTACAGTTAACACCACAGTTAGGAAAACAAGGAAGGATTGAAATCTCATCGTTAAAAAATTAAAGCCCAAAAGTAGATAAAATGTTTTTGCATTCAGAC
>CAZMOS010000018.1:5908-39088 GCA_964567945.1 uncultured Lentimicrobiaceae bacterium
TGGGGACACCAACCGGGGGATGGAGGAGAAAGAATTCCCCAAAAAATATGTCATTTCGTTTTTGCAAATGAAGTCTTCGCACTTGAAAAAAACTCAAACCAAATCCGATGATTTCCCAAACTTCCCGGCAAAGACTGTTTCTTTCAGTGGTTTCCGCTTACGTTCCTCCATTTCAGATTTTTGCATGTCCGCAGGCAGGTCATTCGCATCTCCGTAATAACCGATTGCCGTCACAGAGATCGCCTGGTAATCACCGGGGATGCCAAACAATTCAGTCGCTTTAGCTGCATCAAAGCCGCTCATCTGATGACCGAAAAGCCCCTGATTCACCGCTTCGGTGACCATCATGGCCACGGCCTGCCCCGTGTCATATTTAAAGGTAACATTTTTCTTTCCGTTATATACGTGGGTCTTTTTCCCGATATTCAAAACAAGTACCGGCGCTTTGCCTGCCCATTGCTGATTCCACTCCACAAGGGTGTCAAAAATTAAATTCCAGGTTTCGTCTCCTTTTATTCCGACAATAAAACGCCAGGGTTGTTCATTGAAAGCCGACGGCGCCCAGCGTGCTGCTTCGAAGATGCTTTGCAGTTTTTCCTTTTCAACGGGTTTTTCACTGTATGCGCGCGGGCTCCAGCGATGTTTGATTAATTCATTAATAGGGTGGTTGTTTTGGGTTGGTTTTTTCATTTGAACATGGATATTTTGAACTTCTAAAATAGTGAATTTTGGATTATATTGACTTTTTTGAAAACTCAAGGCCGGTCTGAAACCATAAACCAACCATAAAATTTCTTAATTTTGAAAAGAATACGGTTTTTTAAAGCATTTCCTTATGAAAAAGACCTTGCTTTTATTGATCCTCATTATCCCTTTTCAGTTTTTCGGACAGAATTATAAACTGATCAACGCTAAGACCAAAAAATTATTTGCCACACTGCCAGATGAGAGCTTTACCTATAGTTTATCAATAGAAAAAGTCCAAGCCAGTGGACCCGACTCGTTGTATTATAACTTTCTTAACCTGAACCCCTCGGGTTTTCCAAGCGATACGTGTCATGCTACAGGATTCGAATCCATCTGTGTACGCCAGGACCGGCCGGTGTGGGCAGGGCCGGTAATTAAATCTGACAATGCCGGACAATATCTCTTTTATAATCTTAAAAATGACAGTCTTCGTTTTCTTTTTCGACCTGATGCAGACAGCACCGTAGTCTTTTTTAAAGACAGCACATGGGTTTTTTCAACCTTGTTCGAAAAAACTGATACGATAACCATACTTGGCAAACCTGATTCTGCACGGTATTTTAAAATAATTCATACGGATACGGAAGGCAATCCGGTTGATTCGCCATTGAACGGTCAGGAAATCATCATTGGGAAAGATTTCGGGATGGTGAGTTTTTTTGTCATTGATTCATTTCCCGAAGTGTTGAAACCCATCCGGCTTGTCGGGGATGAATCACATCATGCAGGATTTTGGAAATTGACAAATGAAATGGCTTATAACTATCAACCGGATGATGAAATCCAATACTTTGACGCTTCGTATTACGAGCCGGGAAGCAACCCCCCGTGGTATAATTATAAAAGGTACATAAAATTAACTTTTTTAGACAGGAAAGACACCCCCGACAGTATTAAATACACCGTAAAGCAGACCATTTTTTATGTTGATTCAACTGGCATTGAAACGGATACAATCACAATTGAATATTCACGTTCGGAAATCATTGCCGAAATCCCGTTCGAAAAGTTTGACGGAGACAATGTGAAGAAAAAGGTTTTTTTGGGAGACTATTGCGGCAAACAGCATTGGACCTATTCAACCTTCTTTGAGAACGAGAATTATTTTTGTGTTGAGGATTCCTGTTGGGTTTTTATGTCTTATAAACCACCGGACTATAAAATTGAGGAATATGTTGAAGGCATCGGCTTATACAATAAAGAACAATGGATGATTGATCCCGTTGACGGGTATAGTTTGGTTACAAAAATTGTTTATTACAACCTTGGCGGGGAAGTTTGCGGAAAAGAAGTTATTGCAGGAATTCACTCTCCGGCTGTTCCAGGGAAGAAAATTGTTTTGCAACCGAATCCTGCATCTTTATCGGTTTATATTCTCTCACCGGTTGCCATCACTCGTTTTTCCATCTTTGACATTACGGGAGCAGAAATATCCACAAGTGGTTCCGGTGGAAAAGAGGTAATGATAAATGTAAATGATTACCCTGAAGGACTCTATTTCATAAGGTTATGGCTGGTAAATCATCAGGTGATCGTTAAAAAACTGGTTATTACAAAGTGATTGTGATTTCTTTTCAAACCGCATGGCTTCGGCTCTGGTGGAAAACGGTTTGGAAAATACCCGTTTCCAGGGAATACCTGACTTTGTGGATTTGACCTCTCCGGCATTGTGCTGATTCAATCTGTTTTCCAAATCATCCGTATGGTCTGTATAATGACGGCCGGTTTTCTGACTCTTGAGGATATAGACCCAATACATGGAAGGAAATATTGTTAAAAATGCCCGCCTTTGTCTGCGTTTCACTTGACTTCGGCGGGCGGAGTCGGGGTGGGGAGATTCGAACTCCCGGCCTCTACGTCCCGAACGTAGCGCGCTAACCGGACTGCGCCACACCCCGTATTGATTTTTATGAACGCTTGTTTTCGGGGTAGGGAGATTCGAACTCCCGGCCTTCACGCCAGTGGCGTGACGCGCTAACCGGACTGCCTGCCCGACTTGACTGGTCAGGCGGGCGCCACACCCCGAAATGAGCGTGCAAAATTAATAAATAACCTGTATAATATCCAATGTTTTTTTTGTTGTAATTTTATTGCCGTTAGTTTATAAATTCTTTGTTTTACTTTAAAAATATCTCATGGCAATAGAAAATTTTACAGCATATAATCCTGTAAGGCTCCGTTTCGGGAAAGGAACCGTTAACGTACTTGGAAAAACCACGGCAAAATACGGAAACAAGGTGTTGCTGGTCTACGGAAAAGGATCGGTAAAAAAATATGGCTATTACGACCAGGTAATTAATCAGTTGAAAATGGCAGGACTTGAAATTGTTGAATATTCGGGCATCAAACCCAACCCTGTTATCGAAGATGTGAGGATGGCAACAGAGCTGGGACGTCGTGAAAACATTGAGGTCATACTGGCTCTGGGTGGAGGCAGTGTGATTGACTCGGCCAAGATCATCGCATTGGCCATTGCTTCGGGTTATGACGGATGGGACATTATGAAAAACAGGGTGAAACCCGTTTCAACAATTCCTTTGATCTGTGTGCTTACCCTGGCAGCAACCGGTACGGAAATGAACGCGGGTGCAGTGGTTCAAAATCATGATACCGGTGAAAAAATCGGCTTTGTGCATGAGTTAAACTTTCCCAAAGAGTCTTTTCTTGACCCGTCGTTCACGGTTACCGTACCGAAAAATCACACAACTTACGGCATAGTGGATCTGATTGCCCACGCACTCGAACTGTACTTTGGCGAGGGTGAACCTCCGGTCATTGACCGCATCACTTTTGACATCATCAAAGATGCGATGCAGTGGGGGCCGCAATTGCTTGACGACCTTGAAAATGTGAATTTGCGCGCCAACATCATGCTGGATGCAACCCTTGCTCTGAACGGTCTGACACGCTACGGCAAAAAGAACGGCGACTGGGGCGTCCATGCTGTCGGACATGAACTTTCGCTTCTATATGATATGCCGCACGGGGCGTCGTTGAGTATCGTTTATATTGCCTGGCTCAGGTTGCACAAAGAACGCATTCCGGACAGGATCAGAAAACTGGGAAAAAATCTTTTCGGAACCGATTCTGTTGAAGATACTATTCTTGCATTACGCTCGTTTTTTCAAAAAATAGACTCTCCTGTGAATTTACAGGATGAGGGTATTGGCGAAGATCAGAAAGAGATTATTATCGGACAACTGAATAAGAACAGCGCTTCGGGGATACATCATGAATTAAATGATGACGACCGACGGAGGATAGTTGACCTGATGTTTCATTTTTAAGAATTATTACATGACGATAAAAAAACGTTTTACAAAACATTATCAGAAAGGGTTCATGCCCTGGGCTCATTACAAAGCTGACCATAATCTGGTTGAAGTAGTGGAAAGTTGGCCTGTTAAATCCTGCAAGGTTCTTGAGCCGGGGTGTGGGACGGGAACCGATGCCATCTGGCTCGCCCAGGCTGGTTTTGATGTTACGGCGTGCGACGTGGTGGAAATTCCCCTTAACATAGGCCGTGAAAATGCGGAAAAAGCGAAAGTTTCCGTTCAGTTCCTTCAGCTTGATTTTTTGAACCAGAACATAGATAATGCACCTTTTGATTTTGTTTTCGACCGCGGTTATTTTCACTCATACCGTACAATTGGTAAAAGAAAGAGGCTGGCTAAAAAGGTAGCTTCCGTATTAACAGATGGAGGTTTGTGGCTCACCCTGGTGGGTAGCTGCGACAGTCCGCCACGCCAAACCGGCCCGCCAATGCGATCGGCTAAAAATATTACCGATGCCGTTGAAAAATACTTTGAAATCCAGTTTTTAAAAACCGGTTTTTTTGGTGGTAAGCATAAAAACGGTGCAAAACTATGGGTCTGCCTGATGAAAAAGAGAACTTTCCATACCTGCTGATATTTCTTTGCAGGAAAATATGCAACCATTTTTAGAAGGTTTTTGTCATTGAAGTATAAGATTGAAGGTAATTTTATATCTTGCAGGGTGGAAAAATATGCTTATTAAAAGCAGTTTTAATTTGCCCGCATGATTTTTGACAATGCCTTCATAGAAAAGTTAAAATCCCGGGATAAGAAAGCGCAAGAGGTCTTCTATCAGCAACTTGCGCCAAAGATGTACGGGATATGTCTCCGCTTTGCAGGGAATACCGAAGAGGCAAACGACATACTGCAGGAGGGATTTATCCGGGTTTTTAACCACCTGAAAGATTTCAGGGAAGAGGGTTCTTTGGAAGGCTGGGTTCGGCGGACGATAATCAATACGGCCATTAATTTCTATAAAAAAAGAATTAAACAGGGCAAAAAAACGGAGCTGGAAAACGTCAGGGAGAAAACAGATGGCAAACAATACATTATTGAAAAAATGGCCGCTGACGAATTGATTGAGTTGATAAGGGAGTTACCTGACGGATACAGGGCTGTTTTCAATCTGAACATAATTGAAGGATACACACACAAAGAGATAGGTGAAATGCTGGAGATATCGGAAAACACTTCTAAATCCCAACTATCACGTGCCCGCAAAGCTTTACAAAAGAAACTGATTTCAATTAAGGAAAAAGAACAACGTGGAAAAAAACCAAATAAACATTGACCAACTGATCAAAGCAAAATTTGATGATTTTGCCCCTGCCCCGCCGGAGCATGTCTGGAGAGGGATCGAAAAGAGGATATCATCAAAGCCGGCTTTTTTTGCGGCGTATGGCCGGTATATTGCCGCGGCAGTTGTCCTGCTGGGATTGTTGCTGCTCGGCGTATGGTATTTTTCTTCCCGGTCCGCTGAAGCCCCTGTCAACAAATTACAAATATCAGATTCCGTTCCCGTAAAAACATCTGATGACCCAGCTACTATCAGCGATCCTTCGGAAACAAAAGAGTCAGCAACATTGATTAGCAGACCCGGAGAAATAAATGATGTTCCTTCAGATAAACATGAAAACGAAATCACGTTGGTCAAATCACCTTCCGAAGAAGCAACGGTTAATTCCGCAACAGAAACACCTGTAGCAACAATATCAGAAACACCTGTAAAAACAAAAGCACTTTCTTCCGGTGAAACAACTTCAGCGGCTATTGTTGACATCAAAAAGGAGCCTGAAACAAATACAACCCTTTCATTAAACAATGAGGATATCATTTTCAGTATTCCATCTTTGTCATTGGCTTTCAACAATACGCTCTTCCCCAAAGAAAATGTCCCGCATTCATCAGGTTTTACCCAAACCATTGCAGTACAAAGCAATCCGAAATCAAACGGCCTTTGGTCAACCGGTTTGTACTTTACACCGGAAATGTATTTTGAAAATTACGATTCTTTGAAAACCCTTCCTTCCTATACATTAAGCGTTGAACCTACGTATTACATCAACAAACATTTATTTGTCCGGTTTGGGCTGGGCTTTACTTATGGACATGACCGCGGATATACTAGAATAAATTATTCAGGCAAAAACGTTCTCGGAACTTATGAAGATGTGTATGATGTAACTTTCGACAGCGTTGATGGCCAACTGGTTGCCACATATTATACTAAAACAGTTGAGGTTTGGGACACCACCAATCTGGTCACCGTAAAAGAACCCACAAATACTTATTTCTACATTCAAACGCCGCTGATGTTAGGATACTATCACCGTTCGAACCATATCAACTGGTATTTTTACGGGGGTCCTTCCTTTAACTATATGGTCAGCAAAAATATTGCAAAGCCGACCGAAGACATTGATTATATCGAACTGCTTGACATTGATAATCATTTACCCCAACGTTCGGATTATTACATTCAGTTATGGCTGGGAGCAGGAATTGAACTAAAAGCGTCAGACAGGATCTCACTTTCATTGGAACCGAATTACCGGCTAACGTTAAATAACCTCTATCAGGAACGATCATATAAGAAAGCATTGTCAGGTTTTACAATGCGTTTCGGATTAGTTTATTATTTCAAATAATGGAAACGGGCTTATGAAAACAAAAATACTTTTAACCATTGCATTAATTATCTCTTTTATGACAGCGGTAGTTGTGCAATCCTCCGCACAACCGCAGGAAAAACAGTATTACGAGATTGATTTAACCGGGCAACTCACGCATTCGGAATATGGTAGCCCCATTTCCGGGCATACTGTCTATATTACCTGTGACACATCGTTCTCAGGTGTGATGAATTATTACAAGGAAGTCATTACCGATGAAGATGGTTTTTATCACGACACCCTTACGACCACCCTGACCAGCGGAACTGTTTTTATTTATACATATAATTATTATGGAGAAAAGCTGGAAGACACACTTCATTACCGTTTCCTGGATGCAAACAACAGCAATACTTTTATAACAAATTTTTCAGTTTTTGTTCCTTATCAGGCACCATTGCTTCAGGCCCGTTTCAGTTTCAGGCAAACAGCTACAGAAAACAAATTCATGTATTCATTTATTGATGAAACAAAAAATGAAAATATTATCAGCTGGGACTGGGATTTTGGTGACGGAACAGTTGCAACTGTTCAAAATCCCGTTCATACCTATCCCGCCACAGGCACCTATAAAATTAAACTCACTGTAAAAGCTTATGTGAACGATCATTTGGAAATAAACAGCATTAAACAGTACCTTTACATTGGCGACCGCAGTTATTATCACATGGGCGGTCATTGTTTTGATGATCACCTGTTCCCTATTGATAAGGGAACGGCCTACCTTTTCAGAATTGAAATTACAAATCAGCTTACTCCCATAGACACAGCTTCTATTGATACACTTGGTTATTACTATTTCTATCAGATCCCCGAGGGTAATTATTATGTGAAAGCACAACCTTCAGCCAACTCAAAATACTTTGGTACACATTTGCCTACTTATTATGGTGATAACATTTACTGGGAAAATGCAAAAATTATTGAGCATAATAAAACGAACTGGGAATATGATGTTCACCTGGTCAAAGGTCTGGGAATAAATTCCGGCAGCGGGAAAATATCCGGTTCTGTCGTTCAGACACAATCTTCTATGAATCCACGGAAGTTGTCAGTCGAAAACGTTGACATCATTTTATATGATGTAGCAGGTTCCCCCTTAATTTGTACTTATACGGATAGTGAGGGACTTTTTAATCTGGACGACCTTCCACTGAATACATACTATCTGGGAGCTGAAATTGCCGGTGTTCCCCAGCAGAAAAGTAAAATCGAACTCACGGAAGAAAATCAGGAATATGACGACATCGTTATTGACCTGAATACCGGTGACATCACGCTGGACATTAACGAAAATCAGGGTAACGGCCAAAATATACTTGGTGTTCCATATCCAAACCCGGCTTCAACTTATATTAATTGCCCGGTAAAAATGAACCATTCGGGAACAGTAGCCGTTGGTGTCGTTAATTCCCGGGGCCAGGTCGTGTTTTCCGAAACCGTCACGTTGCCGGGTGGAAATTTAAATGTGATTACGCTGAACACTTCTCAGTTTGAAAACGGAATTTATTTTATCAGGGTTATCACGGACAATCAGGTTGGCCAGCAAAGGTTTATCGCTTCGAAATAGATTTTGATTTCTAATATCAGAATTCTACTTTCCAATCTCCCATTTCACCCCGTCAGGTGTGTCTTTGACAATGATGTTCAGTTTGTTCAATTCTTCGCGGATAAAATCAGCAGTAGCATAATCCTTATTCTTTTTCGCTTTCTGCCTGATCTTTAAAATGGTTTCTACCAGTCCTTCAAGCAAAGCCGTGTTTTCTTCTGTATTTTCTTCTTCACGGATACCCAGCAAATCGAAGAGGTATGTTTGATACAGCTCTTTTACAAACTGCCAGTCCTCTTCCGAAAGCGTTTCTTTCCCGGCATTTGCCTGGTTGACAATTTTTGACAGATCAAACAAATGAGCAAGAACAACCGGAGTATTTAGATCATCATCCATGGCTTCTTTACAAAGCCCGCCAAAGCACTGAACGTCAACCGACGATTTTCCGGCAGGTTTGATCTCATCAATCACATGGTATGTGTCAAGCAGTTTATTCATTCCCTTTTCGGCTGCTGCCAGAGCTTCGTTTGAAAAGTCAAGCGTGCTGCGATAATGCGCCTGAAGAATAAAAAAACGAATGGTCATGGGACTGTATGCCCTGTCAAGTGATTCGTATTCTCCGCTGAAAAACTCATTCAGTGTGATAAAATTTTTCAACGACTTGCCCATCTTTTGACCGTTGACAGTAATCAGGTTGTTGTGCATCCAGTATTTTGCCGGGTCATGTCCCGTAGCCGCATTCGACTGGGCAATTTCGCATTCATGATGCGGAAACAACAGATCCATCCCCCCTCCGTGAATGTCAAACTGTTCACCCAGGTATTTGGAACTCATGACCGAACATTCAAGGTGCCATCCTGGAAAACCTTCACTCCAGGGTGAAGGCCAGTGCATGATGTGCCTGGGATCTGTTTTTTTCCAGAGAGCAAAATCAAAACTGTTTCTTTTTTCTTTCTGGCCAGACAATTCACGTGTGTACTGATACAAGTCTTCTATTTTTCTGCCTGAGAGTTTACCATAATGATAATCTTTGTTGTATTTCTCCACATCAAAATAAACCGACCCGTCTTTTTCATAAGCATAACCATGTTTTAAAATGGTTTTTACGAGTTCTATCTGTTCAATAATATGTCCTGAAGCTGTGGGTTCAATACTCGGGTGCAATACATTCAACTGATCCATATTCTGGTGATAGCGGTCGGTATAATATTTTACCACTTCCATGGGTTCCAGTTGTTCAATACGTGCTTTTTTTGAAATCTTATCTTCCCCTTCGTCGGCATCGTTTTCAAGGTGGCCCACATCGGTTATGTTACGTACATAACGCACTTTATAGCCGAGATATCGCAGATAACGGAAAACCACATCAAAGGTAATGGCCGGGCGCGCATGGCCGAGGTGGGCATCTCCGTAAACCGTTGGCCCGCAAACATACATGCCCACATGCGGCGGGTTCAGCGGCTCGAAAATTTCCTTTTTTCGCGTAAGTGAATTGTATATCTGTAACTTGCTTTCCATTTTTTATTCGGTTAAGTGTGCAAAAGTAGTAAATAGATAGAACGAAAGCGATTTACGATAGTGAAAACGATTTGCGAAAGCGAAAGGTGAAAAAAGATATAGGGAAGGATAAATGAGGAATGAATATGTTGATGGATTTTAAATGTGTCTTGAGTCATTCTGTAAAAACAGTCCTTTTATTTCAATGATAGTTATGTTGTATTGTTGCGTGGCTGCGTAAGAAATCAAAGCGGTTTCACAAAACACCTGCGTCGCTTGTGCTGGATGTGCTCATAATTTTTCCAGTGGGTAGCTCCTTTGACGTTGGATTCAAACATTCCGGTTGTCTCTACCCACTTGACACCGTTTTCGATCATTGATTTCTGCAATTCGCTGATGAGTATGGCAGGCAGGCCCATCTTCTGATAATGAGGGTCAACGCCGGTTAACAGCAGATCCATTTCTTCGGGATTTTTCAGGGCTTTCATTATATGTCTGAAACCAAACGGAAAAAGGTGCCCCCGGGCTTTTTGCAGGGCTTTCGACAAACTGGGCAAACCCACAATAAAACCAATCAGTTTTCCGTCTTTAAAAATCATTACCGTATATTTTGGTTGCAGAACAGAGCCGTATTTTTTCGCAACAAAATCAATCAATTCATCCGTAAAAGGAGCTACGTATGGCAGTTCGGCAAAAGCAACATTGAGCAATTCAAATGCCTGATGGATGTATTGCTTTATTTGTTTTTTACTTCTCAAATGAATTACTTCAAGCCCGTTTCTTTTTTTAACAATGTCAGCCAGACGAAGCGCTTTTTCGGGAATTTCCTCAATCTTCAGCCGGAATTCCACCCAATCGGTTTCTTTCTCATAACCAAGTGCTTCAAAGTGCTCCCGGTAATAAGGAAAATGCATGACAGAAGCCTGCGACGGCAAATAGTCAAATCCTTCAATTAACAATCCCTGATTGTCAAGATTTGTAAATCCCAACGGGCCGTGGGCAGCATCCATCTCCTGATCGCGTAACCAGTCTTCGGCCGTTTCGAAAAGTAATCGTGAAACCTCTTTATCATCAATAAACTCAACCCGCGATATCCTTCCCATGTTACGGCCGATCTTTTCATTGTAAAGATGGTTGATGATCGCCGCGATGCGTCCTACACATTCACCGTCTCTCCACGCCATCCAGAATTTTGCATCACAAAACTTAAAAGCGGGATTTGTTTTCGGATTTAGTTGTTTCAACTCTTCGCTTTTAATCGGGGGTATCCAGTTGGGATTATCCTTATAAAGAACATAAGGATAATCTACAAATTGTTTCTTTTCTTTTGGCGAGATGACTTCCCTGACAGTTATCATAATCAATTGGTTCAAATAAAAAAGTAAATTTACTTATAAAATTATAAAATCCGGAAACAACAACTAATTTAGATTGATTAAATCTTGTGTTTTAATACATTTGTCCGGTAAAATCCGATAACCGTTTAATATGGAAAGAATACTTATTATCGGCAGTTTGGGGCAGATCGGTTCGGAACTTGTCATCGCCCTGCGTAAAAAATATGGAGGCGAAAATGTCTTTGCCACCGACATCAAAAATCCGAGTGAAGAATTACGGAGAAGCGGCCCTTTTCAAATTCTTGATGTGCTGGACTATAAAAACCTGCTTCATTTCATCGTCAGGCATCACATCACCCAGATTTATAACCTGGCAGCCGTGCTCTCGGGCAATGCCGAAAAAATCCCGCTTCAGGCATGGGACATCAACATGAAAGCGCTGATGAACACACTGGAAGCGGCCCGGCAGTCTGAAGCTAAAAAATTGTTCTGGCCGAGTTCCATTGCCGTTTTCGGCCCGACAACCCCCCGGCACAACACTCCGCAACTCACCGTGATGGAACCCAATACGGTTTATGGCATTTCGAAACTGGCCGGTGAACGGTGGGGCGAATATTACAACAAACGTTACGGTATTGATTTCCGCAGCGTCCGTTACCCGGGCCTGATCAGCTACAAGACGGAACCCGGCGGCGGAACGACAGATTATGCCGTCGAAATATTTTTTGAGGCAGTAAAAAACGGAAGCTACGAGTGTTTCCTTTCGCAAGATACTGCCCTCCCTATGATGTTCATGGAAGATGCCATTCAAAATACCATCAAACTAATGGAAGTTGACGGAAGCAGGCTGTCTTTGCGATCGGCTTACAATATGGCAGGCATTTCGTTTACTCCGAAAGAACTTGCGGAAAGTATCCGTAAAAGAATGCCGGAGTTCAGCATTTCCTACAAACCCGATTTCAGGCAGGCCATTGCCAAAAGCTGGCCCGCAAGTATTGACGACACCATAGCTCAAAAAGATTGGGGCCTGAACATTAAATACGATCTGGAAAAAATGGTTGGTGTGATGCTTGAAAAAGTGACCGAAAAGTTAAAGGGTTGATCATTTGCTTTATTTTCGCTTCTACAAATGAAACAGCGTGAAGAAAAATATTATCGCAGGAAGATAAACACTTCATACATTACCTCGGTGATCAGCATAGCCCTGGTGCTTTTTACGCTGGGTGTGCTGGGATTTTTTGTTATCAATGCCCGGAGTATTTCAAAATACATCCGTGAAAACATCGGGTTCGAGATCATCATGGAGCAAAATACAAGGGAAGCCGACATCCTTCACCTTCAGAAAATGCTGGACACCAAGCCTTATGTGAAAAGTACCGAATACATCACCAAAGAAGAGGCGGCACACCGGCTTTCGGAAGCTCTTGGTGAAGATTTTACCGATTTCTTCAAAGACGAGGACAACCCGCTGTTGCCTTCCATTGATGTGCGCTTCAATGCCGACTGGGCCAACAACGACAGCCTGGCCAAAATCCAGACTTTTGTTCTTTCAAATAAAGGGGTGAAAGACGTCTATTACCAGAAATCACTTATCCATCTCATCAACCGGAATTTACGAAAGATCAGTTTAATCCTACTTGGTTTCAGTGTGTTGCTTCTGATCATTGCCGTGGCTTTGATCAACAATACCATCCGGCTTTCCATTTATTCACGGCGGTTTATCATCCGTACAATGCAACTGGTGGGAGCTACCAGAAGTTTTATTCAAAAGCCCTTTATTTTAAAAGGTATAGTCCAGGGTATTACCAGTGCAGTGATCGCTCTTGTGTTGCTGACGGCTATCATTGCCGCATTATGGAATAATCTTCCCGAGTTAAAACCTTTATCCGGTCCTGAGATGTTGCTCCTTCTTTATTTAATTGTGCTGGTATCGGGAATGTTGGTTTCGGGTATTCTGACATATTTTGCCGTCAGGAAATACTTAAACATGAAACCGGACAAATTATATGGTTAACAATTCTTAATACACCGGCAATAAAAAATAAATTCTATTACATTTGCCGAAAAAATAAACCTATGGCAACAAAAAAACCTAAATCAAAAGGAAGAAACGAAGGGCCACAATTTGTATTCAACAGGCAAAATTACATAATGATCATTGCCGGATTAGTGATTTTAGCTCTCGGGTTTTTGTTACTTATCGGGGGAGGGTCTGACGATCCCAATGTTTTTAATTACTCCCTCTTTAATTTTCAGCGTTTGACCCTTGCACCGATCCTAATACTTATCGGTTATGTAATTGAGATATTAGCCATTTTAAAACGGCCCGGGGTCCGGTCGTGATATATTCCACAATCAAATAATTTTAAATGAGCTGGATTGAAGCAATCATTATTGCTATAGTTGAAGGAATAACGGAGTTTCTCCCCATTTCGTCCACAGGCCACATGATACTGACGGAAGGAATTCTGGGAATGAAAAGCAATGATTTCATTCAGGCATTTATCATCAACATCCAGTTCGGAGCCATACTTTCAGTAGTGGTACTTTACTGGAAACGCTTTTTTCAATCCTGGGATTTTTATTACAAACTGTTTGTCGCTTTTTTGCCTGCTGCCGTCATCGGGTTGCTTTTGAGTGATTTTATAGACAGCATGCTTGAGAATGTTTATGTTGTCGCGGCCATGTTAATTCTCGGTGGTATTGTTTTGTTGTTTGTTGACAAATGGTTTAACAATCCTTCTGAAGACCAGGAGATAAGTTACCTGACCGCCCTGAAGATAGGGTTTTTCCAAACACTGGCCATGATACCGGGTGTCTCAAGGTCGGCAGCTACCATTATAGGCGGTATGAGTCAACGGCTTACCCGGAAAACCGCAGCCGAATTTTCCTTTTTCCTTGCCGTTCCCACAATGTTCGCCGCATCGGGATATAAATTGATGAAAAACTACGAAGCCATAAACACCGGTAATGTCTCAATGCTTATCGTTGGAAATATCGTTGCTTTTATCGTGGCCATGATCGCCATAAAATCATTCATAACCTATCTCACAAAACACGGCTTTAAATTGTTTGGTTATTACAGGATCATTGTAGGTGTGGCCATTTTTATTTTTCTTGCCCTGGGGTATGATCTAACTATTGATTGATGACGTTTGATTTTCTTTCCGGCGAACTTATCCTTATTGACAAACCACTGGAGTGGACATCTTTTGATGTTGTCAATTTTCTCCGTTCATTCATTCGCAAAATATACAACATTAAAAAACTGAAAGTAGGCCATGCAGGTACGCTCGACCCGCTGGCAACAGGGCTTTTAATCATCTGTACCGGCAAAAAAACCAAAGAGATCGAAAAATACCAGGGAATGGACAAAACCTATATTGGGAGTATGCAGCTCGGTGTAACGACCCCTTCTTTTGATATGGAAACCGAACCCGACCGGTATTTCGCCTTCGAACATTTGACGGTTGATGACCTGGAAAAAGTCCGGCAGCAGTTTATCGGTGAAATAGAACAAACGCCACCCATTTATTCTGCAGTTAAAATCGAAGGAAAAAGGGCGTTTGATTACGCCCGAAAAAAAGAGAGTGTAAAAATAAAAACAAGAAAAGTTTTGATCCATGAATTCGAATTGATGAATATTAACCTTCCGTATGTTGATTTTATGGTTCGTTGCAGTAAAGGCACCTACATCCGTTCATTGGTTGACGATTACGGAAAAGCGCTTCAAAGCGGGGCTTACCTGACCGGACTGCGGCGGACACAAATAGGGGAATACAATGTAAGTGAAGCATTTACAATTGAAAATTTCAAAGAACTCATCCTTTTGCAAACCGGACATTCTGACAACCGGCGGACTTAAAAAAATATATTCGATTCTAATATTCTCATAATCAAATTTATATCGGGCTTTCTATTGACTTTTTTACTATATTGTTGTATCTTTGCAAGCTTTTTGTGCAGAAGCGGAAACAGAGGATAACTTAAGTTCCCGGGAGAAAACGCGTTATTAGTTGGATTTTAAAAGTTAATTACTTCAAATGAAATTATCACAGTTTAAATTTGATCTTCCCAAAAGTTTAATAGCAAGCCACCCGCCCGAAAACAGGGATGAGTCGAGAATGATGGTCGTTAACCGGAAGACGAAAGAAATTGAACACAAGACTTTCAGGGAAATAATCGACTACTTTGATGACGGAGATGTACTGGTCATAAACAACACCAAAGTTTTCCCTGCCAGGCTGTACGGTGAAAAAGAGAAAACGGGAGCCAAGATTGAGGTATTTCTGCTTCGCGAGCTGAACCGTGAGTCCCGGTTGTGGGATGTAATGGTTGACCCCGCACGGAAAATCCGTATTGGAAACAAGCTTTATTTTGGTGAAGATGAGGCGCTGGTTGCCGAAGTGATTGATAATACAACCTCGCGCGGAAGGACATTGCGTTTTCTTTTTGACGGCCCGTATGAAGAATTCAAAAAGACCATACAAGCCCTGGGCGAAACGCCGTTGCCGCGTGAACATGAACGCCCCACCGAGCCCATTGATGATGAACGTTATCAGACAATTTATGCAAAACACGAAGGAGCTGTAGCTGCACCCACTGCCGGAATGCATTTTTCAAGAGAGTTGATGAAACGGCTGGAGATCAAAGGTGTCAACTTTGCGGAACTGACTTTGCATACCGGGCTGGGAAATTTCAGACCCATCGAAGTGGAAGACCTGACAAAGCACAAAGTGGATTCGGAGGAAATGTTCATTGACCAGAAAACGGCTGACATGGTCAACAAAGCCTTTGAAACAAAACACAGGGTTTGTGCTGTCGGAACAACCAGCATGAAAGCCCTGGAATCGGCTGTCTCGATCACCGGAAAGATCAAGCCGTTCAAAGGATGGACAAATAAATTCATCTTTCCCCCTTATGAGTTTCATACGGCCAACGCCATGATCACCAACTTCCATCTGCCCATGTCACCCATGTATATGATGGTTTCGGCCTATCTGGGATATGATTTTGCAAAAGAAGTTTATAAAATCGCCATCAAAGAGAAATATCAGTTCTTTACTTATGGCGATGCCATGCTGATCATTTAAGGAACAGACGATTTTCGAATAATAAAAATCCCGGATAACATTCCGGGTTTTTTGTTTTAACGAAATGGGTAACTTTACATTTCAATTATTTTTAATCTATGGACCATTACATCCTGATCACAGCCGGAGGAAAAGGGCAACGTATTGGCCAACCCAAACAGTTTGTTGAACTGTCAGGCATCCCTCTGTTGATGTACACTTTTAATGCTTTTGCTTTCATGCGATATATGGCAAGGTTCATTTTGGTTCTTCCTGAAAATGAAATCTCATATTGGAAAGACTTGTGTCTTCAACATTCTTTTGATATTCCTCACCAAGTTATTTCGGGTGGGCCAAAACGGTTTTACTCCGTGAAACGGGGCCTCAACCTGGTGCCGGGTGATGCAATTGTTGCCATTCATGACGGGGTGAGGCCTCTGGTTTCACAAGATACAATTCAACGATGTTTTACCCTGGCAGAACGAAAGGGGAACGCCATACCTGCCATTGTTGTTAAAGAATCGGTCAGGGAAACGGACGGGCCTCTTAATAAGCCGGTTAACAGGGAAAAACTCCGGATAATCCAGACACCTCAGGTGTTTTATTCCACGCTCATCAAGAAAGCATATCACCAAAACTATCGCGAAGATTTTACGGATGATGCTTCTGTGCTGGAAAGTATCGGTCAACAGATCTATCTTACCGAAGGTAACGATGAAAATATAAAAATCACTACTCCAGCAGATTTGATCATGGCGGAGGCTTTGCTAAACCGGAAAAAGAGGGTGGAATAACGGATCATTCTGCTGCCCGGCTTTCCGAAGATTCTGTTGTATCGTTCTAAATTCCAAACTTCCCTGCCCGCCGAATCCGTCATCTGACGGAGAAGGAGAGAAACTCCAAACTCACCTCAATCCTTTCCTCCCTTTCCATTCAAAGCGAAAAAACAATCCGGCGACGGCTGCCACCAGAATATAAAACGGATAAATAAATTCAAAAACAAAAAACCATAAAAGCAGTTTTCTTTTCCCTGCAAAAGAGGCAAAATTTTTCAGCAACGGATAGTCAGTCATCATTTTCAGCAAGACAAAAAGGCAAAAGATAATAAAGAACCAGGGCTTGAAAAAAGTGGCGAAAAAAGCGGAGACGAGAAATATATTGAATAAAAAAACAGTGAATGATGTCACGAGAGCCCATGGCAACCGGTATCCTTTGGCTTTGGAGGCCCAACGGATTCGTTGTGACAGGAAATCCTTAAAGCTTTCTGGTGGTTTCGTCATTACCAGGGCAGCAGGGTCTTTGAGAAAAACGACGGATGAAGCCCCGTATTTTTCCGCAATGGCCTGAACAAGAAACACATCATCCCCGGAAGCAAATTGCCTTCCCCCGGCTTCTTCAATTACATCCTCCCCTGCTTTTCGCTCAAAAGCAAGGTTTGCCCCGTTTCCCATAAAGGGCCATCCCAGGCCAACGGATCCCGCACCCGTAGCCACCAGACTAATAAAATCAAGGGAGAAAAACTGCTGTATAAATCCTTTTTCCTTTTGGTAAACAACAGGCGCCACGATCAGTTTGCAATCCTGCTTTTTGTAAACGGTAGCCATCTTCCCAAACCACAAAGGACCCATCCGGCAGTCCCCGTCAGTTGTGATGATCAACTCCCCGCCGGCCTTTTCAATACCTGTCGCAATTGCTTCTTTTTTTCCTTCCGAATCTGATTCAAGAACCTCAATATTCAAGTCCGGTTTTTCTTTCCCGAACCGCCTGACGAGTTCAACGGTTCTATCCTCGCTCTGATCGTCAACGACCAGTATCTCCACATTTCCGGGCGGATAATTTTGTCCGGTAATATCTTTGAGTAAGGGTAAAATATTTTCTTCTTCATTCCTTACCGCCACAACCAAAGATATTTTTACATCTGTAACATTATCGTCTTGTTCAGCCGTATGTATTTTGAACCATCCGGTCGTAATCAGAAATATAACCAGCAGGTAGAGCAATGCCGAAACAGTTAGTGCCCAGAAATAGATATTAATTTCCATTGTTGTTTGTTCTGAAAAAACGTAAACTGTAAACAAAGATAAGGCCAATAAGTGCCGGAAAAGCAAGATTCATCAACCACAACACGCTAACCGCAGAAGCCACCCCTGCTCCTACATTATCCGTCCACCTTCCTACCGGCTCAAGATATAATGAAAAAACAAAAAGGCTTACCGATCCTCTGACCCCCAATTCGGTGAGGGCTACCGTCGGAATGATGGTCATCAGCAAATAAACCAGGCCGATAAGAACGATGGCCGAATAGTAGGATACCGGAACGTAAAACGCCCGCAACAGGAGATAAAACTGTAATGAAAAGATCACATACCTCAATGCGCTTAACAACAAAACCAGTAACAGGTCTTTGGCCCTGTACCACGAAAATACTTCGCTGTATTTTTTTATCCGGTTATAAAATCTTCCGCTGATACGTTGAATAATGGCTGAAAAACTGCCGAAATTGAGATAGGCAAAAACAAATATAAATGTCAAAACAAGAATCGTTAAAGCCAGTCCTGTATAAACCCACACATTGAACTGATCGCTCATGTCGTAATACCAGGGAAAAAAGAAAAGCACCGCAAGGAACCCGTAAATGAGGGTCATCAGCAACTGGGCCATACTTCCTAAAATAGTGATCAGCACGGCCTGCAGCCGGTCAGCATATTTCAGAACAAAAACCCTTCCCAGATAATCACCCACCCTGTTGGGCATAAACATACTGACCGAAATACCGGCAAAAACCGCTTTGGTGGCTGCCCAAAGGGAGACCTTTTCCAGCTTGTCAATAAGGTATTTCCACTTTATAATTTCCAAAAACTGATTGACCGGTATGAGCAGAGTAGCCAGCGCCAGGTTAAAATAAAACCGGAAGGATCCTGAAATTTCAGGGATAAAATCAATGATCTCTTCCAAATTTTTCCTGTAAAATATCTGTTCGTATAAAAAACCGAAAGTAAGCAGGATGATAGCCAGCCGGATAAGGATGTTGTATGTTTTGCTTACTTTTGTTTTCACTTTTTAATTTTAAAACATTGAGCACAGACCGGATAATCCTGGGTATTGACCCCGGAACCAACATTATGGGATACGGATTGATCCATCAAAAGGAAACAAAGATCAGTCTGATCACAATGGGCGTTCTGAAGCTTGGAAAATATGCCAACCATGCGTTAAAATTAAAAAAGATTTTTGAACGCACAATCGGACTCATCGAAGAATACAAACCTGACGAGCTGGCCATCGAGGCCCCTTTTTACGGAAAAAATGTACAATCCATGTTGAAACTGGGGCGGGCACAGGGAGTTGCCATTGCTGCTGCTCTTTATAAAGACGTACCCATCTTCGAATATTCACCGAAAAAAATCAAACAATCCATCACCGGAAACGGCAATGCCTCCAAAGAACAAGTTGCCGGAATGCTCGCCAATTTGGTTGAGATTACACATTCTCCCGAATTTTTCGACGCCACCGACGGTCTGGCCGCTGCAGTTTGCCACTATTTCCAAGGCAATAAAATACAAACCGGAAAAAATTACAGTGGCTGGAAAAGTTTTCTAAAAGACAATCCTGAAAGGAAAGGATGAGTATTTGACCACCTTTTATCTTCCTTGAAAAACAAAAATGATCTACTTTTAATGTTCCGGGCGAAAACCGTTCGGTTCCGAACAATTTTGTCCGGCCGGTATACAAACAGATGATGAGGTAAAGCTTGTGTTAACTATTTTTAAACATTGTATTTCTGCCATTTATAAATCGTGGCACGATAATAGCCATACAATAAGTCAACTTACTAAAAAAATACGAAAATGAAAACGATATACACCATTCTGATTACAGCAGCTTTCTCAATTATTTTTGTCGCTGCCCACGCAAATGTCAATGCTTATTATTTCGATGACGAAAATTACATTGTTGATATTCCCTTTGACACGGAAACAATTACCTGTTATTACGCAACTCAAAATATGGAATTTTACTTTAATGACGAACCGTTGATTGACGACATACCGTTCGATACCGAATGTATTGCTGCCGACTGTTTTTCTAAAAAAGCATTAATGGTGCAGTTCCCTATGGAAAACGAACAGGATATTGATGACATTCCTTTTGATACCCGGGCTGTTTCTGAAAAGGCAATTTACCGGGCTGCTCTTGAGCAAACCTTTTATTTTGAAGACGAACAGAATATTGATGACATACCCTTTGATACCGCGCAACTGGTTTTATCCATCGCGGCAGAAGAATAATCCGTAGTATCTCACCGGCACATTGGAATTAGCTTTATTTTTGAGTAAAAATTTCAAAATTGAGTTACACGTACGAATACCCCCGCCCGATGCTTACGGTGGATGCCGCTGTTTTCAGGCAAAGAGAGGACAATACGGAAATATTGCTTATCCGGCGTGACCGCCCTCCGTTTGAAGGCCACTGGGCCCTGCCGGGCGGATATGTTGATATGGACGAAACCCTGGAAGAAGCCGTTGCCCGTGAACTGGAAGAAGAGACAAACCTTAGAGGCGTTGACCTGCAACAATTGCATGCCTTTAGTGCCCTTAACCGCGATCCGAGAGGGCGGACGATATCTGTGATCTTCTGGGGAATCCTCAAAGACGATCAGAAAACAAAAGCCGGTGATGATGCACGCGAGGCTGCCTGGTTCAACATCAACAACCTGCCGGAACTTGCCTTCGACCACAGGGAAGTGGTGGATATGGCCATCAGGCGGTTGAATTCGACGAAAGAGGGACAGACCTTGTCCCGGCTTTAACTCCGCAAAATATTAAATCATGTGCGGCAGATTTCAACTATCGGTAAAAGGAAAACACATCTCGGAACGTTTCAATGTGGAGGTGTTTGATGAAATGTACAAGCCCAGTTACAACTGTGCCCCGTCGCAGGAACTGCCCGTCATCACCAATGCGGAACCGGGAAAACTGAACTTTTATAAATGGGGGCTGATCCCTTTCTGGGCGAAAGACCCAAAGATCGGTTTCCGGCTGATCAATGCCCGGGGAGAAAGTCTGGCCGAAAAACTGGCTTTCAAACATGCTTTTCAAAAACGAAGATGCCTCATTCCGGCCAACGGGTTTTTCGAATGGAAGAAAGATGACAATAAGACTCCTTTTCGTGTTTTTTTGAAAAATGAAGAACTGTTTGCCATGGCCGGCATCTGGGAAACATGGAAGGATGCCGAAGGCAGACCGGTTCATTCTTTTTCCATCATCACCACCAACGCCAGTCCGCTTGTGGAAAAAATACACGACCGTATGCCCGTTATTCTTCACCCTGAAGACGAGGAAGCCTGGCTGAAAGAAAATGACCCGGCTGCTCTGAAAAAGCTGCTTGTGCCTTTTGAAGCAGATAAGATGGAAGTTTATCCCGTTTCGAAAAAAGTAAACTCACCGGCCAACGACGGGCCGGAGATTATCTTACCGGATGATGAAAACAGGCAGGGACTTTTATTTTAGGAGAGATTCAAACCATTACGCTTGAAGCGTGTATGTATTATTACTGTATCAGAAGATTACACCCTCTTATATCGGAATTGTCAAAACGGCCCAGCACTTCAAAACTGCCGTCGGGGTGGCGTTTTCCCAAATCCTGGGTGGACAGGAAAGCGCAGGAATGGATGTTGGCCAGATCAATGATGTTGATGCCGCCGGCTTTCCCTTCAGGTAGCAAGGCCAGCGGGTCATTGGTGTCCCGGATCATGATTTTCATCCACGGTGGAGTATAAAATTTACCTTCCCCTTTGGAGTAAGCCTGTGAGAGCAATTCCGTCATGCCGTATTCGGAATATACTTTGGGGGTGTTGAAAGCTTTTTTCAGGGTGCTGTGCAGTTCTTCCCTGATCATTTCTTTTCGTTTGCCCTTCATACCCCCCGTTTCCATCAGGATCAGTTCAGGGAAATGCAGCGGATACGTTTCCGCCAGGTCAAGCAATGCATAAGTCACACCCAGCAGGATCACTTTCCGGTGTTTGTCCCTTATTTTCCGGAGCGTGTCTGCCAGCTTTTTATGATCATAAAGATAAAATCCGCTTTCGGGATGTTTGCTCCGTTCAATCAGCTTTTCCGTCATATACACCAGGGAGGATCCTTTGCGGTCAAGGTAAGAAGGCAACAATGCCAGAATGATGTAGTCCTGTGGTTTCCCGAAAAATAATTCAAAAGTTTTGAGAAAACCGGTTTCATACAATGAACGGTCTTTGACAAAATGTCTGCTGGTACCGGAACCTGTTGTACCGCTGCTCGTAAAAACAATATCCGGTTCGAATTTGCCGCTCATCACTTTGTGATCTTTGAAAAACTCAACCGGTAAACATGGAATTTGAGAAAAATGGCTGATACCACTGATGTTCACAGGAAGATTGCCTGCAAACTTTCGATAAACGGGATTGTTTTCATATTGAAAATGAAATATTTGCAATGCAACTTCGTTAAACTCTTCAGACGAGCTGATTTCGAAAATCCGTTTTTTTAAAAAATCCAAATGCGGCATGCTTTTGGTTATATTTTTGCTAAAATAATACTTTTGCAATCTCGTTTAAAATAAAGACCGTAACAAGACAAAACGAATGAAAAGACATACATGGGTCATACTGGTTTTAATGCTTGTTTTTTTTGCTGCAATATTTTCCTGCCGGAAGTTTGAGGATTTTCCGGTCATTCCTGAAATTGCTTACCAGGGGTTTTTATTGGAAAACAATGTGGAAACGGGAATTACCGAAAGAGGTGTGTTGATATTTTCCTATCAGGATGGCGACGGCAACCTGGGGCTGGCTAAGAACGACACCTTTCCTCCGTTTAATTTTGGAAGCCCTTATTACTACAATCTTATCATTGACTATTATGAAATGCGCAACGGGAAATTTGAAAAGATACCGCTTATTTTCTGGAATAATGAAACTCAACAATACGATACGCTTACCTTCAACAGCCGTTTTCCCATCCTGACGCCACCGACAGGAAACCTTGCAATAAAAGGGATTTTCCAGGACACATTGTTCCTGTATAACCCCCTTTCAAAATTTGACACGATAAAATTCAGTGTTTACATTTATGACCGGGATCTCAACAAAAGCAATGTCATTGAGACCCCGCCCATCATCATCAACCGCGATACTATCTGACCTTGACGATCTTCTTTGTCGTAGTCAGTTTCCCAGTACTGATCCTGACAAGATAGGTGCCTTCCGCCCATGAATCCGTATTCATTTTTACAGTCGCCATTTCACCGCCGCTTACACCTGAAACTTCCTTAACAAGCTGTCCGTAAATATTGAACACCTTGATTTGATAGGTTTCGTTGTTTTTTATTTCCGCAACAAGCGTAAGCTCGTCACTGAACGGATTGGGATAGACATTGGCAAAAATATCATCCACAGGATTTTCTTCCACATCCGTCAGGTTTCGCTGTCCGGTAGCATACCAGACAGGCCATTTGGCATAATCAATTAAAAGAGAAGGATTACCATTGGGATTGATCTTGTCATTTGCCAAAGAAATAACCCCAACCACTTCCGTGTTGTCAGTACTCTCTGCCGAAAAGACAAGTTTGTCATCTTTTTTTGAATAACTCGGCATTCCTAAAACGGTATTCTGGTAAATAGTTCCAACATCCCCCGTTACGAGGTTGGCAGCCAGCACATAGATTTCACCCGAATTATCATCAAGATAATCAAAAGCAATGATATAAGGCGAATTCTTTGCCAATGTCGGGTCTCCGACGCTGATACCTTCGGGTAATGCAGAGAACAGCTTGAATATATCACCGTCACCCCACGAGTTTGAAGCATTGTTCCAGACACGGATAAACCCCATATCCCAGTAACTGATGTCATTTCCATCTTCATTTACCAGTTTGTTGTATGCGTCGTAAATAAGATATTCACCCGAATAATCCCATTCAAGGGCATCGGCATACAGGACGTTTTCGGTGATCACACCTTCGGAATAAGTCGGGTTGTAAAGATGGTATTTAGCCCACTGACTCAAATTAAAGTTATAGACCCAGATCGCCGAATCCACATCTGTGGTGATGGCGGCGATTTTTGATCCGTCTTTCGAAACAGCCACATTGTCCCATACTATATCGGGTGATAACTGCCATTCCTCATATTGCCCTGAAAGTTCAACTGCTTTCATCATCTTGTTTTCATCCACAAAAACAGCAACCGAACCGTCATCAGTAATGCTGGGTTTACGGTTTGGCATGGTTTGGCTGATAGGAATAAAATTATCGCCCTGCGTACTTGAAATATAGAGCGTATTGGCATTTTGCGCGTCCACATCCACGCTGAGGATGTAATCCTGACCGGGATTGATCTCGATTTCGCCGGGAGGAGGGCTGCCGCCTCCACCACCACTCTGGTCTCCGATTCCCACGGCATAAAATGCGTTGACTACCGCATTATATTCTGCGGAATTGTTTCCGTATAAGTCTTTTGCTGCATTTTCAAATGCCAGCCGGCAATCAATAAATTGTGAAGTTGTTGTCATATAAGTGGATAATGCCCGGTAAAAAATCTTTTCGGCTTTGTTTTTTGATGTATTTGTCGCCAGCTTATAATAGGCAAAGTTGATTATGCCGCTGTTGAGATGTACCCCGCCGTTGTCACCACTTCCCGTGTATTTTTCATTCGTATGTGCCGGTTGGAAGGAAGGATCACTAAAGCTGTTTCCTCCGTTATGGGGATTTGACATGTCGCGCATGGCGCCGGTTGGGAAGCCGGGGTTGCCGGGCTTGATAATGTCTTCACCCATCTGCCAGTCTTCACGATCAACCATAGCGCCGGCAATATCAGACATTGCCTCGTTAATTGCCCCCGGTTCGTTTTGATAAACCAGGTTTGCTGTATTCTGAGTCACGCCGTGGGCCATTTCATGACCTCCCACATCAAGCCCTCCTGCCAGCGGAAGGAAGTCTGATGCGCCATTCCCGTAAAACATGGCCTGTCCGTTCCAAAAAGCATTATCCAGTCCACCGCCGTTGTCGTCATTTACATTGATAATGGAATAAATGGTTCCTCCTTTTCCGTCAATGGAATTACGGGAATGGGTTGATCTGAAATATTCGTAAGTGGTTCCCGCGTTGTAATGAGCAGACACCGCCGTGGGATTGTCCCATGAATTGTTCTGTGAAACAAGATAATATACGCTCAAATTTTGCATAGTGCTATAATTGGCGTCCAAAGTCACGATGGCACCAACAGGGTTATCGGGGATATCTCCCCCACCGAACATCGGACGCGAAGCATCGAGCAGGTAATACTTGCCGTTTTTCAAATATGTGTTAATCGTCCGTGTAACGCCGTTCAGGTCAACTGCCTGTGCAGTTGCCGGGCCATCGGTGCAGGTGTTGTTGAATTTATTAATGATCTCACCCGTTTTGGCATCCACAAAATACTGATACCAGTCCAGCACATTGGGCCTGATTGTGACGTGCCATGCCAGCCGTTCACTGCCCAGGTCCCTGTCGTAATGATAAATGACCAGTTTGGATTCAGGGCCATCGTAATTCAAAAACGATTTTATTTCTTGTGACATGGATGTGTATGTTGTCAGTGTTGACACATCCTGAATAACCACGTCCACGGCCTGTTGTTCCTGAAGTTCCGGTGTAAGGTCGTTGACATCAGGGGTGGGGTAATAGGTTCCGTTAAAACGGTTGATCAGGCCCTGTGAACCATGCAGAAGAATTTCGCCCCCGAAAACTTCCAGCCCCTGAAAATATTGTTGCAGGCGCACATGGGTAAACCCCAAGTCGTCTTCCCACTGGCCTTCAGGTAAAAACTCCTGTTCAGGATTTTGTATTCTCATGGCCGATTTGATCTGATCGAGATAATTATAACAGGCCTGTAATGTTTCTTCTTCCGAACGGCTGTTAAAAGGCACACCGTATCCTCCGGCGTTTTCTGTCAGGATCAGCAAGCCGTTTTTATCATACTGTTGTTCCGCAATTTGGAAGTCCCGGTTCAATAACGGATTTTGAAAAAGGATAGAATGATAATTGTAACCATAAGCCGTTTGCAGAGTACGTTGTCCCTGCACGGCATTCGATAATGGCCCCGCATTCAGGGGCGCCGGTGAAATCACTGAGTTACCGGTTGGTGTTTTTTGCTTGACGGCAAAAGGATTTTGCCCGTTTTGAGCAACTGCCGCCTGAAAAATCATAAGAATTCCCAGAAGTAAAATTGCCTGACGTGTAGTTTTTTTATTCATGGCTTTAATATTTAGTTGTTATTAATATTCGTTATCAAAAGTGTATAAAGGTTTTCTATTTGTGAGGGTACGGGATGATTGGGATCGCCCCAGATGACCTCGTGTTTTATTCCGTCTTTCCTTTCCTTTATAAAATAGTATCTGTTTCCCGGATACTTAAAATCAAGGGTGTCCAGACCGGATTCGGAAAAAAGGGTAAAAATTTTCCCGGCGGTTTTTTTGCTCACCGTATTGATCACCACAGTATCTCCTTCGAGACTTTTGACCAGCGTAATACTGCCGTCGGTGCTTAAAGTATATTCATTTACCTGACCTGTAAATCCTCCGCCATTACCAAAAACGATTTCAGTGCCAGCATATTGGGTCAAAACTTTTTGTGATGTGCAGGATGCAGTGATCACAACAACAAGAATACAAACAAAAAAAAGATTTTTCATTATTATTTATTAATGAGGGTTATTAAAAAGGTATTTGTGTTGGTTTTCATGTCAAATATATGAATTATTGTTAAAAGCACAAATTTTTCATTCGGTAATCCGGAAATGACGGCAACATTTAACCCTTGCAGATGCAGCATTGTTAATAGTTTGCCGGCAAGCGAATAAAGCAGATTATGAAAGCAAATTATTTACTGAGTTTTGGCCCTACCACGATAACAATCTCTCCTTTAATGGTTTTATCTTTATAATGGTCAAAAAGCGATTGCAGTGTGCCCCGCACGTTTTCTTCATGCAGTTTGGTCAGTTCTCTGGATACGGAAGCGTTGCGATCGGGGCCGAAAAAAGTGATTAATTGTTCGAGGGTTTTTACCAGGCGGTAGGGTGATTCATAAAATACCAGTGTGTAAGGCAGTCCGGCCAGTTCCTTCAATCGTGTCTGCCTGCCTTTTTTGTGGGGGAGAAATCCTTCGAAAAAGAATTTGTCCGCAGGCAGGCCCGAATTTACCAGTGCGGGGACAAAAGCTGTTGCCCCCGGGAGACACTCTACTTCAATATCATTTTTTATACACTCGCGGACCAGCAGAAAACCGGGGTCCGAAATAACCGGCGTACCGGCATCGGTGATCAGGGCCATAGTCTCGCCTTCCAGCAGCCGTTTGATAAGCCCTTCCAATACTTTATGTTCATTATGCTGGTGGTAAGCAAACAGCTTGTTGGTGATTTCAAAATGACGGAGTAATTTGCCGCTGGTACGCGTATCTTCGGCCAGGATCAGGTCTGCTTCTTTCAAAATCCTGATCGCCCTGAAAGTCATGTCTTCCAGATTGCCAATGGGAGTGGGTACAATAAAAAGCTTTGATGGTTCCATGGCCCCGGATTTTATGCAAACTTTCTTTCGACAAGTTCTTTCAGTTTTATAAATGCCTCCATGTCGTCAGACCATTGACTGGCAACTTTCAGTTCGATAAGATACCGGCGTGCGCCTTCGGAATTCTGCATTCCGTTCAGGTCATCAATCACCTTGTTATATCGGGTCATATCTCCGCTAAAAAGTTCATTGATAAACAAAAACTTTTCGTTGATACCAATCACCTGCCGGAGGTCGCTTATTGTATTCCGGCTTATTTTATCTGCAATAGTAGATTTTTCTTTTTGTCCGAGTTTTTCGGCAATGGTCTCTTCAGCCGTGGAAAACAGGTCAATAGAGGATGGCCCTTCCGGCTCTTCATTTTCCTTTTCTCCTTCCGTTGCCGGAGGTTTTTCAGGTTTGGCCGCAGTTTCGGGTTCTTCGCCGGGTTCAGGTATCTCTTCCGGTTGCCGTACAGGTTCTCCGGTTATTTCAGTTTCAGGCAGTTCACCGGTTTTGTCTTCCGGCGGGTTTCCGGCAGCAGGTTTTTCAGGAACCAATTCACCCCTGGCAATATTTTTTGTGCTCTCTGCTGTTTCGGGAATGTCAGCCCCGGGCATGGTTTCAGGAAGGTTGATGGTCTTTTCGGTAGTTTCCGTTGCAACATTTTCTTCAAATTCCAGCAACTTTTCGTAAATGTTCCGCGTTTTGTTAAGCAACATATCACGGTCAAGCGGGTGCAGTTCTTTTTCACTTTTACGAATGCGCCGGATATGTGCCAGTATAAATTCGGCTTGTAATTCGATATCCCTCAAAATTTTATCCTTATTCATTGTCTGTTGCTTTTTGATTTGACATCACACTTTTTTATGCTGAAAAGTATTGTAAATTTGTATCTTTCAAAGGTAGGAAGAATATCAAAAAGCAAAGATGTTTCTCGAAAAAGAACGAAATAACAAATCTCAGACGGGATGGATCGAAGTCATCTGCGGCTCCATGTTTTCCGGTAAAACCGAAGAGCTGATCAGGCGGCTGAACCGGGCGCGGATCGCCAAACAGAAAGTGGAAGTTTTCAAACCGGCTATAGATACCCGTTATGATGAAACGGATGTTGTGTCGCACGATGAAAAAAAGGAAGCCTCCATTCCGGTACAAAATGCATCACAGATTTTGTTTTATGCTGAAGATTTCGAGGTAGTAGGTATTGACGAAGCCCAGTTTTTCGGGAATGAGCTGGTGAGTGTCTGCAACCAGTTGGCAGAGCAGGGGAAACGTGTTGTGGTTTCGGGGCTGGATATGGACTACCAGGGAAAACCCTTCGGCCCTATCCCCCAACTGATGGCGATAGCCGAATATGTTACAAAAGTTCATGCCATTTGTATCCGTTGCGGCGCTCTGGCCAACTATTCACACCGTACCGTAGCGGATGATAAGCTGGTAGTGCTGGGCGAAACCGATATTTACGAGCCGCTGTGCCGCAAGTGTTTTCTGGAAGAAAATAAAAAAAATTCCTAGCTGGGCATCATTCCGGCATACCCTCATTTTTACTATGTTTGCCCCCTCAAACAATAGAAAATTATGAAAACAATAACATTCATTTTAGGATTATTTTTTAGCATTCAATTGTTATCACAAACAACAAAACCCGAGACTCTGATCATCATCCACACCAAATACGGAGACATCACAGCCAAACTTTATAACGACACACCCATTCACCGTGATAATTTCATCAAGCTGGTAAAAGAAGGATGGTACAACGGATCGCCTTTTCACCGGGTGATCAACGGATTCATGATCCAGGGAGGGAGCAACAAAGATGGCCGTACCGACCCGGGATATACGCTGGAAGCCGAGATACTGCCCAATCATTTTCACAAAAAAGGGGCCATTGCCGCTGCAAGAATGCCCGATAATGTGAACCCCCGGAAACGGAGTTCCGGCTCACAGTTTTATATTGTCCAGGGCCAGCCGGTAACTGATCAGTACCTCAACGCTGTCTCGGCAAAAACAGGGCACATGTTTACCAAAGAACAACGGGAAGTTTATAAAACCATCGGCGGCACCCCGCATCTTGACGGCGGTTATACCGTTTTCGGGGAAGTGATCATGGGGTTTGACGTGATTGATAAAATTGCAGCGGTAAAGACTGACTCGGGAGACAAACCCGTCGAAGAAGTGGATATGAATATCGAGATTCTTGAATAAAAGGAACATGAAGGAAACCATTGAAAAATATTTGAAAGAGGTTGAAGCTTTTTCCGCCGGTAACCTGGAACAACTTGAACAATTCAGGATAAGATTTCTGAGTAAAAAAGGATTGATCCCGCTGCTGTTTGCCGAATTCAGAAATGTTCCGCCCGAAGACCGCAAAGAGCTGGGGCAATTGATCAACTCACTGAAACAGGCGGTTCAGGAAAAAATAATCGCGCTGAAAGCGGAAATCGAACAGCAATCGGAAACCACATCAACCGATCTGGACCTGACCATGCCGGTTACGGACAACATCGGCACAAGACATCCGCTTTCCCTGGTACGGAACGAAATCATTGATATCTTTTCACGCATTGGTTTTTCTGTGTCGGAAGGCCCTGAGATCGAGGATGATTTCCATAACTTTTCCGCGTTGAATTTCCCGGAAGAGCATCCCGCACGTGATATGCAGGATACCTTTTTCATCGAGAAAGACCCGGATATTTTACTGCGTACACATACCTCATCGGTTCAGGTGAGGGTAATGGAAAACACACAACCCCCGATCAGGACATTGTCACCGGGCCGCGTTTTCCGCAACGAAGCCATTTCAGCAAGGGCACACTGCATTTTCCACCAGGTTGAAGGACTTTATGTGGATACGCATGTTTCGTTTGCCGACCTTAAACAAACCCTTTACTTTTTTGCGCGCGAGATGTTCGGAAAGGATACGAAAACCCGTTTCCGTCCTTCCTATTTCCCCTTCACCGAGCCATCTGCGGAGATGGACATTTCGTGCAACATTTGCGGCGGCAAAGGATGTAACATCTGTAAATATACCGGATGGGTTGAAATACTAGGTTGCGGCATGGTTGATCCCAATGTGCTGGAAGCGTGCAATATTGACAGTGAAAAATACACGGGCTTTGCTTTCGGGATGGGAATAGAACGGATCGCGATGCTTAAATACAGTGTGAATGACCTGCGGCTTTATTTTGAAAACGATATCCGCTTTTTAAAACAATTCAGGTCAGCTTACTAACCGGCTTTAAAGAATCCCTTTTTTCTGACTTTTTCGGCGGCTTTCGGTCCGGCAAGTCTTTCAAGCATGACCAGCGCTTTGGCTCCGGTTTCAGGTGTGATGTAGTTCACAGCCTGTGTTGCGGCAAAGGTGATAAACGCGGCATCATCGGTAAACCCCAGCCCGGGAATGAAATCCGAAACCAGGTCGGTAGGTAAAATCAGATATCCCAGTGCAGCCATAAAGATCATCCGGGTTTTAAAAGGGATATTCTTGTCGGCAACAAGATAAAACAGTACCAGTATATAATACAGCATGTTAGCGCTTAATGTTCCCGAAACAGATTTCAGCTTTTTAAAAAGTTTCTGCTCGCTGAAATACTTAATGTATGTCGAGAATTTTTTCTCCGGTTTCATGGTAATTGAACGATAAATGATGCCATTTGTTATAACAAAACATAAAGTTACGACATTTTTTAACTACGGCGGATTAATTTTAAAAGTCACCGGACGGACTTATGATTGCATCAACTCCGGAAAGTCTTTTTATTAACACCAGGGTTCAATGGAAAGAAGCGCCGATGATATTATTCCCGTTTGTTTTGCCGTTTGAACAAACCCGTTAAAGAATTAGTATATTTGTTTCAGGGTTCAAATACACAGCAATATGTCCTGGAGAGATCATGTAAAAAAGAAACTGGAAACCGTTACCGGGGATAATACGGAAATACTTTCGGTTACGTCCGTGGGGGGAGGTTCCATCAATGATACTTTCCGGATGGAAACCTCATTGGGATTGTATTTTGTCAAAAAGAATTCTTCTTCCCTGTATCCGAAGATGTTTGAAAAAGAAGCCATGGGACTGAAGATCCTGGCCGATGCCGGGGAAATTCCCGTTCCCGAAGCGGTGGCCTGGGATGAAACCGGTGAAGAAGCTTTTCTGATCATGAAATACATTCCGCCGGGAACAAAAAGTTCTGATTTCTGGGAAACTTTTGCAAAAAGACTGGCTGCTCTTCACAGGCATACAGACAAGATGTTCGGGCTGGATCATGACAACTACATCGGTTCCTTGCCACAATCCAATCGCCGCCACAGCTCATGGGCCGGCTTCTTCAGGGAAGAACGTCTTGAGTTCCAGGTCAGAATGGCACGGAATGCAGGAAAAATAGGAAACAGCACCATCCGGCAATTTGAACGGTTTTATCAAAAGCTGGATGAGGTTTTCCCCGGTGAGCCACCGGCACTCATCCATGGTGATCTGTGGGGTGGAAATTTTATCGTCAACCCGGAAGGAGAAGCGGTCATCATTGATCCTGCTGTTTATTACGGTCACCGTGAAATGGACCTGGGCATGTCGCAGCTATTCGGCGGATTCCACCACAGATTCTATGAGGCCTACAACCGTTATTTTCCACTGGAACCGGGGTGGCAGCAAAGGCTGGACTATTGCAACCTGTACCCTTTGATGGTACACGTGAACCTTTTCGGGGGCGGATATCTGGGTTCGGTAAAATCCATCCTGAAGAAATTTTGAATCCCGGTAAAAATTTTCGTTTTTTTTGGCTTAAATTGTTCCTTATCAAACGGAAAAATCCTATTTTTGACGTAAATCCTGTTTCATGAAAAAGATATTGTTTCTCATTGTGATTTTACTATTGGTAAACGGGGTAGATGCCCAGACTTACTACAAGAGTTTCGACCACCATGACATCTCGCTCAGTTACGGCCTTTTTATTCCCGACCAGTTTAAACATTTCAGTTCCAAAACTCTGGACGGCCTTTATCCCGAAGCGCTTTACGTCAGGGACCGGTACAGCAGCCCGGGCGCATTGTTTCTCTCTTACCGGCATATTTTCAGGAACGAATACATGATGTGGGGCATTACGTTTGGCATGAGCAGTTCGTCAGGAAAGATCTATAATGTGGGGCAGTATGAAGGGGACATAAAACGGAAATTTTATACCGGTGCCATCGAATGGGAGTACCGGTATTACAACCGGGGACCCGTACAGGTTTACTCGGGGATCGGGCTGGGTTTTACTTTTGGAAATGAAACCTTTACGCCCAATGAAGTCCAACAGGAATCAACCGGAACCATTGCCAGTGTGGCTTATCAATTGAATGCTGTGGGAATCCGGCTGGGGAAACGGCTTGGCGGTTATATTGAGTTCGGATACGGATACAAAGGGATTATCAATCTCGGGTTCTCTGCGCAGTTGTTTTA